>CALZUQ010000042.1 GCA_945829425.1 uncultured bacterium | reverse complement strand
TTGAGAAAAAGTTTAAAGTTAACGCCAAATTAACGTTAACAAGTTAACACTTCAGGGCAAGACAATTCAACTATTTTCAGGGGCAGAAACGCATTACGGCAATAATGCTGCGAGCCGTAGAAACACGACGCGTTACGTGCTCAGGGAAAACAATTCACGTTCCTGGGGAAAAGCGGACGACGGGAGGGAAAAAAGCAGTAACTTTGCAACGTCGGACAAAGGAAGCCAAAACAAGCAAGAAAGCCGGTCACAACTTACGACTAAGGCGAATCATAACTTATGACCGACGGAAATGATAAGTTAAGACCAGAAAAAGGGTGACTCAGAAGCATTGACGGAGTGTTAGCGTAAAGGTTGAGAAAGAAAGCACTTGACACCGACCAAGCCAAAAGGAAGCAACAATTACGCAGCACTTGACACTGACCAAGCGAAAAGAAAGCACAACAATGCAGAAGTCGTCATACGCCTTAAACAAAAAATAAAAAGCCGTAAAAATGATTAATATCTTTCGATAGTAGAGAGAAGCTTTTTACTTTTGCAAGACAAAACACTTCGGGGCGGGGTGAAATTCCCTACCGGCGGTGACAGCCCGCGAGACCGTAATGGTCATGAAACGGTGAAATTCCGGTGCCGACAGTAAAGTCTGGATGAGAGAAGTGCAGAAAACATAGAGGCCGCAGTGTCTCGTGATTGCTTTTGGCATATTTCTTTCTTCCTCCCTTTTGTTGTTCCTCAGGCAGCTCTCGTCGGCTGCAAGACAAATGCCAAAAGAAATGATTACAGAACAAGACATCATATTCCTACGCCACGCCATGTCGCTCGCAGAACGAGGGGCAGGCAGTGTGAACCCCAACCCTTTGGTGGGTGCGGTTGTGGTGCGCGACGGCGACATCATCGCTGAGGGGTGGCACAGAAAATACGGTGGATTACATGCCGAGCGTGAGGCTTTCGCTTATGCCGACAGCCATGCCATACAGTGTCAGGGGGCAACGATGTATGTCACCCTGGAGCCTTGCTGTCACCACGGTCATCAGCCACCATGCACAGAGGCTGTCATAAGCCACGGCATAAGCCGAGTGGTAGTAGGCATGACCGACCCCAACCCTCTCGTGGCAGGCAAGGGTATCGAAATACTGCGTAAGGCAGGCATTGCCGTTGAGGTGGCAGGTGAAGAGACGCCACTCGCCAGAGAGCTGAGGTTCCAGAACCGTGTATTCCTGAAATATATCACCTCACAGCACCCCTGGATAACAATGAAATACGCCATGACGCTCGACGGCAAGATATGCACCACGACAGGCGAGAGCCAATGGATCACAGGCGAAGAGGCGAGACGTTTCGTACACATATTACGCAAGAGGCACACCGCGATACTCTGTGGAATAGGCACCATACTTGCTGACGACCCCATGCTGACGACACGCATCGACGATGAGCCGGAAGCGCGGAATCCCATACGTATCATACTTGACAGAAACCTGCGCACTCCGCTCACGGCAAAGGTTGTTACGACAGCAGGCAAAACGCCTACGGTAATAGTACACGCACCTGATGCCGACACTCTGAAAGCAGAAAGGCTGCATGAGGCGGGAGTGAGGACATGGAGTTGCCACTCTCTGAGAGACATGGCGGAAAAGGCACATGCCGAGGGCATAGACAGCATACTCGTAGAAGGCGGTGGCACGATAAACGAGGCGTTTGTGAGAGAAGGACTCGCCGATGAGCTGTGGGCTTTCATAGCGCCGAAGATTGTAGGAGGCAGTGAGGCGAAGACACCCGTCGAGGGGCATGGCATAGCACGTCTTGCTGACGCCATGACACTGGATGACATACGCACGGAACGTTTCGGAAACGACGTATGTATTCACGGCATAACAAAGGTTGAATAGGCACGTAAAGCAAGGGGCAGAAAAAAAACACAAAGAAAATGTTTACAGGTATAGTAGAGGAAATAGGCACGGTACGCTCCATGCACCGTGGAGCAAAGAGCTTCACGCTGGAGATAGAGGCAGAGAAGGTTATGGAAGGCACACAGGTGGGTGACAGCATAGCTACTAACGGCGTATGCCTTACCGTGACGAAGATAACAGAGCATGGGTTTACTGCCGACGTAATGCCGGAAACAGTGGCACGGACAGCATTGAGGGAGGCTGTCGGGGGAAGCAGGGTGAACCTGGAACGCGCCCTGTCGCTGCAGACACGTCTCGGAGGGCATATCGTGACAGGGCATATTGACGGCGTGGGGCGCATAACCGACCGTCGTGCTGACGACAATGCGGTATGGCTGACGATAGAATGCGACACGTCTCTGCTGAGACATATCGTAGAGAAGGGAAGCATAACTGTGCAGGGAGTGTCACTAACCGTAGCACGTGTCGACGAGAGTTCTTTTGCCGTTTCACTGATTCCTCATACTCAGGAGGTCACGACATTACACGGCATGAAGACAGGAAGCACGGTGAATTTAGAGACAGACATCATTGCGAAGTATGTAGAGAAAATGCTCGGAAAAGAAAGTAAAGAGGGCATCATGACAACACTGGCACGATGTGGGTTTATGGGGTGAGAAAAGAGATGAGAGATGAGAGGTGAGAGCTGAGAGAAAGGAGAAGAGAGAAGGGAGAAGAGAGAAAGGAAAAGGGATTATTCTTCAGAAAAACAGAAACAAACAAAAATAACACATGGCAAAGGAATTGAACACTATAGAAGAGGCCATAGAGGCGATACGTCAAGGACAATGTGTCCTTGTCACCGACGACCCTGACCGTGAGAATGAAGGCGACCTGATATGTGCTGCAGAGCATGCCACCACAGAGAACGTCAACTTCATGGCTTCGGAAGCCAAGGGACTGATATGCATGCCCATGCCCAGAACGATGTGCGAGAAGCTGGGACTTCCGCAGATGTGTACTCGCAACGACGACAACCATCTCACGGCATTCACCGTAAGTGTTGACCATATAGACACCACAACGGGAATATCGGCGGTAGAGAGGGGCATGACGGCAAGAGCCACGGTGGCTGAGGGGGCAAAGCCTTCTGACTTCCGCCGTCCGGGTCACATGTTCCCGCTGCAGGCGCGCGACGGAGGCGTATTGGTAAGGACAGGACATACAGAAGCTACTGTTGACCTCTGCCGCCTTGCAGGATTGAAAGGCTGCGGCCTCTGCTGCGAGATAATGCGTGAGGACGGCACTATGATGCGCACGACAGAACTGAAGGAGTTTGCAGCACGTCATAACCTGGTTATGATAACCATTGCCGACCTTGTGGCTTACCGCAGGAAAACAGAGAAACTCGTAGAACAGGTTTCTGTGGCTGAGATGCCAACGAAATACGGAACATTCAAGGCCTACGGATATGTCAACAAAGTTACGGGAGAACATCATGTGGCTCTCGTAAAGGGTGACGTGACAACGCCCGAACCAGTGTTGTGCCGCGTACACTCAGAATGCCTCACAGGAGACGCTTTCGGAAGCCTGCGCTGCGACTGCGGCGAACAGCTGGCAGAAGCCATGAGACGTATAGAGGAAAGAGGACGCGGCATACTGCTATACCTGCGGCAGGAGGGACGTGGCATAGGACTGATAAACAAGCTACGGGCATACAAACTGCAAGACGAAGGCATGGACACCGTTGACGCCAACCTCGCTCTCGGTTTTGCCGCCGACCTGCGGGAATATGGCACAGGAGCGTCCATTCTCGCTGACCTCGGTGCCCGCGACCTTATCCTCATGACAAACAATCCGGCAAAGATAGAAGGCCTTGACGGCTTCGGGCTGAAGGTTGTGGCAAGGGAGCCTATTGAGATGACATGCACGGAGAAGGATGAGTTTTATATGTACACGAAATATGCGAGGATGGGACATCTGCTGCATGTCTTCGCAAAAGACAAGAAACAAGGCGGCAATCAATAGCCACCGCCTTAACTCCCACCAAAAGTTCAGCAGGATTTTCTTGTAACCTACCAGAATATCAAATAAAAAATCAAAGATAGCATCATGAAAAAGATTGAAGGAAAACTGACAGCAAAAGGAATGCACATAGGCATTGTGGCATCACGTTTCAACGATTTTATCGTAGGTCATCTGATTGCCGGAGCGGAAGACTGCTTCGTAAGGCATGGAGGAGAGACAGACAACCTCACGCTGGCATACGTGCCGGGAGCATTCGAGATACCTCTTGCGGCACAGCAGATGGCAGCATCAGGAAAATATGATGCCGTGGTATGTCTCGGAGCAGTAATACGCGGAGCGACACCACATTTCGACATGGTAGCCAACGAGTCGGCAAAAGGTATCGCGGCAGCAAGTCTTAAGACAGGTGTAGCTGTAACAAACGGCATATTGACAACGGACAGCATTGAGCAGGCAATAGAACGCGCCGGCACAAAGGCGGGGAACAAAGGCGCTGACGCCATGATATCTGCCATAGAGATGGTTAACGTGATGAAAGGTATTGAAGCATAGCAGAGAGGAAAGCAAAAAGACAGGACAAGAGTGTGAATATCTAAAAATATCACCTTATTTTATAGAAAAATATAAAATCTTGTCATTATTACGGAAAAAAGCAGTAACTTTGCAGCCGCTAATAATATAAGGTGGTTCGCAAACAAAAACTTTTTGACCGAACTGAAAAAGAAAGGCTACCACCGTAATTAACGAAAAACAAAACGACAATAATGGCACAGGAAGATGTTTTCAAAAAGATTGTAAGCCACTGTAAAGAATATGGCTTCGTGTTCCCCTCATCAGAAATATACGACGGTCTCGGCGCTGTTTATGACTACGGCCAGAACGGCGTGGAACTGAAAAACAATATCAAGCAGTACTGGTGGCAGTATATGGTCTTGCTCCATGAGAACATCGTGGGCATTGACTCCGCCATATTCATGCACCCGACGATATGGAAGGCGTCAGGACATGTTGACGCTTTCAACGACCCGCTCATTGACAACCGCGACTCAAAGAAACGCTATCGTGCTGACGTTCTCATTGAGGACCAGATAGCAAAATACGACGAGAAGATAGAGAAGGAGGTAGAGAAAGCACGCAAACGCTTCAAGGACGACTTCAACGAGGAGCAGTACCGTGCTACATCGCCAAAAGTGCTTGAACTCACGGAAAAACGCGATGCCCTGCACCAGAGGTTCCACGACGTCATGAACGCTGAGGGAGGCATAGACCTTGAGGGAATGAAGCAGATCATCCTCGACGAGGAGATAGTATGCCCTATCTCCGGAACAAGGAACTGGACAGACGTCAGACAGTTTAACCTTATGTTCAAGACGGAGATGGGTGCAGCAGCAGAAGGTGCCTCAACAATATATCTGCGTCCGGAGACGGCACAGGGAATCTTCGTGAACTACCTCAACGTACAGAAGACAGGACGTATGAAACTGCCGTTCGGCATAGCACAGATAGGCAAGGCGTTCCGTAACGAGATTGTTGCAAGACAGTTCGTATTCCGTATGCGTGAGTTCGAACAGATGGAGATGCAGTTCTTCGTAAAACCAGGGACAGAACTGGAATGGTTCAAGGAATGGAAAGAACGCCGTATGGCATGGCACCAGGCCCTCGGCTTCGGAGCAGAGAACTACCGTTTCCACGACCACGACAAACTGGCGCATTATGCAAATGCCGCTACTGACGTAGAGTTCCACATGCCGTTTGGCTTCAAGGAGGTGGAGGGCATCCACTCACGTACGAACTTCGACCTCTCGCAGCACGCAAAGTATTCTGGAAAGAAGATAGAATATTTCGACCCGGAGACAAACGAGAGATACACACCGTTTGTCATTGAGACATCAATAGGAGTAGACCGTATGTTCCTCTCCGTGATGTGTCACTCTTACGAGGAGGAGAAGTTAGAGAACGGAGAGACACGTACTGTGCTGCATCTGCCGGCAGCACTCGCACCGGTGAAGCTTGCCGTATTCCCGCTGACAAAGAAAGACGGGCTTCCTGAGAAGGCACGCGAGATTATCGACGGGCTGAAGTTCCACTTTAACTGCCAGTATGAGGAGAAAGACCAGATAGGCAAGCGCTACCGCCGTCAGGACGCCATCGGCACACCATACTGCGTGACTGTTGACCACCAGACACTGGAGGACAACACCGTGACATTACGTTACCGTGACACCATGGAGCAGGAGCGTGTGAATATCGCCGACCTCCGTGGCATCATAGAAGACAAGGTAAGCATTGCGACACTGCTGAAAGGATTGAAGTAAGCACAATAACGCTAAGCACACAACGAGGGGCAGGCATTATTCCCAGACAACAAGGGGCACCATAATGCCTGCCTTAATGCCAAACAGGCGAAGGATATAGTATCATTCTGTAAACCACCCGCTTTTACAACATCAAGACTATGAACAAAATGCTTTATCTCATGACATGTCTCGCCGTTTTACTCTTTACATCATGCGGAGAGACACATGAGGAAAACAACGAATACGCCAACTGGCAGGAACGCAACGAGGCATATTTCTCTACCATATACGCTACCGCAAAGCAAGCTGCCGACAACGGCGACACGAAGTGGAAGATATTCAAGGCTTATTCAAAGAACTCCAACACAATATCTATCACTGACTATATCGTGGCAGAGGTTATAACGGAAGGCGACGGAGAATACCGCAAGACCATGACAACCGACTCCGTAAGCATGCACTACAGCGGACGACTGATGCCCTCTGAGAGTTATAAGGACGGATATCTGTTTGACAGCTCGTGGACGGGAGAATATAACCTAATGGCCATGAAACCCTACAATGGTGTCGTAGGCGATTACGTTGACGGTTACGCTACGGCACTCATGAAAATGCGTCCCGGTGACAGGTGGAAGGTTTACATACCACACAATCTCGGATATGGCAGTCAGGCAAAGACGGGTATACCGGCATACAGCACCCTCGTCTTCGACATAACCTTCCTACGTTCATGGCCGAAAAGAATAACATATTGACACGCACCTCACCCAAAGGAAAGCGAGTGGCAAGAAGAACAATCCCTCATCTGACGCATCAGGGAGTGTTTTGACAGACAAACGCAACCTGTTTATAAGACAATCCGTTGCTTCACAATAAAGAACATGTGAAGCAACGGATTCTTCTTTTCAATATATTACGTTCTGACGAGGCTTTTACTTTTTCCTAACAGACCTTTATATTTTTTCTAACGGACTTTTATATTTTCCTAACGGGCCTTTATATTTTTTCTAACGGACCTTTATATTTTTTCTAACGGACCTTTTACACGACGTCACATAATGTCTCACGTCAGCTTATCGCGCCCCAATCCATTTCCGTCTTTTTCAGTTCCCTTAGCCTTCGCCACAGACAGGCATACTCAGGTTTGTCACACTGCGGGTCGTTTTCTATAACCTTCTGGGCAGTGTCTCTTGCAAGCTGTATCAACTGTCCGTCGCGTGCAATGTTGGCTATCTTAAGGTCGAAAGCCATGCCCGACTGCTGAGTGCCTTCAAGGTCGCCGGGGCCTCGCAGCTTCAAGTCTGCCTCAGCTATGCGGAAGCCGTCGTTGGTGTCGCACATGATGTCAAGACGTTTTCTCGTCTCTGTGGACAGCTTACGGCTTGAGACAAGAATGCAATATGACTGGTCGCCGCCACGCCCTACCCTACCTCGCAGCTGATGAAGCTGCGAGAGGCCGAAGCGTTGCGCCTCCATAATAACCATTACGGTAGCGTTAGGCACGTTGACACCTACCTCTATCACGGTTGTGGCAACGAGGATCTGTGTCTCGCCCCGCACAAAGCGTTGCATTTCTTCGTCTTTCTCTGCAGGCTTCATTTTGCCGTGAACCTTACTGAGACGCATGTCGGGGAAGACACTCTTCAATTTCTCGTAGCCTTGTTCAAGGTCTTTAAGGTCCATCTTCTCGCTCTCTTGGATAAGGGGATAAACGATATACACCTGGCGTCCGAGAACTATCTGGTTGCGGATATTCTGATATAGCGCAGCCATCTGGTCGTCATAACGATGTACGGTAAGTATAGGTTTCCTGCCCGGGGGCAACTCGTCAATAACCGAAACGTCAAGGTCGCCATACAGCGTCATGGCGAGTGTGCGTGGGATTGGCGTTGCCGTCATGACGAGAATATGCGGCAGGAAAGCCGAGGTATTTGTCTTGCTCCACAATTTCGCCCTCTGAGCTACTCCGAAACGGTGCTGCTCGTCGATGACGGCAAGCCCGAGATTATGGAACACAACAGTATCTTCTATGACGGCATGTGTACCTACTACGATGTCTACCGTGCCGTCAGCAATACTTTCCAGAGTCTCTCTCCTCCTTCGTCCCTTTACAGTGCCTGTCAGGAGAGCCACGCTGACCTCCATGTCGTGAAGGAAATGACGTATCGTCTCAAGATGCTGCTCTGCAAGTATTTCGGTAGGTGCCATGATGACTGTCTGAAAACCGTTGCCTACGGCAATGAGCATGGTGAGGAGAGCCACGAGAGTCTTTCCTGAACCGACATCGCCCTGAAGCAGACGGTTCATCTGCTTCCCTGTACATGTGTCGTGGTAAATCTCCTTGACGACACGTTTCTGGGCTCCGGTGAGTTCGAAACGCAGGTTATTGTCATAGAAAACATGAAAAGGCTTGCCGACCTTCGTAAACCGGCAGCCGCAGTATTTCTCATGACGTTCTTTGATATACCGTGCTATATTCAGCTGCACGAAGAACAGTTCCTCAAACTTCAGCCTCCGCTGTGCTTCAGCCATCTCGGCATTGTTGTGCGGATAGTGTATCCAGCGTATGGCGAGGTCGCGCGAGACAAGACCATAGGGAGAGGTGATAAAAGGCGGGAGAGTCTCGGAAAGTTCTGTCATACGCTCGACAAGGCTCTTGGTAAGCCGCTCCATGCCACGTGACGTAAGGCCGGCATTTTTCATGCGTTCGGTAGTCATGTAATGCGGTTGCAGCCCCATGTCTGACAGCGTCAGGCTCGACGCCTCGTCAATGTCAGGGTGTGAGAATTGGTATCGCCCCTGATATACTGTAGGCTTGCCGAAAACGATGTATTCCTCGTTGAGCTTAAGGCTTTTGTAAACATAGTCGCCGCCCTTGAACCATACGAGGTCTACTATTCCGGTACCGTCAGAGAAATGTGCCACGAAACGCCGTTGTTTCTTCCCGGTATCATAAATCTCCCAAGAGAGTATTCTTCCTCTCACCTGGACAAAAGGCATCTCGCCCGACAATTCGGCAATGGTATAGACCTTGCTGCGGTCAACATACTTATATGGGTAGTATTCCGCAAGGTCTCCGAACGTCGCTATGCCAAGCTCGCGGACAAGGATTTCCTTTTTCTTAGGTCCTACGCCGGGGAGGTACATTATGTCCTGTGAGAAGAAGTCTGACATCTGCTTTATCGCTTCATAAGGTGGTTGAACATCATTCCTTCGCGTATGGCTTCGGTGGTGGCTTTGCCACAGAGCATCTCACAAAGCGTGTATGCGTAAGGGAAGGTAGCGGCAGGGCCTTCGCCTGTCACCATATTGCCGTCCACGGTGACCAACTCTGCGGTATATGTCGCACCAGGCAGATGCCCTTCAAAGCCTGGGTAGCATGTGCAACGCTTGCCGTCGGCAATACCCAGGGAGCCGAAAATCATCGGGCCGGCGCATATCGCAGAGACAAGTCTGCCGCTGTCATACTGTCGTTTTATTGCCTCACGCACCAAAGGGTGGTTGCACAGATTCTCTGCTCCGGGCAGTCCTCCGGGAATCATGAGAAGGTCAGCATCAGAGGTGTCTATGTCCTCTATCAAAGCGTCTGCCTCAATCCTCACTCCATGTGCGGACGTTATGGTTTTCTCGCCTGTTGCAGATACCAGGACAAGGTCTACACCGGCACGGCGTAATACGTCGACGGGTATCAGCGCCTCCACTTCTTCGGTGCCATTGGATAGGAATTCATAAACTTTTGCCATGTTTTTTCTTGTTTCTGAAATTAAAATATTAATTTTGCATCTGCAAATATACGAAACATTTGTCAAAAGGCAATGATTTTAACCTATAAAAATGAAGAAAAAGGTAACATTTGCTGTCTTCGGTAACGAATACCAGACACGCAAGTCGACATCAGCGCAGAAACTGTTCTCTCTGCTGAGCGAGAAAAAGGCAGAGGTTTATGTGGAGAAAATATTCTACCGTTTCCTTACCGAGGGACAGCAGTTGAGCGTCCCGTGCGCAGGGACATTCTCTGTGCTTGACTTCGATGTGGACTTCGTGATTTCCATGGGTGGCGACGGAACACTGCTGAAGGCAGCCAGCAAGGTGGGCAACCGCAATGTACCCATCGTAGGCATAAACATGGGACGACTCGGATATCTCGCGGACATAAGTCCTACGGAGATAGAGAGAGCCATACGCATGCTCTACGACGGGGCGTATATCACAGAGCGACATGCAGTAATAGAAGTAGCGACGGAGGGAAAAGACTTTGCCGGCAGCCATTTCGCGCTTAACGACATAGCCATACTAAAGCAGGACAACGCCTCCATGATCACCATACGCGCAAAGATAGACGGCGACAACCTCGTGAAATATCAGGCGGACGGGCTGATTGTCTCTACGCCTACCGGCTCAACGGCTTACTCGCTCTCAAACGGCGGACCGATCATCATGCCACTAACCGACGTGTTGTGTCTCACACCTGTTGCGCCACACAGCCTCAATATCCGTCCGCTCGTAATACCTATGTCGTCGGTGGTGACATTGGACATAGAGAGCAGGTCGCACACTTTCCTTGTGGCTGTCGACGGACGTTCGGAGAAACTGCCGGAGACGACGCGTCTGCATATACGAAAAGCCGACTATGATGTCTGCATAGTAAAACGACGCCGTCACAATTATGTCGCCACATTACGCGAGAAGATGATGTGGGGGGCAGACATGAGAGAGTAAGCGAAGAGACAACAAAGAAAATGAGCAGGAAACCGATGAAGAACATCCAGAAATCCATACCTTCCATACTGCGCTGGCTGTGGGTCATAGCCCGCGGCAACCGCTTGCAGATGTTCCTGAACGTCATTGTAGGGCTGCTGCAGGTTACGGCATCGCTGTTCTCCGTCTATGCCATGCGTTATGCCATAGACGTGGCGTCACACGCCATAGAGGGCAGCATGGTCGTGGCAATAGCCTTCATCGGTTCGCTGATACTCTTTGAGTTCGCTCTCACAATCTCAGGCATTTGGATACGCAACATCCTCGGTATCAGGGCACAGAACCGTATGCAGCAGGTGATGATGGAAAGGGTGCTGAGGTCGGAATGGCAGTCGGGCAAGAGGTTTCACAGCGGAGACATACTGAACCGTCTGGAAGGTGACGTGACGGCTGTAGTAAATTTCCTTACGGAGACATTACCCAGCGCATTGTCTACGCTTGTGCTCTTCCTTGGAGCTTTCTTCTATCTTTTCTCCATGGACCGTCTGCTGGCTCTCATCACAATAGCCATAATACCGTTGTGTATGGTGCTCAGCAAGTTCTATGTCAGAAAGATGCGCCGGTTAAACCGCAACGTCCGCGACTCTGACTCGCGCATACAGTCAGCCATGCAGGACACGATACAGAACGGCATACTAATAAAAACCCTGGAATGTACAGACAACATGGTGGCAAGACTTGTCTCGTTACATGGTGAGCTGCGACGTAATGTCGTGAAACGCACGGTTTTCTCGGTATTGTCAAACCTTACGCTGAACCTCGGCTTTGCCATGTCATATCTTCTTACATTCGCATGGGGAGCATTGCGCATGTCGGGAGGCACGCTGACATTCGGAGGAATGACGGCATTCCTGCAACTGGTGCATAAGATACAGAACCCGGCAAAAAGTCTCGCACACCTGCTGCCGCAGTCGGTAGCGGTGTTCACAGCAGCCGAACGCCTCATGGAACTGGAAGACATCCCGGAAGAGGAGAATGGGGAGAACCGCTTCATGCCTGAGCCGTGCGGCATATATATTAATAATGTGTCGTTCCGCTACGACGACGCTCAGCAGGAGGTGTTCTCGCACTTCTCATGCACATTCCCTGCCGGAACGTCAACGGCAATAACAGGCGAGACAGGAGCAGGGAAGACAACCCTCATACGTCTCTTGCTGGCACTCCTCCACCCTACCGAGGGCAGGATAACCATTGGAGGAGGGTCACCTGAAGAGCAGGAGGAAGTGACACACCTCCACCGCTGCAATTTCGTCTACGTACCCCAAAGCAATACTCTCATGACCGGCACAATACGCGACAACCTGCTGCTCGGAAAGCCTGACGCAACAACGGAGGAGATGAAGGAGGCACTGAGGCAATGCTGTGCGGAATTTGTCTTCGACCTCCCCAACGGTCTTGACACACCTTGCTCCGAACGTGGCGGAGGACTCTCTGAAGGTCAGGCACAACGCATCTCCATAGCGCGTGCCTTGCTGAGAAACCGTCCCGTCATGCTCTTCGACGAAGCGACGTCGGCTCTTGACACAGAGACTGAACGTCAGCTGCTGACAAACATCTTCTCCACACGAAAAAAGACGGTAATCTTCATAACACACCGTCTTACGGTATGCGACTACTGCGACAAGGTGCTGAAACTGTAGGCGGGTGGAAACAGAATATATTATAAGGTTTTGTTGTTAATTTTGTATAAAGAAACTTTAAATAATTTGGTACAGGTCAAGTATTTGTGTTTTTTTTAGTAATTTTGCATCGATTGGTGTTGGCGCGACACTATTTATAAAGGAAAGCGCTATATATTTTAAGCGTCAATCTTTACACGTCACGTTAACCGAAAGACTAACCCCTAAGATACAATATTATAAACAAAATGCAAAGACAAAACCTTCTGAAAATACTGTTCACACTTATCACTCTGCTAACTCTGACATCCGCAAAAGCGCAGGATATGCTTGCACGTCAGGCACCGGTTGACAGGAAGATGAAAGCTGTCGACACGCTGACGCTCAAAGACCTTATCTATCGCGAGCAGGCAGCATCACCGGCGGCGGACCTCTATGAAGGTTGGGACAACATTTACGCCCACCGTGCTACAGAAATGCCAGACTCCTTCCTCATAGACCTTCAGGACTTCTGCATGCCGACACCGTCACGCATCGTGACGTCAAACTTCGGCGCAAGGTGGGGACGGCAGCATAAGGGAATAGACCTTAAGGTATATACGGGAGACACCATACGTTCAGCATTCAAGGGAAAAGTACGTATGGTGAAATACGAAAGAAAAGGATACGGAAACTATATCGTCATACGTCATGACAACGGCTTAGAGACGACATACGCCCACCTCTCCAAATCGCTCGTAAGCGAGGAGCAGGACGTTGAAGCCGGAGACGTGATAGGACTGGGAGGAAACACCGGACGAAGCACAGGCTCACACCTGCATTTCGAGACACGTCTCTGCGGCATGGCGATAAACCCTGCCATCCTGTTTGACTTCAGAAATCAGGATGTGGTGGCTGACACATATCTCTTCAGGAAAGCGACACACAGCGAAGAGTCGAAGCTGGCTAACGCAGTGAGAGGAAAAGTAAACGGCGGACAATACACACGCGAACAGGTGACAGGAAAAGAGGAGGTAATAGTAAGATCTGTTGACAACGACGAGGCGCAGCCACGCTCACGTTACCACAAGGTAAAGAAGGGCGAGACGCTGAGCACCATAGCCAAGAAGCACGGCACGACGGTAAGCAAGCTGTGCAAACTTAACAAGATAAGCAAATCGAAGAAACTCAAGCTTGGACAGTTGATAAAATATTCATAATATCCCTTAGGGACGAATAGCGACGAAAGACAGCCTTTGGCAGAACACACGGTTCTCCTGAAGGCTGTCATTATTTTATGTTGTCAAGGAGGTGTGTAAAAAAAATATTTCAACCATACGTTGCAGAAACTTACTAATGCGATTTGTAAAACAATAGCAGGTGTGCAGGTAACGGGTAACAGGTAACGCCCGCGGCTTCCCACGACGCTCAGGGAAGCAAAAAGGAGGCTCCCACACAGCTTGTCAAAACGAATAATTTTCACCCGTTTTTCAATTAGGAGGCATTTAGGAGGCATTTAGGACTCATATAAGAGAAAGAAAAGAACTGTCGTATTGCGTTTTCAACAACTCCGTCTTGTCGTTCTTCAATCCACGCCCTACCCTCTGCGTAACGCGTTACCTGAAAACGAGACAGAGAACAAAACACGGAACGAAGCAGAGAAAGAAACAGAGAAAGAAACTGCCTGCAACTCCACTGCCGCCGTCAAAAGAACAACAAGCAGAGAAGAGAAGCATAAGTCAACTTATGTTAAATAATCATAACTATTCCTTGCCGCATATTACTATTAGGCAAAGAATTAGTAATTTTGCACCCGAAATGTGTAGTACAGAAAAACTGAACATAGATATCAAGAACCTCTCTGAGGGTGACACCATCGTGGACGCATGTCTCGATGATGCTTTTTTTGCGTCTATAGAAGGTTCGGAAATGTCAAGGGGTGACGTGCACGTGGAGGTGTCTATACGCAAGACGCTCCACTTCTCTGAGATACATTTCCACGCTACTGGCACAGTGACCGTAGCTTGCGACAGATGCCTTGATCCAATGGACATACCCGTTGACACAGAAAGCGTCATAGCAGTGAAATACGGCAGCGAACACTCAGAAGACGAGAATTTCATCATAGTGACCGAGGACGAACCATTTGTCGACCTCGCATGGTGTGTCTACGAGTCGCTGGCACTCTCTTTACCCGTCAAGCATGTGCATGCACCTGGAAAATGCAACCCTGCGATGATCAACGTGCTCAAAGAGCATAGCGCCACCCGAAGTGACGACACGGTAACGGAAGAGGACATCGACCCGCGTTGGAAGGCGTTGGCAAAGCTTCAACTCGACAACTGACCCTAAACGGAGGTTCACGCGTGGGGAAACGTGCCGGAAAATAACGGCATGAAGAAAAGAAAAGTAAAAACAAACAAACTAAAAATCATTAAAATAAAATGGCACATCCTAAAAGAAGACAATCAAAAAGTCGTACGCTCAAGCGTCGCACTCACGACAAGGCAGTAGCTCCAACACTGGCAGTATGCCCTAACTGTGGTTCATACTACGTTTACCACACTGTATGCCCTACATGCGGACAGTATCGTGGTAAGATTGCTATCGTAAAGGAACTTGCAGAATAACATTATTTCGGAAACAAGAATGCGGGAAGTCAAGAAACATTGAGCATATCTTGACTTCTTGTTTTTTTTGGCCTTATTTACAGGTGGGCTTTTCTCTATCTCCCTCCAGACGATATCGGAAACATCTGACGTCATAGAGCATGAACAATATTTTTGCCAGTGGGCGTAGAGACAAGTCTCCTCACCTTAAAGCGGCAACGAATAATGGGTCTTACGTCAACAAAAAAAAATAATAACCTTTTGACGGTGGGAGACTTATCCTCCGGTTACACTGACCAGAGGGGAAGGAGTTTCCTTGAGCTTGCGAAAAATTAACAGAACTCACCTTAAAGACACAAAATGAAAAAAATCAATGCTGTAATCACCGGTGTCGGAGGATATGTCCCGGAATATATCCTTACCAACGAAGAGCTTTCACGCATGGTAGACACTACGGATGAATGGATTACAACACGTGTAGGTATAAAGGAGCGCAGAATACTTAAGGAAGAAGGACTCGGCTCAAGCTATCTTGGAAGAAAGGCCGTAAAACAGCTTATAAAGAAAACCGGCGTTGACCCGCAGAGCATCGACTGCGTGATATGCGCAACGACAACCTCTGACTACCGCTTCCCTTCAAACGCATCAATAATAATCGGCAAGTTGGGCATGGAGAACGCCCACGGCTTCGACGTCTCATGCGCTTGCTGCGGTTTCCTCTATACACTCGACATGGCATCGACATTCGTGGAAAGCGGCAGATATAAGAAGGTCATAGTAATAGCCTCAGAGAAGATGTCCTCCATAACCGACTACCAGGACCGTCAGACATGCGTGCTCTTCGGAGATGGTGCTGCGGCAGTTCTCGTAGAAGCTTCTGAGGAGGAGAATGTAGGTTTCAGAGGTTCATACCTTCGCACCAACGGCATAGGTCTTCCGTATCTCCACATGAAGGCTGGCGGTTCGGTATGCCCTTCTTCACGCTATACCGTCGACCACCGCATGCACTACATCTATCAGGAAGGACGCACAGTGTTCAGATACGCCGTGACAAGCATGAGCAACGACGTAGAAGAAGTGATGCGCCAGCATAACCTTACCAAGGAAGACGTTGACTGGGTTATACCTCACGAAGCGAACATGCGTATTATCGAGGCAGTGACAAAACGTCTCGACATACCTATGGAAAGGGTTATGGTAAACATAGAACGTTACGGAAACACCAGTGCGGCATCTATAGCTCTCGCTCTCTTCGACTTCGAGAAGAAACTGAAGAAAGGAGACAACGTCATACTTACCGCATTCGGAGCAGGTTTCGTTCATGGAGCAGTATATCTCAAATGGGGATACAACGGTGAGGAAGTCGGAAAAGACTTATAGAGATGGGAAATGGCATAACCCACCTATAACACCAAGGCAAGGTTACAAAACCTGAAGACAAACACCCTAACACAATGAACACAGCATTATGACAAACCATAAAGCAGGATTTGTAAATATCGTTGGAAACCCCAACGTAGGAAAGAGTACGCTCATGAACCAACTGGTTGGTGAGCGTATTTCTATTGCTACATTCAAGGCACAGACAACACGGCATCGCATCATGGGCATCGTAAACACCCAGGACATGCAGATTGTCTTCTCTGACACACCGGGAGTGCTGAAGCCAAACTACAAGCTTCAGGAGTCTATGCTGGCATTCTCCGAGTCAGCACTGACAGACGCCGACATCCTTCTCTATGTCACAGACGTGATAGAAAACCCGGAGAAGAACAAGGACTTCCTTGACAAAGTGGCAAAGCAGACAATACCCGTAATAGTACTGATAAACAAGATTGACGAACTGGGAAAGGACAAAGAGGGAAAGAACGTCAATGCGACAAACCAACTGGCGGAAATCGTAGAGAACTGGCAGAAACTACTGCCACAGGCGGAAATACTGCCCATCTCGGCAAAGAACAAGTTCGGGACGGAGACATTGCTGAAACGCATATACGACCTGCTGCCTGACTCTCCGCCGTTCTTCGACAAAGACCAGCTGACTGACAAACCGGCACGTTTCTTCGTCTCGGAAATAATACGTGAGAAGATACTGCTGTACTACGACAAAGAGATACCATACGCCGTAGAGGTGAGATGCGAAGCGTTCAAGGAAGACGACAAGCGCATACACATACAGGCGGTGATATACGTTGAGAGAGACTCGCAGAAAGGCATCATAATAGGCCACCAGGGAGTAGCCATAAAGAAGGTGAACATCGAGGCGAGGAAACAGTTGGAGAAATTCTTCGGGAAACATATCTTCCTTGAGACTTTCGTAAAGGTAGACAAAGACTGGCGCTCGAACAAAAGGGAACTGGACTCTTTCGGCTATAACCCAGAGTAACAGGCATACACACAGCTTAGTAGCATAACCACATACGTTGAAGATGGGAGTTAATAAACCCCACCAGAATATAACCCACCAAAATAACCCAGAGTAATATAAACCCAGCTCACTGTAAGCTGAGCAAAAAGTAGAAACCGTAGGAGCGGTAAATGAAAAATGGGAAACTTAGTAGCTATCGTCGGCAGACCTAATGTAGGGAAATCGACACTTTTCAACCGTCTCACCAATACACGCCACGCCATAGTAAGCGACGTGGCAGGCACCACACGTGACCGTCAGTACGGAAAGTGTGAATGGTGTGGCAAAGAATTTTCTGTAGTAGACACCGGAGGATGGGTCGTCAATTCTGACGACATCTTTGAAGACGCCATTCGCCGGCAAGTCATAGTGGCAACGGAAGAAGCAGACCTCGTGCTCTTCCTCGTAGACATAAAGAACGGAGTGACCGACTGGGACGAGGACGTAGCGGAAATCCTCCGCCGCACAAAACTGCCTGTCATTCTTGTAGCCAACAAGGCAGACAACAACGAAGACAACTATTACGCCTCAGAATTCTATTCACTCGGCCTCGGCGACCCGTACACTGTCTCAGCCATGACGGGTTCGGGAAC
This sequence comes from uncultured bacterium, assembly GCA_945829425.1. Lineage (GTDB taxonomy): Bacteria > Bacteroidota > Bacteroidia > Bacteroidales > Bacteroidaceae > Prevotella. Next base: position 8,906 of record CALZUQ010000042.1, on the reverse strand, counting down.
AGGCGACCTACTCGACATCATCATAGAGCGGCTGCCGAACACCGAGAAGGAAGAGACGGAGGATATCCCTCGCTTTGCCGTCGTAGGACGCCCTAACGCCGGAAAGTCGAGCATAATAAACGCCTTCATAGGCGAAGACCGAAATATCGTGACAGAGATTGCCGGCACGACGCGCGACTCGATATACACGAAGTATGACAAGTTCGGCTTTAACTTCTACCTCGTGGACACTGCGGGAATACGCCGCAAGAACAAGGTGACGGAAGACCTGGAATTCTATTCCGTAATGCGTTCCATACGCGCCATAGAGAACTCTGACGTCTGCATACTTATGATTGACGCCACACGCGGCATCGAAGCGCAGGACATGAACATCTTCCAGCTCATACAGCGCAATAACAAATCATTAGTCGTAGTGGTAAACAAATGGGACCTCGTGGAGGAAAAGTCGCAGATAGCGATAAAGACCTTCGAGAACGCCATACGAGAGCGCATGGCACCATTTGTCGACTTCCCGATTATCTTTGCCTCGGCAGTCACCAAGCAGCGCATATTCAAGGTCCTTGAGACGGCACAGAAGGTTTACGAAAACAGAAAGGCACGCGTGGGCACGACAAAGCTCAACGAGGTCATGCTGCCACTCATAGAGGCTTTCCCGCCACCTTCCGTAAAGGGGAAGTACATCAAGATAAAATATTGCGCACAACTGCCGGAGACTCAGATTCCGTCTTTCGTGTTCTATGCCAACCTTCCGCAGTATGTCAAGGAACCGTACAAGCGTTTCCTTGAAAACAAGATCAGGGAGAACTGGGACATGACGGGCTGTCCTATAAACGTATTCATACGTCAGAAGTGATGTAACAGAACACCAACTTGCGATTTTTACTATGTATAGGATATTGTCAATAATAACCCTCTGTGCTCTCCTCGCCGCCTGCGGTAGAAAAGAAAGCCTGGAAGACATTGAGGCAAGGGCAGGACAAACCGCAGTGGAGTATTACAAGCTTCTTCAGGAAGGGAAATACTCTGACTTCATTGCCGGCATGGAGTATGGCGACTCGTTGCCCGAGGACTACCGCTCGCAGCTTGTCGACAATGTAGCGATGTTTGTCAAGCAACAGAAGGACGACCACAAGGGCATCGTCGCGATAACCCTTTCCAGATGTCACGCTGACACGGCGCACAACACGGCAGAGGCGTTTATCAACATACATTATGCCGACTCTGCACAGGAAGTGGTATGCGTGCCGTTGGTGATGCAAGGGGAGATATGGAGAATGAAATAACGAGGAAGGAAAGAATATGGAAGAAGTACTTGACAACGTCACTAATGAGCCGGAGAGCATCATGCTAAAAGCCGAAGGCCTCGTGAAACGATACGGGAAGCGTACCGTGGTAAACGACGTGGCTTTCAACGTGAAGCAAGGAGAGATAGTAGGACTTCTCGGACCTAACGGTGCGGGTAAGACGACATCCTTCTATATGACTACCGGCCTCGTAGTGCCTAACGGAGGGCATATTTTCCTTGGCAACGAAGAGATCACCACCCTTCCCGTTTACCAAAGGGCGAGAAAAGGCATCGGATACCTGCCACAGGAGGCGAGTGTCTTCAGGAAGATGTCTGTCGAAGACAATATCCTCTCTGTGCTGGAGATGACGGGAAAGCCGAAGGAATACCAGAGAATGAAACTGGAGCAACTGATAGACGAGTTCTCGCTTCATAAGGTTCGGAAGAACCTTGGCGACAGGCTCTCCGGCGGTGAGCGCAGACGTTGCGAGATAGCACGTTGCCTTGCTATAGAGCCGAAGTTCATCATGCTCGACGAACCGTTCGCAGGAGTGGACCCTATCGCAGTAGAGGAGATACAGGAGGTGGTATGGCATCTGAAATACCGTAACATCGGCATTCTCATCACCGACCATAACGTTCAGGAGACACTTGCCATTACCGACCGTGCATACCTCCTTTTCGAGGGACGCATTCTTTTCCAAGGCACTCCGGAAGAACTGGCGGCAAACCCTGTGGTGAGAAAGAACTATCTCACCGACAAATTCGTACTTCGCAAGAACCAGTTCGACAAGCCGCTGGAGAAAAGCGAGGAACAGGAAAAAAATGAAACGCGGAAATAGAAAAAAAAGAGCGTACATTTTAGCGGAAAAGACGATACCGCAGAAATGTACGCTCATTTTTTATGTGGATTATATTAAGGTGTGTTGAATTAAGGTGTGCTCAATTAATTCATAGCTATCTCGTAAATCTCACGGGTTATGTCAGGTGTGAGAGGATAGTACGTCCCGAATGTCTGCCCTTTATTCTCATGGAGCTTACGCACAAGGGTATCGAAATCCGGTGTGTCAATGCCCAACTGCGGCAGGGTTACAGGCAGACGCAGCACGTCTTTAAAGAAAGCACGCAAACGCCTTGTACCCTCTAAAGCCACTTCCCTGCACTCCTCGTCAGTGAGGGTTGAGACATCGTCAGAAGATGCTGCGACGTGGAAGACCCTCATTGCCAGCTGAGCCACTTTCGCCGGATGATGCTCTGCCATGAATGTCAGGAAAGCAGGGAACATCACGGCAAGACCGGCACCATGCGTGACATCGTAAAGAGCGGAGAGCTCATGTTCCATGGCGTGCGTCGACCAGTCTTCCGCCCTTCCGGCAGAACATGTGTCGTTATGCGCCACCATGCCGCTCCACATAATGTTGGCACGCGCTCCATAGTCCTCAGGATTGTTCATGACACGCGGTGCCGCATCAATAATGGCGAGGAGCATACCCTCTGCAAGGCGATCGCCGATCATAACGTCTTCTGTGTTCGAGAGATAACGCTCCAGGATATGAGCCATCATGTCTGCAATGCCCGAAGCCGTCTGCCATGCCGGAAGGGTGTATGTCAGCTCCGGATTCATAATGGAGAACTTCGGACGAAGGAGCATAGGTTGCTTCACGCCGAGCTTCTGCAATGTTGCGAGACGTGTTATGACAGCGTTGCCCGAGCCTTCAGAACCGGCAGCAGGAATGGTGAGCACCGTAGCGACAGGCAATGCTGTGGTTATTGCCGCCTTCTGAATGAAGAAATCCCAGAAGTCGCCATCGTAAGGCACACCGGCGGCAATAGACTTTGCGGTATCTATGACAGAACCGCCACCGACAGCAAGGATAAAGTCAACAGCCTCCTGGCGTGCCAGCGCGATGCCCTCATAAACCTTGTCGTCGGTAGGGTTAGGACGAACGCCACCCAACTCTACCGTCTCAAGTCCCTCGCTATGCAGAGAGGCATTGACACGGTCGAGCAAGCCGCTCTTCTTCGCCGAGCCGCCGCCATAAACTATGAGAACTTTCTTTGCGCCATATTTCTTGCACAACGTGCCGGCTTGCTTTTCCGTCTCCTTTCCGAAAACGAACTCCGTAGGACTATAGAATGTGAAATTGTTCATGATAAATCTGATTATTTGTTTTAATATTTTTTGATTGAGTGTCTATGATGTCTAAGCCCTTTAGGTGAGTTATGTTAATTCTCACCTTTATGCTGTCATGTCTGGACCTTCCAGACGTTACTGTTGCTTATCCTTAAGCTTCTTGAAGAGGTCGGAAGCAAAGACGAGGTCGTTGAGTTTCTCGTTTGAAGCACCCATGACCATTGTCTTGTCGCCCTGCCACTCCTTGTTGCCTTCGTATATGAAGAGGATATTGTCTCCAATGCCCATGACGGAGTTCATGTCGTGCGTATTTATTATTGTCGTCATGCGGTATTCCTCAGTGATGTCATGCAGCAGCTGGTCAATGACGAGAGAGGTCTTCGGGTCGAGACCTGAGTTCGGCTCGTCGCAGAAAAGGTATTTAGGGTTCATGACAATGGCACGCGCTATGGCAACACGTTTCTGCATACCTCCGGAAATCTCCCCCGGAAATTTCTGTTGCGCCTCGATAAGGTTGACACGGTCGAGACACGCCTGCGCCCTCTTTATACGGTCACGGTATGTCATGTCCGAGAACATGTCCAAAGGGAACATCACATTCTCCAGGACCGTGAGAGAGTCGAAAAGTGCCGCCGACTGGAATATCATGCCCATCTCTCTTCTCATGGCTATGCGTTCATTCTTCGTCATGGTAATGAAGTTACGCCCGTCATACAACACCTCGCCTTCGGTAGGGTCAAGGAGTCCTACAAGGTTTTTCATAAGCACCGTCTTTCCAGAGCCTGACTGTCCGATGATGAGGTTTGTCATGCCGTCGTGAAACGTGGCGGAAATGCCTTTCAGCACCTCCTTGTCGCCGAAGGATTTATGTAGGTTGTTAATCTGTATCATAAGTATGTGTGCTAACGATTTAGGTAGAAAAAGAACTTACCGCCTTCAGCTCAGCAGATTGGTCAGGAAGACGTCAGAAAAGAGTATCAGCACGGACGATGTCACGACAGCAGACGTCGAAGCCTTGCCGACCTCCACAGAACCGCCCGTGACGGAATAGCCGTAAAACGACGCCACACTGGCAATGATGAACGCGAAGACCTCACTCTTTATTATCGACATCCATACAAACCACGAGTTGAAAGAATGCTGCAAGCCAAGGGTCAGGTCGTCAGGAGGAAGGATATGCCCGATATAAGCCGTGGCATAGGCTCCGACAAAACCCATGGCATTGGCGAAGACGACAAGAGCGGGCATGAGGGTCAGCAAGCCCAAAATCTTCGGCAGAATAAGATAGGAGGCGGAGTTGATACCCATGATGTCAAGAGCGTCAATCTGTTGAGTCACACGCATGGTGCCCAGCTCGGAAGCAATGTTCGACCCCACCTTGCCGGCAAGAATCAGACACATTATGGAACTGGAGAACTCCAGAAGCATAATCTCACGCGTGGTATATCCAGATACCCACCGCGGCATCCATGGCGACTGTATGTTAAGCTTCATCTGTATGCATATCACCGCTCCGATGAAAAACGATATTATCAACACTATACCTATGGAGTCGACACCCAGTGCCGACATTTCCTTGACATACTGCTTCCAGTACATCCGCAGACGCTCCGGGCGCGAGAATGTTCGTCCCATGAGTATGCTGTATTTACCGAACGTGGTAAGAAACTTGTGTATTAGCATTATGAATACTTTAATGATTAAGGTGGATTCTATTAAAGCTTGGGAGTGGGTTCTATTAAAGCTTGGACGTGGGTTTACCTGCCCCCGTTGCATTGTCCGCCCCACCCCTCCGCAGGAAAGGCTGACGGCTATTTGTCTGCAAAATTACAAATTATTTACGAGTTAATACGATAGAAGTAGAAATTAAATAGTTAAATAAGGTTTAAGATTAACTATATAAAACAATTATTCGGCTGTTTTTTAGTAACTTTGCAACCTAATTGTGTGCGTAGAGGCAGCGTACTTACTTTTTTCATGCCTCAGCACCACACACAAAGAGCGGAAAAATCAGAATAAAACATAAATAAAAAACAAACCATTTCAAAAAAAATGAATATCTCATTTGACAATTCAGCCAAGGTCAGCGGAAAACTGACACTCGTAGTAGAAGAGGCTGATTACGCTAAGGATTACGAGAAAGCACTCAAAGACTATCGTAAAAAGGCTAATGTTCCAGGCTTCCGCCCAGGCATGGCTCCGATGGCTATGATAAAGAAACAAATCGGACCTTCTGTCCTCGTAGACACTCTCAACCGCCTCGTTGGCGAGAAACTGTATGAGTACGTACAGAAAGAGAACATCGCAATGCTCGGAGAGCCGCTCCCTGCTGCCGACCAGGAACCTATAGACATCGAGAAGCCTGCACCATATACCTTCGCCTTCGAACTCGCTCTCGCTCCTGAGCTCGACGTTACTATCAACGGCGACGACACTCTCCCATACTACAACATCAACGTTGAGGAGAAAGACATAGACAACCAGGTACAGGCTTACGCCGGACGTACAGGCTCATATGCCAAGGTTGAGGAATACCAGGAGAACGACATGCTCAAAGGAGACCTCCGCCAGCTCGACGCAGAAGGCAACACGCTTGAGAACGGCATAACTGTTTCTGAGGCTATCGTAATGCCTAAGTACATCAAGAACGAGGACGAGCAGAAGAAGTTCGAGAACATAAAGCTCGGTGACATCATTACATTCAACCCACGCAACGCATACAGCAACGACACAGAACTTGCGTCGTTCCTCAAAGTGGACAAAGAGCAGGTATTCATGTACACCGGCGACTTCAGCTATCAGGTGACGGAGATAAGCCGTTATCAGCCACACGCTGTCGACGAGGAACTCTTCGAGCAGGCATACCCTGGCGAGGACATCAAGGACGAGGCTGCTTTCCGCGCACGCATCGCTGAGGACATCAAGTCACAGCTCAAGAACAACTCCGACTTCCGCTTCATCCTCGACGCACGCAAGCTGGCTATCGAGAAAGCCGGTGAGGTGAAGTATGCTGACGACCTCATGAAGAAGATCATGCTTGCCAACAACCGCGACAAGGGCGAGGAATATGTCGAGAAGCACTATGAGGCAAGCATCAAGGAACTGACATGGTCTCTCCTGAAGAACAAGATCGCTGCCGCATACGAGATAAAGGTTGAGGACAAGGACGTTGAGAACGCTGCACGCGAAATGGTGAAGATACAGTTCGCACAGTACGGCATGACGAATGTCCCGGAAGAGTATCTTGACAACTACGTCAAGGAGACTCTGAAGAAGCGCGAGAACATTGACAACCTCGTTGAGCGCGCACTCGACATTAAACTCTGCGCTGCCCTCAAGAACACCGTAAAGATTGAGGAGAAGAACGTAACAATAGACGAGTTCAACAAACTCATGGAGGAATAAACATAAGACTATTCCTGAAGATTGGAATTTTTATTTTCATATCAAGGCGTACTTTATCGGAACGCCTTCTGATACACGAATGCCGTATGGTCAGAAACCATACGGCATTTTAGGTTATAACACGCACAAGTTTCACGCACTTCTTTTATCATAAAACACTATTGCCGACAGCTCACTTTTGACGGTTAACAGAAGTGTAACCGACGTCCTCTCACATGTCAAATAAAGAAAGAAATTGCCGCAAGGGATAATTATGTTTTTGCATGAAATACCCCTGTTTTTTCTATAGGCATAAAAATATTTTTTTATAGGCATAAAAAAATATTTTCATAGGCATAGAGCAAAATCTTCATAGGCATAGAGACTTTCGGGGTATCTGGAAGCGTTTCGGGGCAGGAGGAAAGGGGTCAAGAGCCATGTTCTTTTATTATCTCTTCCGCCACGTGGAATATCTCGAATATCCGTCGGTCAGTGACATCCTGATCCATATTCACACAGCACAACCCGGTCTTGGTGAGGTCGTCGCCACTCGCCATGACACGCTCACGTATGTTCTTCACCAACTCGTCGTAAGGATATTTCTGTATCTCTACGGGGTTAAGACGTATGTTGAAGAACGTATCGGGAAGATAGCGCCGCAACAGTGCGACATCGCCTCCCCAACCGACATCGAGGAATGTCAGGCGTTCTATCTCGGCAAACGCCGAAGCCATGCGGTGCGGGTCTTTGCCGCAATAATGTATGCCGTAAGGTTTGTGGCGGCAGCTCCATTCCTTGTCTATGGGCAGGAAGAACCGGCGGTAGTCGTCTTCGGAAATCATGGTATGGCTGCACTCGGAATGTATCGCCACAGGGTAGTCGAAGAGGCGTGCGCTACGGTTGACGGAAATGGACGAGGAGCCTGTCTGAGTCTGTATGTACCATACGAAGCGGTCAATGACGTAGGCTATCTTACGGAAGAACACCTCCGCTTTCTCAGGAGCAAGGAGCATGTCGGTGAAGATCTCTTCGCCACGCATGTCTATGGCAAGGTTCAGCACGCCTCCCCAGTTTATGTCCCCCACGACATATCCGTAGCGGGACTTCAACGTCTCTATAAGGCGCACAAGGCGCAGGAAAGCGGGAGAGCGGAAAGCGTCGTCGGCATCAAAGTCGAGACTGTCACGGTGTGCACAAAGCACCTGGGGAGGGGCGTCTTCATAATACTCCACCTTACAGCCGAGCATCTCGGAAAGGAGGAAGCCGGAGGCGAGATGTACGGCACCGACCTGCGGAAGGTCTTTGTCGTAGTCGGCACCGAGACCTAACGAGCCGAAACGGTCATAGAGCACCTGCTCCATCTTGCGCTCGTCCGCAACACGTCGGAGAGGGTCGTAGAAAAAACTCTCATCGAACGAAATGCCGGCATTCTTATGCCACCACACGGGGTGGAAGACGACATCTACGGGCAACGGGTTACTGCAAATCTTTATCATTGGTGTTGTTTTTATATTTGATCTATTAAAGCTTGGGCGTGGGTTCTATTAAGGCTTGGGCGTGGGTTCTTACCCTCTCACCTCAAGCCTGCGTTTCACCTCTGGGGTATATGTCCTTGAGACAGGTATGGCTTTCTCCGTGCCGAACACCGTCAGCTGGTAACCGTTGTTGCGCGTGGACATGGCGATTACGAAATTGAGGTTGACGATGAAGGCGCGATGACACTGGACGAGGTCGGGGATGCTGACTAAAAACTGTACGAAGCTGTTGCGGTGTACGGTGCGGAGAGGCAGGGAGGGGTCGAGGGGAAAAGGGAGGACATAGCTCATGAACACGGAGAGGAGCATGCCGCCAACGGTCGTGGTGACACCCATGGCGAGGACAAAGAGGATGCGGTATTCCTGTATCTGGTCGATGCAGAAGGGAAGGATCATACCGAGGAGGAAGGTGACGAAAAGTCCTGCATAGACATTCTCGCTTACGATACGTCGGTTTAAGGGGGTCTTATGAAAAATTTTCATAAATGAGGATGATTAGGTGGGTCGCGTCAGGTATTATGTGTCGCATTAGCTGTTTACGGATGCAAAAGTAAGCATTTTATCC
>CALZUQ010000041.1 GCA_945829425.1 uncultured bacterium | reverse complement strand
GCATAAAAAAATATTTTCATAGGCATAAAAAAATATTTTCATAGGCATAAAAAAATATTTGTACACCTAATATTAAAAAAGGCAATAGTCAGGGGCATGTCAGCGGAGTAGCTAACATGCATTATGAATATCTGGGCTCTGTGTCACAAAGAAATCAGACCGACACAATCAGCAGCAGTAAACCAAGTGACAGAACAGCGAAGAGAACTCACATAGAATTATTCCGGAAACTGTGGGCAGGAAGGAAAGGATATGGAACGGGAAACCCGGGAAGACGGTGCATGTAAAAAAAATGGACAATCAGGTGTAAATTATTTTTACAAAGTTAACGAAAAAGGGTTAAAACACTTGCAGTATTTCATTATTATTCCTACTTTTGCATCACGAACGAAACAAAACCATACTACGATGTCAATAATTCATCTTAAAGACGTAAACAAGACATATTACAGTGCGCAGCCGCTACACGTATTGAAAGGAATAAACCTCGACATAGAGCGTGGAGAGTTTGTAAGCATAATGGGTGCCTCAGGCTCGGGAAAGTCTACACTGCTGAATATCTTAGGTATTCTCGACAACTACGACAGCGGTGAATACTTCCTTGGCAACGTGCCGATATGGAACCTCAGCGAGACGCGGGCGGCAGAATACCGCAACAGGATGATCGGGTTCATATTCCAGTCGTTCAACCTCATAAACTTCAAGACAGCTGTAGAGAACGTAGAGCTTCCGCTTTTCTACCAGGGTGTGGGGAGGAAGAAACGTCACGCTTTGGCAATGGATTATCTCGACCGTCTGGGACTCTCTGACTGGGCTTCGCACTACCCTAACGAGCTTTCAGGAGGACAACGCCAGAGGGTGGCAATAGCCCGCGCACTAATAACACAGCCGGAGATAATCCTCGCAGACGAGCCTACTGGCGCACTCGACTCAAAGACGAGCGTTGAGGTCATGAACCTCTTAAAGGACTTCCACGAACGGGAGAAGATGACTATCATAGTGGTGACTCACGAGAGAGGAGTGGCTAATGTGACGGACAAGATAATAAACATTAAGGACGGAATAATTGAAAGCATTGAAGATAACACCAACCACCACCTCGTGGGAACAGATTATACGAAGTAAGTTGTGAGCTTAGAGTTGAGAGATTGAAACTTGACCTTAACCTTAACCTTGACCTTAACCTGAAATCCAAAACTTGAAACTTAAAACCAAAAACTTGAAACTTAAAACCCAAAACCTGAAACTTGAAACTTAAAACCTGAAACCCAAAACCTGAAACCTGAAACTTGAAACTTGAAACTTAAAACCTGAAACTTGAAACCTAAAACTTGAAACCTAAAACTTGAAACTTGAAACCTGAAACCCAAAACCTGAAACAAAGAGAAGGAAAAAAACGATGGAAATACTGAAAGAAATATGGAGCACGGCACGGCACAACAAACTGAGGACATGCCTTACAGGTTTTGCCGTAGCATGGGGGATATTCATGATAGTCTTCCTTCTCGGTGCCGGCAACGGACTCATAAACGCCAACCAGTTGCAGATGCAGCGTTTCCTCGCCTCTTCTGTGGAGGTGTCTGGAAGATGGACATCAAAAGCGTTCAGAGGTTATAAGGAAGGCAGGAAAATTACGCTCAACGAGAACGACATCGCCATAACGAGCAATACTTTCCCAGATTATGTTGAAGACGTCGGAGGAAGGGTTTCACAAGACGGTGTCACGGTGACATACGGCGAGAAATACCTCACCACGCAAAACCTCCTCGGCGTGTCACCCAACGAGGCAGAGATAAACAAGAGGGTGATAAAAAAAGGACGCTTCATAAACCAACGCGACCTCAACGAGAAGCGGAAAACAGCCGTACTCTCAGAACAACAGGCAAAGGAACTGGCGGGAAACGCCGGAAGGCTGCTCGGCAAGCATATAAACATTGACAACATCGCCTATGTCGTGGTGGGAGTAACGCAGGATGAGGAAATGGAACAGAACAACAACATCTTCACCCCATACACCACACTGAAGACTCTCTACAACAAAGGCGACGAGGCGGGGAACATCCTTTTCAAGATACGCCACCTCGATACAGAGGAAGCGAACGTACGATTTGAGGAGGTCTACCGCGCCAGGATAAACATAGCACACAATGCGGCACCCGACGACCCTTACTCCATAGGTATCTGGAACCGTAAGGCGGAAAACCTGCAGATGGATACGGGCATGGACATCATACGCAAGGCGTTATGGATCGTAGGACTGTTCACACTCCTGAGCGGCATAGTAGGTGTGTCGAACATCATGCTCATAACCGTGAAAGAGCGAACGCATGAGTTCGGCATCAGAAAGGCCATAGGGGCGAAGCCATGGCATATCCTGAGGATGATAATCATCGAGAGCATAATAATCACCACGTTCTTCGGATATATCGGCGTGGTTTGCGGACTTGCCGCCAACGAATATATGGACGCTACGGCAGGACAGATGGTCATAGACACGGGACTGTTCAAGATGCGTACCTTCGTAAACCCTACCGTAGGACTCGACGTATGCCTGCAGACGCTCATAGTAATGATCGTGGCTGGAACACTGGCAGGAATAATGCCGGCATGGCGAGCTGCACGCATAAGGCCTATCGAAGCCTTACGGTATGAGTAAAGACAGGCGACCATACCTTATTACTAACGGATTACATCACGCCTGTTCATACAACAGTTTAAATAACTCTTCTCAAACATGAGATTTGACATTGATACATACAACGAAATACTCAACACCCTTACAAGGAACAAGAGCCGCAGCCTGCTGACAGGCTTCGGGGTGTTCTGGGGAGTCTTCATGCTAATCTTCCTGCTCGGCGGGGGCAACGGACTGAAAGAGATGCTTGAGAAAAACTTTGCGGGCTTCGCCCATAACTCTTCCATGATATGGGCGCAACCTACGTCGAAGGCGTATAAAGGCATGAAGAAAGGCAGGACATGGTATATGACTATGAAAGATGCGGAACGTCTCCGTCACCTCATGCCCGAACTGGACGCCATAGCACCTACGGTGTACGCCGGAGGCACGGACATCTTCCGGGGTGAGAAGAGTGCATGGGGGAACATTACCGGCGTGACTTCCGACTACAGACACATTGAGGTGCCGAAGATAAAATACGGACGGTATATCAACGACACGGACGTAATGGAGCGGCGGAAAGTCTGCGTGATAGGAAAGTCGATATACAAGACGCTCTTCCCTGACGGCGAGAACCCCTGCGGAACGAGCGTAAAGGTGAACAACGTTTATTATCAGATAATAGGAGTTGACTATAAAGAGGCGGACGGAATAGACATCGGCGGCAAAGCTGCCTACCGCATCATAATACCTCACACGACGCTGAGAACCATTTACCGACGGGGAGAGGCGGTAGACATCATAGCAATAACAGGAAAGGAGAACGTAGTGATGAGCCGCATAGCTCCGAAGATAAGGAGCATCATAGCACGCGAGCATAGCATAGCACCCGACGACGAGGTGGGCATACAGGTGTTCCACACCGAGGCGATATTCACCATGACAGCAAATCTGTTCAAAGGGGTGAACTTCATGATATGGCTCGTAGGTCTCGGTACACTTCTCGCCGGAGCGATAGGCGTTTCGAACATCATGATGGTGACGGTGAAGGAGAGGACCTCGGAGATAGGCATACGACGCGCCATAGGAGCAAAGCCGGCGACGATACTCTCACAAATCATCATGGAGAGCATGCTGCTGACAATAGCAGCGGGCATCGGAGGAATAATGTTGGGCATTCTGTTGCTCCAGGCCATGGAGTTGGGAACCACCACCGACGGCGTACCTACGGCTCACTTCCAGATAGACTTCTGGCTGGCACTCTTCTCGACACTGCTCTTATGCGTCTTGGGTGGTCTCGCTGGTCTTGCACCGGCATGGAGGGCCATGAAGGTCAAGCCGGTAGATGCCATGAGGGATGAGTAGACCTTGACCTTAACCTGGAACCTGAAACTTGAAACCTGAAACCTGGAACCTGAAACCTGAAACTTGAAACCTGAAACTTGAAACCTGTCAAGAACATAAACTTATAACGAATCAACCACACAACATACGATTATTATGAAAAAATATCTCAAGATTGTCCTTGCCATATCATTTGTGGCAAGCATAATAGGAACATTTGTCTTCCTATACAAGAAATCTCAGCCTGTCACCGTGACATACAACGAGCATAAACCGGTAACGGGAACAATAAGCAAGACAACGGTGATAACAGGAAACATAGAGCCGCGCGACGAGGTAAGCGTAAAACCGCAGATAAGCGGCATCATAACGGAACTGTTCAAGCAGGCGGGAGAAAGCGTTGCAGCAGGAGAGGTAATAGCAAAGGTGAAGGTCATTCCAGACATGGGGCAGCTAAGCTCGGCAGAGTCGAGAGTGAGGAAAGCGGAGATAACGCTTGAACAAGCCAAGACAGACTTCAGACGCGACGAGGCGCTTCACAACAAGCAACTTATCTCTGACGACGCTTTCGACAAGACACGCCAGGCTCTGAGAAACGCCAAGGAGGAGATGCAGGCAGCGACAGACGCCTACGAGATAGTTCGCGACGGTGTGTCGAAGAGCAACGCCAGCGCAAGCTCTACGCTCATTCGTTCTACGATAACGGGAATCATTCTCGACATCCCCGTAAAGGTGGGAAACACTGTCGTGCTGAGCAACACGTTCAACGACGGCACCACGATAGCAACGGTAGCAAATATGAACGACATAATCTTCAGGGGAAACATCGACGAGACGGAGGTGGGAACGCTTCAGAAGGGTATGGAGATGAAAATACGCATAGGGGCTTTGAAAGATGTGGAGTATATAGCAAGCCTGGAATATGTGTCGCCGAAAGCAAAAGAACAGAACGGGGCGAAACAGTTTGAGATAAAGGCTGCCGTCGACGTGAACAAAGGCAACACCATTCGTGCGGGATATAGCGCGACGGCAGAGATAATCCTCGCCACGGCACGTAACGTGCTGACACTTCCCGAGAGCACGATAGAATATTCGGGCGACTCAACATTCGTTTACCTCGTAAAGGGAAAAGGAGAAGAGAAAACGTATGAAAAGACATACGTGGAGACAGGACTGAGTGACGGACTGAACATAGAAATCCGCAAAGGACTGAAAAAGACGGACACGGTAAGGGGGACAGAGATAACAGGTCAGTAACCCGAAGAATACGGTTACACAGCAAGACACTGCATGTGGCGGTCGTTGACGACATAAGCCACATGGCAGGACATAGACGAAAAAACATCATAAAAAAAGAAACACAAAAACAAAATGTGCATGAGGATTATCATTATAATAATTATGATTGCTCTCGGAGGCAGCGTCTCAGCCTTCGCCCAATGGACCTTGGACGACTGTATAACCTATGCGCAGGAGCATAACATACAGCTGAAGAAGCAGGCAAACGCCATAGAAAGCCAGAAACTGAGCTTAGAGAATGCGAAATATCAGCGTCTGCCAGACCTCAACGCCTCAGCGTCAGAGACTTTCTCTTTCGGACGAGGTCTGACATCGGACAATACTTATACGAACAAAAGCACGAGCAGCACAGGATTTTATCTCAACACGTCCGTGCCACTGTTCACAGGCATGAGGATAACCAATGAGGTGAAGATGCAGAAACTGAACCTGCAAGCCGCCGTTGCTGACTTGGAGAAAGCTCGCGAGGACATAGCTCTCAGCGTGGCGCAATACTATATCCAAGCCGTTTACGGCAATGAGCTGCGAGGCATCGCACAACGACAGATTGCCATAGACTCCATGCAGAGGGAGCGCATTGCCGCCATGGTGGAATGTGGGAAAGCAAGCCGTGCGGAACTGGCTCAGCAGGAGGCTGCTCTCGCACAAAGCCGCCTGACCGCCACACAGGCAGACAACGACTACAGCATAGCGTTGCTCAACCTCTCACAGCTCCTCGAACTGCCAACACCGGAGGGCTTCGCGATAGCCATGCCAGCAGAGAGGGATATGGAGAAGGTCATAGCTCCCCTGCCCTCTCCGGAAGATATTTTCGGCAAGGCATTGCTCGTCCGACCATCCATCTCTGCTGCAAAGATACGCATTGACGGAGCAGAGCGGAGCATATCCGTGGCAAAGTCGGCACTCTATCCGCAGCTGAGCCTCTCGGGAAGCCTCGGCACAAACTACTACAAGACTGCGGGAGAATACGCCGAGAGCTTCGGGACACAGCTGAAAAACAAATTCAGCCAAGGCATAGGCATAAACCTCTCCATACCTCTCTTCAACCGTTTCCAAACACGTAACAACATACGTGCGGCAAGGATAGAACATTCAAACCGGATGCTTGACCTTGACGAGAAGAAAAAAGCGTTGTATAAGGAGATACAGACGGTTTACTACAATACCGTGGCGGCGGAAAGCAAATACCGCAGCAGCATGGCTTCGCTGAAAAGCTCGGAGGAGGCGTACACTCTGATGCGTGAGAAATATGAGAACGGGAAGGCTAACATAACGGAATTCAACGAGGCAAAAAACAATATGCTGAAAGCGGAAAGCGATCTCATGAGGGCGAAATATGAATATATGTATCAGAAAAGTCTCGTAGATTTCTATTCCGGAGAGCAACTGAGGATATAAGGTTGGTTCAGACACTGAATGGCTTGTTCTGACACTGTATGGTTGGTTCAGACAGTCTCAAACACACATGTTCTGTCAGGCTTGTACTCGCTTTTCTTCTCCTGCTATGAAGTTTTCAATGGAAATAGTTGTAGGAACGAAGGATTTTGTGTAACTTTGCAGAAAACCAAATAAAACACTTACGGATGAAACATTATTCGGAATATTTGCAGGAACATGGTGTGAAGCCTACAGCGGTGAGAATACTCGTCTGGGAGGAAGTGGCGGCAATGACAGAGACGTTCACCCTGGCTGACCTTGAGAACGCTATGCCGCACATGGACCGCTCCAGCATTTACCGCGCCCTGAGACTGTTCGCCGAACATCATCTGCTACACGAACTGAACGACGCGACAGGGCTAAAGAAATACTGCGTTTGCCGATGTACGGACCATCATCATCTCAACCATATACACTTCAACTGCACGCATTGCGGAAAGACGTTCTGCTTGGAGGACTACTCCATTCCTCTCGTCGTACTGCCGAAGGAGTTCCGTATTGAAGAAGCGGAATATATCATAAAGGGCGTATGTCCGAAATGCAGCAGATAATGCCGGAGGACGATAACGTCACCCAAAGCATAGCACGTTGCTTACGACAAGCAAGAAAACAGAATCATTAAACCAGGTGTGCAAAAACATTCACATAATCCTTGCACCGCCTACCGCACATCATCAGTATGTGACAACAGTCAAGCAGGAGTCGCTATACTCCTTTATACCACATGCTGATACTGCATCACCATTCAATACAATCATTATAACATTATTTTTGTACACCTACTTATGGAAATAATACAACAATGGTACACTAACCTTACTGCTATAGAGCAGTTCTTCTGGACAATAGCTCTCATAGCCTCAACGGTATTCCTCGTTCAAGCCGTCCTGACACTCATCGGCATGGACTCTGACTACGACTTCGACTTCGCCGACGGAGACACCATGGATATGGGCGGGGCACTGTCGCTCTTCAGCATTCGGTCAATAGTCAATTTCTTCGTTGGCTTCGGCTGGTGCGGAGTGAGCATGATAGGCTCTACGGAGAATACGTTCCTCATATATGCCGTATCTGTATTGGCTGGTATAGCATTTACAAGCATGTATCTCTTCCTGCGTCGCAAGCTGAAAGGTCTTGAAAGCAACGGCTCGCTGAACATGACTGACTGCTTAGGCATGGAAGGCTCGGTATATCTCAGGATACCAGCCAGAAAGAAAGGAAAAGGCAAGATACAGGTTTCAGTAAACGGCAGCATACACGAGTTTGACGCCGTGACACAAGGAGAGCAGATTCCTACAGGAGAATTAGTAAAGATTGTGGCTCTGGAAGGCAACACGCCAGTAGTGGCGAAATGTCAAGAATGACGTCCTGCCTGACAACAAACAGGCAGTATGGCTTCATTATGCTACACGACTGTATTTTTTATCATCAAGACATTATTCATCAACGAACCATTAACCTTTAAACAGAAATAAGTATGTATTTAATCGTAGCAGGAATTGTTGCAGCAGTAGTTATGCTGGCAGCAATAATAAACAGGTACAGACGTTGTCCGTCAGACAAGATTCTCGTTGTCTACGGAACTACGGGCAATAAAGGCTCTGCAAAGTGCGTTCACGGTGGCGGTACGTTCGTATGGCCAATCATACAGGACTATGCCTACCTCTCTCTAACTCCTATAAGCATTGACGCAAACCTTACAAACGCCCTGTCAAGACAGAATATCCGTGTTGACGTGCCATGCCGGTTTACCGTAGGCATCTCAACAGAGACGGAGTGCATGAACGCTGCGGCGGAAAGGCTTCTCGGACAGTCAGCGACACAGATACAGGAGCTTGCTCGAGACATTCTCTTCGGACAGCTGCGTCTCGTGATAGCCACAATGTCGATAGAGGAGCTGAACTCCGACCGTGACAAATTCCTTGAGGCTATCTCAAGCAATGTCGAGGTGGAACTGAAGAAAATAGGTCTGCGCCTCATAAACGTAAACGTTACGGACATAAACGACGAGTCAGGATATATCGAAGCACTCGGACAGGAGGCGGCAGCGAAAGCCATCAACGAGGCGAAGGTGAGAGTGGCAGAGCAGGAGAAGATAGGTGAGATAGGAAAAGCGGATGCAGTAAGGGAGACACGTATACGTACCGCAGAAGCCAACGCACAGGCTGTACGTGGCGAGAACGCTGCAAAGGTTGCCATAGCAAATTCTGACGCCGAGAGGCGTGAGGCTGAAGCGGAAGCTCAGCGTAAGGCTACGGCAGCGGAGAAGGTTGCTCAGGCTAAGGCGTTGGAAGAAGCATACTCTGCTGAGAAACTCGCTGAGGAGGCGCGTGCGGAAAGAGAGCGTGCCACCCAGGCTGCCAACGTCCTCGTATCACAGGAGATAGAAAAGAAGCGTAAGATTATTGAGGCAGAAGCAGAGGCAGAGAAAGTACGTGTCAACGCCAAGGGTGAGGCTGACGCTGTCTTTGCAAAGATGGAGGCAGAGGCTCGCGGTCTCTACGAGATACTCAACAAGCAGGCAAGCGGATATGAGAAGATGGTAGGAGCTGCCGGAGGCGATGCCACAAAGGCTTATATGCTTCTGCTCCTTGAGAAACTGCCGGAACTTGTGAAGACTCAGGTAGAGGCTGTCAAAGGCATAAACATCGACCACGTAACGGTATGGGACAATGGGGCTGGCGGCTCTGAAGGCAAAAACTCTACAGCCAACTTTGTAAGCGGACTGATGAAGAGTGTGCCTCCTCTCAACGACCTCTTCGAACAGGCAGGGCTTTCTCTTCCGGAATATCTTGCAAAGAAAAACAACGTGAAAACACCGGAAGTGACAACAACAGGAGACAAGGAAAAACTCTAAGAGTACTTAAGGTGGGTGCTATTAATTCCCACCGTTAAAATGTTAATAATTCTGGGTTGACGTTTTGTCATCTTTCCGTTTCTCTCTGGCGCATACTGCCAGTTTTCTCAGTCACGATGCTCGCATCGCTCCTTCAAAAACTGACACTCTGCTCTCAGAGATAAATCGGAAATCTGTCAAAGCGAATTAATAGAACCCACCTTTAAGAGAAAGCTAATGACTTTAAGAGGCAATTAATTGTAGAAAAGGCGAATATACTCATTCCTTATAAGCATATAAAAATTTCGAGCGGTAGGTTTCCTTTCGGAAGCCTGCCGCTCTACTCTTCGCAGTTCTTAATATTCCCGTAAAAACACCGGTTTATCTTTTAAAAAATGAAGTATTCTTACATAGCATAACGTTCTATGAGGTCTGCAATAGAGAACGCTTCTTCAATATGCTCTATGGTATATCCGCAGAGCGGACCTCCAACAATGGATATGATGTCATAGCGCAGGAGTCTGTTTTCTTTCCTGAACATTCTCCTATACGCTTCTGCCGCAAACATGATGTTCCGGCGTTTCTTGAAGTCTACAGCTTCTGAGGGTCTGCCGAAATTGCTTGTCGCCCTTGTCTTCACCTCCACGAAAACCAGCGTGGTGTCGTATCGGTCTATACATACCAGATCGATATCCGTGCCTTTGTATCTCCAGTCTCTATGTCGGATATACCATCCCTTTTCTTCAAGGTAGCGTGTGGCTATCTCTTCTCCCCATTTTCCTAACTCGTTGTGCTCTGCCATAAACAATTGTTATTTTATCTTTACCATTTCTATCGGCTGCTTCTTCTCTTTGTCGAGCGGACCCCATTGATATTTCACCTTGGTGAAGTCAATCATTGTGAGGTCGAAGCAACGTATGGTGCTGTTGTGCATGGTACGATAGAATATCTTCCCGTTTACGATGTCCGAGGCTACAGTCCATTGTGTGGCACTCGGAATGTCCGGCACCTCCTGTCCCTCGGCAAACTGTATTCCGGTAGGAATGTCGAAATTATTGAGGATGTGGAACGCCTGTTCTACAGCTTTCTCCGTAGTAGGCATCTGGGGGGCCGTTGTCTGGAAGAATGCAGCTCGTATGAAGCGCGACGGCGGTGTCATATCGCCAGGAATGCCTCTCAGTCCTGCCCCTCCTCCGAAAGCCTCCAGGGTCATGCTGCCTACATTGTTTTTCGTCACAGGTCCCGCCTTGAGGTTTACGTAGTTGTTGAGGTTGGTCAGATGCCATGTGAAGTCGGGTGAGTTGGTGAGCACTCCGAGGGTATTCTCATAGAATCGCACCTTCCGGTTGATTATCTCCATAACCACCTGCCTCCCGCTTTTCTCGGTTATGCGCCAGTGTACAGTAGAGCCCCTTGGGTCTATTGTCACGACGTGAATACCTTTCATGGCACGTTTCACCTCGTCGACCGACGTGAAGTTACCCAGGATCCATGACACTAACTGCAGGTCGCTTACCGTAGACTCTGCCAGTATGGGGTCGTAGCTCTCATATTTTCCGTAGCCGGGAAAATAGAACAAGCCTGCCGAAAGTCCCGCCTCGTTCATGCCGTCAACGACAAACTCCGGCTGTTGTACTGCCAGACCTACATATCCGTAGCGCGCCGTCATAAGCATTCCGTCCTGCCGTCCTCCCGGCGTGAACGACCTTTGCTGATAGCCACGAGGCACTATTGCGTATTTACTCTCCAAATCATTGCCCGCCCACTCTATCGTGCGCGCTGCCACGGTGCTTCCGTCAACGGTATGCAGTGTGATGCCGGTGCAAGCCTGTACGTCGTTTACATAGAATAAAGCGACAGATAATACTGTCAAGAGAAATGTTTTTTTCATGATAACCTCCTTTTTATGTTAGTACACTGCAAATGTAGTCATTATTCTTGGAAAACATTTCTTACTAAGGAGATTTTTAAGTACTTTTATTCTATATTGAATTTTCTTTCGCGTAAGCATTTTTCCTATTTCCAATAATGCCGCAGCATTTTTCGCATGACAACATTTTATCATTCCCGGTAATGACACGGCAGTCGTTGGAGTGACAACGTTTCAGCATTCCGCAGCGCAGCCCTCTTTCATCCTATCAGCTCCTGCCGATATTCGTTAGGTGTGAAGCCGATGTTTTTCTTGAAGAGGCGTATGAAATACGAGGTGTCCCGGAAGCCCACCTTTGCCGCAATGGCGTTTACGGGCATGTCGGTGGTCAGTAGCAGCGTCTGTGCGTGCTGTATCTTTTTTCGTATGACATACTGCAGAGGTGTCTCGCCGAGCGTCTTTCCGAATATCTTTATGAGGTGCGACTTTGTTACGCATGCTATGTCAGCGAGTCCTTCTACTGTCATCGGCTCAGAGATTGTGTTGTTGACATAGTCTACAATCCTCGCTACGCGTGCATCTCTGACGATAGGTTTCGGCACCGCATGTTTCATGAAATAAGAGAAGAGTATTTCCACGAGTCCGTGCAGCTGCATACGCTCATACTCCTCCATGTGCATATACGCCGTAATGTAGTCGCGGTATGCCATGTGGTTGAGGAATGCGTCGGCATCTTTCGACGGCAGGCTGAGCTGCGGGTATAGCGTGCAGTAGTTTTCGAAAAGCAGTTGTGTCGCTTCGTTGCTCTTCACCTCAATGGGGAAATTATACTGCTCGAATATGTCTGACGCGGTGTGTATGGTCTGGAAGACGAAGAGATAATAAAACTCCAGTCCCGGCTCACACTCGTAGGCATGGGGCAGATACGTCGGTATCATGTAAATATGGCCTGCCGAGAGGGTGAGGTCGCCCTGCGGCATGTGGAACACAGCCCTACCCTCTTTTACGTAGAAGAGGCGTATGAAAGGCGAAGAGATGTCTCTATTGCTCCAATGGTGTACGGTTTTTGCATGTCCGAGGTTGAGAACGAGGAAATCCATGACGAAACGTTGTTTTAGCGTGAAGACGGTTCAAGAAGATAATACATCAGCACACCCTCATCCTTCTCCACAGCCATGACGGCAGGAGACGCCAGAAGAAACACAGTATGGTGTAGCGGAAATCTATTGTCACGCTTCTGCGCCGGTTCTTCAAGGCTGCAATAATCTTCTTCGCCACCTTGTCCTTGTCGAGCAGCATGGGGTATTTCTGCCCCTCTATGAAGTCGGTATCGACAAATCCCGGTCGAATGTCTGTGAAGGTTATGTCCGCCACGTTCATCCTCGCCTGCTGTTCCAATGCCTCGACATACGTCCACTGGAACCTCTTCGTAGCCGAGTATGACGGTGCCGCTCCAAGCCCTTTCGTGCCTGCTATGCTTGAGATCACGGCGATATGGCCTTTCTTCCCCGACAGCATGAAATGTCGGTATGCGGTGTCAACCATGCGTGTGAATCCTATTGCGTTGGTCATGACGGTGCGTTCCTCTACTGCTGTGTCCAGTGACATATTATGCCTGCCGTAGCCCGAGCTGTGGAAGTAAAGGTCCATGCCTCCCATCTCGCTGATCATGTCCTCAAGACATTGAGTGGCACAAGGTTCTGTTATGTCGATGACAGCAGTAGATACCTGCCCCGGAAATTCGCGCCGTATCTCTTCGAGAGCCTCTGCGCGCCTTGCCGCCACTCCGACATGCCATCCCTCTTTCAGCAGCATGAGCGCAACGCTGCGTCCTATGCCTGATGACGCTCCCATTACTATGGCTTTCTTCATGCTATTCATATTTCTTTATGAGAGTGTCAGCGTTGACATGACCGAGACTTTTCGCTCGCTGCAGGTTAAGCATTCCCTCATGTTTCTTCCCCGTAGCACACTGTGCCACTCCGAGAACTGCATATGCGTCAGCGTTCTCCGGATTTATTATCAACGCCCTGTTGGCTTCCGCAACAGCCTCATCGTTCATACGCAGACGGAGAAGCAGCGAAGCCTTCTCGCAATGGTAGAGTTCGTTTTGGGGATATATCTCAATAGCCTTCGAGATGTCGTCGAGAGCCTGCTGGAAGAGTTTTCCCTCTCGCTCACAGATGAAACGGGTGTAGTAGAAGTCCGGACGTAGATTGTATCCCACCATAAGTTTCTCGTAAGCGTTGTATTCCGTCACAGCCTTGCGGTACTGTCCGTCCTCATGGTATAGGGCAGCACGCTGCAGCACGTAAGGTGCCGACTGATATGTCAATGGCTTGGGACACACCGCTATTGTGCTGTCCATAAGTGCCATTACGTCTTCGAACGACGCTCCGGCAAGTTTCTTGCACTGTGTTGCGGCGAGCATGTTCTCCGGTCCGGCCAACGATGTCGCCTGCAGGTCGAGATATGTCTGACATGCCTCGTCGAACCTCTTCATGACCGTCAGCACCTTCGCCTTCTGGTTGAGGAAAATCGGCGAGTCTTTCAGCTCGTACGCCTTCTCCGCCTCTTCGAGAGCCCTGTCAAGTCCCCATGACAGCAGCGTGTCCTCGGGCATATATACCTCTTTGTCGAGTAGGAGCTGCGAGAAGGAGTAGTGCTGGTCAGCCTTGTCGTCAGAGAGTTCTATGGCTTTTAGGATATCGCTCTCCGCCTCGCTGTATTTTCTCTCAGAGAGGTTGATGCGTGCCCTTGCCTCGTATCCGTCGTGACGGTTTCTGAATTTCTTTATGAAGTATTCTACGGCAGCCTTATATGCCTCGCCTGTCCTGTTCTGCCCTGCCATGACGAGTGCTATCTGAGCGTCCTTATAGTCCTCCGGCAGCAATGTCGGAATGCTACTTTGCGAAAGCGTCGAAGCACTGTTGCCCACCTGGAACGGCTTCATGTCTGAGGGATATACTGCCGATACAGCATTCGCAACTCCTTCGTTGCTCTCCGTATGCAGCATTGCCACCACCTCTCCTGACTCGTTGAGGAACGGAGTGAAGAGAACGTTCTCCGGTGTCTGAATGCCCACGATGTAATATGCGTACTCTTTCTCGCCTTCAATGTTCGTTGAGGTTGAGAACGGCTCCACTTTCTTCACACTGCTGTTGAGGAGTCTTGTGCCTTTCACCTTGTAACACGCCAGCCACAGCGGTGTGCCGGCAGCGGCAGAGGCTTTTGCCACCGGGGCGTAAGGAGTCTGACCTGCAACCTTGAACTTACACACGTCGTAGAGGTCGTTGGCTCCCACTATGGCTTCCACATCGTAACGCTTGCCGTCGGCATCGGTGACAAAGGCTTTGGCAGCACCTACGAAAGGTTTCCATTGCGACACGCCGTAACCGTCGGGTGAGACGAAGATGCCGTGAGTGGTTGAGAGCGGTGTGCCGTCGGCACGGAAGGTGTTAAGCGAGAATACCGCCTTGGCAGATTTCTTCACGCTTGCCGGCTGTGCTATTACCAAGGTTGCTGATAAGAAGAAAAATAATATTGCTGTAATTCTGGAAGTCATGATTGTTGATGTTGTAATATCCCTGCAGGATGGTCTAATGTAATAAATAAGGTTTTCCCGATTAATCATCAGGATTATTCTTTTTGCATAGAACTGTTTCGCGCAAGACGCCCCTACTGTCTTTTCCGCTCCCGTCTTTTCATGCGTTGCGGCTCAGCAGCTGTCGTGCCTGCTCCCTTGCCGCCTCGGAGACGTCGCTTCCTGACAGCATCTGTGCTATCACCTCTATCCGCTCGTCATTGGTGAGGCATGTCATATTGGTATGCGTTCCCTCTGCGTCTTCCGTCTTGCGTACGTAATAATGCGTGGCACCCATGGCGGCTATCTGCGGCAAGTGGGTTATCGAGAGTACCTGCCTGCCCTGACAGCCCATTTCGTGCATTATCCTCGCCATGGCTTCCGCTATCTTTCCGCTTACGCCAGTGTCCACCTCGTCGAATATTATGGTAGGCAGTGATACGGCGTTGCTTATCAGCGACTTCAGCGACAGCATTACTCTTGCCACCTCGCCTCCCGACGCCACGTGTGCTACGGGCTGCACAGGCATACTGCTGTTTGCGCTGAACAGGAACGTCACCTTGTCTGTGCCGTTGCGCATGAGCTGTGGGATGCGACTTATCTCCGTCACGAAGCGCACCTTCGGCATTCCGAGCGCCACGAGTCGTCGCTGCATCTCTGCGTCGATGAGTGCTGCCGCTTCCTTCCTGCGTTCTGACAGCTTCCGAGCTATCTCTTCCGCCTCTGTCCTTCGCTCCTCCACCCGTCGTTGCTGCTCGTTTATGGCGTCGTCAGAATTGTCGAAGAGGTCAATCTGCTTTTCCAGGCTCTCACGCAGTTCTATGAGCTGAGTGAGGTCGGCACAGTGATGTTTACGCTCGAGAGTGTTCAGCAGGTCGAGCCTTTCGAGCGTGCGCTGCTGCTCCCCGGGGTCGAAGTCTACAGTGTCGAGAAGGCTCTGCGCCTCAGCCGCAATATCCTTCAGTTCTATTAGTGTCGAATCGGTACGCTCGGCGATGTCTGTCACGGCAGGGAACACCCTTTGTATGTTTTCCAATGACGCGCAAACGTGCTTTACGCTTTGCAGTATGCCGCCGTTTTCTCCGTTGAAACATGTGTCTACGGAGAAGAGCGTGATCTTTATCTCTTCTACGTGCTCCATGCTTTCCGCCATGATTTCAAGGTTTTCCTGCTCCTTGGCATCGTGTATGGCAGCTTCCGTCAACTCATTGAATACGAAGCGTATATAGTCTTCCTTTTCTCGTGAGGCTTCAAGACTCCGCTTCATTTCACTGAGTTGCTCCAACGCCTCGGTATATTCTGCGAACGCCTTATGGTATGCCGCGAGGATATCCTGGTTTTTCGCCATGATGTCTGTCACCTGCAGCTGGAAGTCTGCATCGAGCAGCAA
Organism: uncultured bacterium; assembly: GCA_945829425.1. Taxonomy (GTDB): domain Bacteria; phylum Bacteroidota; class Bacteroidia; order Bacteroidales; family Bacteroidaceae; genus Prevotella. The sequence continues at coordinate 11,737 of CALZUQ010000041.1, read as the reverse complement.
GAGGTTCTGGTGCTGTGAGTGAATGTCCACGAGGTTTTCGCCGAGACTCTTCAGTATGGCGAGCGACACCGGTGTGTCGTTTATGAAAGCCCTTGACTTTCCGCTCTCCGTCAGTTCACGCCTCAAGATGCAGTCCGTCTCGTCATATTCTATGCCGTTGGTATCAAAGAATGGCGTCAGGCCACAATCTGTGATGTTGAAATGCGCCTCAATGACACATTTCTTCTTGCCCGGGGCCACCGACTTCGAGTCTGCCCTGTTTCCGAGGAGCAGTCCGAGAGCTCCGAGAATAATGCTTTTTCCGGCTCCCGTCTCACCCGTAATGACAGAAAAGCCTCGTTGGAAGTCTATCTCCAACGAGTCAATGAGTGTGTAGTTGCGTATTGTAAGATTTGTAATCATCTGTTTTTCCTTGACTTGCTGTGCCTGTTCCGTGAGATGCGCGGCGTGCTTCTCCTGACGTCGTCTGTGCTGTCGGTTGCTGTTTTTGCGGTTATAAAGTTTATTACGCGTCAGAGGTATCTGCCGTCATTTTTGTTTTATCTTTTCCCACGTATTGTTCTGTGAGGCGTTTATTCCGAAGAGGATGTCGTAAACCGCCTCTTTCTCTTTCTGTGTCCCTTTTCCCTTGTATATGCTTGCCAGCTCGTCTTTCTTGAAGTCCGTCCATATCTGCGGCAGTGGCGAGAGGGGTTTGTTGTCATGGGCTTCCTTGAGTTTCTTCAGTGCCTCGGAAATCTCGGTCCTTCCGCGGTCGGCGTTGTTAGCCATTTCGTCAAGTCCTTTGCGGTAGTAGGCATACTGCAGCTGCCTCATCGGCTCCATGCCTCCGTCGAGATAGTCATTGATTATGGCGAAGCGGTTACGGTCGTTGTCGAAGGATTTCCACCCGGGGAAATCAAGGTTCTGGGCGTTGTTGACGAGGTACATGCACCGCTGCAGCACCTCCGTGCCTCCGTTCGGGGCGAAAGTGTCGAGGTTCATGCCTATGAAGAGGTATGCATAGTATGCGAGGAGTGCGGTGAGCTGGTTGTCGACATTCTCCTCGTTGAACTCCAGCTGGTCATACTGTTGGTATCTGAAGACGAAGTTCTCGTCTTTGTTGGCGTAGAACGTCGTGGTGTATGCCGCATCAAATACGGGACGGTTTGCCTGCACCAAGGCAGTGCATGTGAATACTCCTCCGTCTTTGTCGTATTTCGTCACGGTGATGTTCATGGAGCATTGTATGCGTTCGTTTTTCTGGAACTGAAGGTTTGTCCATTGCTTGCCGTTGACATAATCCTCCACGGCACGTTGCAGGTCGTCGAAGACGGAAGCGTCCGTACCCTGTATCTTTGCGTGGTTTACCGTGACCTTCATCTGCAGCTCCTGAGCCGACACCGCGAGTGTGAGAAGGCAAGCCAGCGCAAAGGCGAGCAGACGCTGTGGAGAATATGAGTATGAGATATTCATTTCCTGTTTCAAAAAAAAGATGATAATGATGCTCCGTTTATTATACTTGGTGTCATGAAACATGGTGTCATGAAACACGGTGTCGTGAAACTTGGTGCCAAGAAATATGGTGCCAAGAAATATGGTGCCAAGAAATATGGTGCCAAGAAATATGGTGCCAAGAAATATGGTGTCGCAAATGCAGATGTAAGGTGTCGGACGCGCGGACAAGATCATAAGGCATAGTGATCATTAATTTCTGACACCCCTATATATAATTCTGACATCCCCATATATAATAAGGTGTAAAACGTGCAGTATGCTGCCGCAGGGCGCAAATCATGCCGTCTCCATAGCGTAGGGTGAGTCCGTTACCGCTCTCCCCTCTCTACTACGACGTGTCTCCAGCCTTGTTTTCCGAGTCCTATGTTCAGACCTATCGAGGCGTTGAGCATGAAGTCGCCGAACTTGTTTGACACGCCGTTGGAGTCGAAGCTCTGGAAGGTTGTCATGAGTCCCAGTTCTCCCTTCAGGCTTACACGGTCGTTGAGGCGGTGGCGGTATATCATGCCAAGCGAGATGGCGAAGGGATGGTTGTCGCCAGTGAAGTTCTTCTCGTTATAAGACATGCGGAAGTCGGAGTTGTGGATGAAGCCTATTCCAAAGAAGGGTATGAACTCGTTCTTCACAGGTCCGGTATACTCTTTCTTCCTCAGGCGTGTGAGGTTATAGAGGAAGTCAAGGTGGAGGAACTCGTATTTGTTGGTTATGTTCTCGCTGTCCTTGAAGCGGAAGCCCTGAATGGCGAGGCGCGAGCCTACGGTAGGCGTGTACCACTTGCCTATCTCCAGGGCAAAGAGCGGCTTGATGCGGCTGAACATGCCGCCACCCATCGGGGTGCCTATGAACGATGATGCTCCGGCAGCCACACCGACATACCAGTTGCTGTCCCACCCCGGGGAGAGCATCACGGCAGAGGTGAAATGGTTTATCTCTTCAGCCTGCAGCGTCTCGTCGTCGGGCATGAGGGCATAAGAGCCTTCTGCCTCTGTTGCAATGCCTTCGGGCTCGGCAGCCGACAAGGTAGAGGCAGCGAGGAGGAGGGCTATTGCGGAAAAAACTTTTCTCATCTTTATAACTCTTTGTATTTCTTGTTATTGAGCAGCCGCCTTGCCTGTGTGATAACTTATAGTAGTACACCGACTTATGCCGTATCAGGTAAAGCAACGGAAAAGGGGAGGCAACACGTCTCACGGCTTTCTGAATGCAAAAATACGAAATTTATTCTATATATACAATTATTATTATATCTTTTTTATCATACGGAGATGTTTTTGGTGAATGCGGATGGGGGAAGAGGGGGTATATATGAGCATGCCTCAGGGCTTTTACCAGATTATTTCACGTAAAGCTGGACAAAGCTTGGCGGAACGGGAAAAAATTATTATTATTGCAGCATAAATTCTTCGTTCCAAGGCTTGGAACGTACATACCAAAAGGATTTATCACTCTTACGGAATACGCCAACGCTGCCATGATGAGCCGAACCACGGCATCAAAAGAACTCAAAAAGCTCTGCAAAGACTCTTCATGCCCTGTCGTGAGCCAGGGAACAGACAGTCACAAGGTGTGGGTAAGAAGGAAAGAGTGACGGGGAAGAATACTTTTTTTCGTCATGACATACAAAAAAAACGGCGGAAAATTTTGATTTTTCTCGCACATTAAGTAACTTTGCACAAGACTAAAGGTGGGGGCTATTAATTCCCACACAAAAAAAAACAAAGACAAGGCATTATGGTAAAACACATTATCTTATGGACTCTCGACAGCAAGCTGTCTGAGGAAGAGAAAGTGAATATAAAGAAAGGTATAAAGGAAGGACTGGAAGGACTGGTGGGAAAGGTGCCGGGACTCATCGACGTGAAGGTGAACATAGAGGGAAGGCTGGCGTCGTCAAATGCTGACGTCATGCTCGACAGCACCCTGGAGTCGGAGGAGGCGCTGAAAAATTATGCCGTTCACCCGGAGCATGTCGCCGTGGCAGACACAAAGGTGAGGCCGTATACCATACAGCGCAGCTGTCTAGACTTTGAGGTATGACACAGATATGGATCAGTGCCGCCGGGCTTTGCGGTGCCACGCTGCTGGGCTCGCTGCTGGGGTTCTTCATAAAGAACCTGCCGCACAAATGGAACGATACGATACTGGGATATTGCGCAGGACTGATGCTCGCAGCCTCCATAATAGGACTCATAGTGCCGGGAGTGGAGACACGTGGCGACATGTCGGTATGGATTGTCGTGGCGGGAGCCTTGGCAGGCGGATTTTTCCTCAACATTCTCGACCTGCTGACACCTCACCTGCATACACTTACGGGGCTCGACGCTGAAGAGCACCGCAACAACCACTCTCTCAACCGCATCATGCTCTTCGTCATGGCTATAGCTATTCACAAACTCCCCGAGGGCGTGGCAGCAGGCGTTACGCTGACCGAGGCTGGCGACACGTCGTGGATAGTGACCATAGGCATAGCGTTACAGAACATTCCGGAGGGCATGGTGATCATTGCGCCGCTGCTCATGGCGGGAGTGTCGCATTTACGCACATTGCTCATATCCATAGCCATAGGACTTTTGGAGGTCGTAGGGGTATGGGCTGGAGCGTTCATGGGATATCTCTCGGCGTCGCTGCTGCCCGTCATGCTGAGTTTCGCCGGAGGGGCTATGCTATACGTCATCAGCGACGAGATGATTCCTGAGACTCACGCCCACGGCAACCAGAAACTGGCAACATACGCCTTGATAACCGGATTTATGACTCTCCTCGTCATAGAGGAGGCGTTCGCATGACCCCACCGGGCTATAAACCACACAAGCTTTATGGAACAGATAACTTATTACGTAGAAAAAATCATCACGCTGTGCGGAGTAAGCAGCAACGCGCTCCACATCGTGAGCCCTATAGTGATGGCTGTCATTGCCATTCTCCTGTCCTTCACCATCGGTATGCTGGCAAGGAAAGGCTTCGTGCCTACAATACTGAACATTACCTCGCGGACAAAAGCCACATGGGACGACGTGGTGTTCAACGAAAGGGTGCTAACATCTGCGTCGAACATCATTCCGGCAATGATAATATGGATGTTCCTACCTGCCGTATTCTACCGCACGCCGCTGATTGAGGAACTGTTGAAAAGGGCTACGGCGATATACATCACGGTGATGATCGTAGCCACGGCAATAACATTCCTGAACTCGCTAAAGGACATCGAGGGCACTACGCAGAGCACAAAACGGCAGTATCTGCACTCTTTCTGCGGAGTGCTGAAAATCGTGATGATTTTCGTCGCGGTAATTATCGTGACGTCCATAATAATAAACCGCAGCCCGACAGTACTCTTCGCAGGACTCGGAGCAACGTCGGCAATTCTCATGCTCGTATTCCAGGACACCATAAAAGGTCTGGTGGCGGGCATACGCCTCACAAGCAACGACATGCTACATAAAGGAGACTGGATAACGGTGCCGAAGGCGGGCATCGACGGCAACGTGGAGGACATGACGCTGACAACGGTAAAGGTGCGCAACTTTGACAACACCATAGTGACCATAACGCCACAGACACTCGTCGACGACTCTTTCCAAAACTGGATCGGCATGCAGCAGAGCGAGGGACGCAGGGTGAAACGCAGGATATTCTTCGACTTCAACGCCATACGACAGCTCACAAAGAAGGAATGCAACGAGATAGTAAGCCGGGGGCTGGCCTCTGCCGACGAAGCACAGGAGGGAATGGTGAACCTCACACTGTTCCGCAGGTGTATGGAAAGGCGCATAAGCAACGACGAAAAGGTGAACGGAGACATGACGTTCATGGTGCGACAGCTGGAGCCAACAAGCCACGGACTGCCCGTAGAGTTCTACTTCTTCCTTAACGACAAGGAGTGGGTGGCTTACGAGCATAACCTCGCTGACATCATGGAGGACATATACTCTATCATACCGCTCTTCGGGCTGAAGATATACCAGTATCCTCCGCTATCAGAGGCATAAGGCAACATGGGGCGTTTCCCTTTTTTGCCTTATGTCAAAAAAGAGGCGCGAAGAAGAAAAAAAGCCATCAAGGAAACCATGGATTAGAAAAAAATATGTAATTTTGCATAGCAAACAAGCCAAAAGACTTAAAGTTCTACTAACTATAAATAATTACAAGAAATCATGACAATCAACCAGTTTGACTTCAATGGCAAGAAAGCCATTGTACGCGTAGACTTCAACGTACCTTTGCAGGACGGAAAGATCACTGACGACACACGTATACGTGGCGCACTGCCGACACTTAAGCTCATCCTTGAGAAGGGTGGCGCAATCATCATCATTTCACACATGGGCAAGCCGAAAGGCAAGGTAAAGCCAGAGCTCTCTCTCTCACAAATCGTTGACGCCGTTTCTGCGGCTCTCGGCACTCCTGTGAAGTTCGCACCTGACTGCGCAAAGGCTCAGGAGGCTGCGGCAGCGCTAAAGCCGGGTGAGGTGCTCCTGCTCGAAAACCTGCGCTATTACCCAGAGGAGGAAGGCAAGCCGGTAGGCATCGACAAGGCTGACCCAGCCTACGAAGAGGCAAAGAAAGCCATGAAGGCAAGCCAGAAAGAGTTCGCAAAGACACTCGCTTCATACGCAGACTGCTACGTCATGGACGCTTTCGGAACAGCTCACCGCAAGCACGCTTCGACAGCTGTCATTGCCGACTACTTCGACGCTGACAACAAGATGCTCGGACTACTCATGGAGAAAGAGGTAAACGCCGTTGACGCCGTACTCGGAAACATCAAGCGTCCGTTCATCGCTATCATGGGAGGCTCAAAGGTGTCTTCGAAAATAGGCATCATAGAGAACCTGCTCGGAAAGGTTGACAAGCTCATTCTCTGCGGAGGCATGACATACACATTCGCTAAGGCACACGGAGGTGAGGTAGGCAAGTCTATATGCGAGCTCGACAAACTGGACGTAGCTCTAGGAGTAGAGGAACTCGCAAAGAAAAACGGAGTAGAACTCGTAATGGCACCTGACGCTATATGCGCTCCGGAGTTCAGCAACGACTCACCTCAGAGCATATATCCGGCTAACGCCATCCCAGCCGAATTTGAAGGTCTCGACGCAGGACCTCAGGCTCAGAAACTCTTCGCCGACGCCATAAAGGGATGTAAGACAATACTGTGGAACGGACCTGCCGGAGTATTCGAGTTCGACAACTTCTGCGGCGGTTCACGAGCTATAGGAAACGCTATCGCAGAGGCTACAGCAGAGGGAGCGTTCTCACTGATAGGAGGAGGAGACTCCGTAGCATGTGTCAACAAGTTCGGACTGGCGGACAAAGTGTCATATATCTCTACAGGCGGTGGCGCACTCCTGGAGGCTATCGAGGGCAAAGTGCTCCCGGGAATAGCAGCAATTAAGGGATAAGAAAACAAAGGACAGGAAAAAGGATTCTGTTACATTTCTGAACAAACATCTGTGACGGAAACCTGTCCAAGGAACAAAGCATACATCATACGGCAGCCGCATTATGTGGCTGCCGTATTGTTTGAGGTAGTTCACGGCAAGACGGTTTCAGGTAAAATTGTTTCAGGTAAAATTGTTTCAGGTAAAATTGTTTCAGGTAAAACTGTTTCAGGTAAAACTGTTTCAGGTAAAACTGTTCCGAAAAAAAAATGTCTTTGATATTTTTATTACTTGACGGAAGTAATTCGGCAGGAAATCAGTACGGTCTCACTTCGACAATGAGACATGAAGAGAAGTTTTTTTGAGCAAAGTACGGACGTTAACATTTATTACACATAAAAAAACAACTTTTTCTCTAATTATTTCGTAACTTTGCATCCGATAACAGTGGCTATGTCCGAAAAAACGTGTTATCTTTTTAACGGCAATCACACTTTTAGAGTACCGAGATTGTTTTAATTCCCCCAACAACTACATAAACGAACATTTCTTTACAGAAGAATAAAGCGTAGACTACAACAGCATTTTGTACGTCAACAGTCTATCGTGATATTATGAGGGATATTTACGGTGGAACGGAACAGACATACCACATCACATACAAAAACAGAAATCAGATAATACTTTATTATATATGTTCAACAAAGAAGAACTGGAAACAAAGAGTATTGTAGAGCTGGCGGAAATAGCACAGACATACAATATAAATATCGAGGAACTGTCATCGCCCGAAGAGGCTGTCATGCGCATAATGGAAGCACAGGAAAACGGAACAGCAGAACCTGTGAAGCGAACAAGGAAAAGGGTGATAAAGAAAGACACCACAGACCACGTTTACAGCGTGACAGGAACTGACGGAGAAAACCTCGACAGCAAAGAGGCAAAGAAAAAGGCAAAAGCAAGCACAGAAATTTTCTCTGACCCTCCAAAGAAAAGAGGGAGAAAATCAAAGAAACAACTCCTTGAAGAGGCTATGAAGGCGGAAGAGGAGGCAAGGGCAGCAGCAGAAGCAAACGCCGCAATGAACGCTACTGAGGAAAGCAGCAACACAGAAGGAAGCAGCAACACAGAAGGAAGCAGCGACACAGAAGAAAACGGAGCTGCAGAAGTAAGAATGGACTCTACTGAGGGAAACAGCACAACGGAGGTTGAGACAACCAACGAAGGGGAAGCATACGCAACAGGAAACACAGAGGACGAAACGTCATTGGAATATAATACCTACAATGGCGAATACGGCGAGGACTACAACGAAGAGGCAGGAGAAGAAGTGCCCGAGGCAACATTCAACGAAGAAAAGTCACTACAAAAAGACCAGGAGAACATCATTGCGCAGCTCCAAGAGAAGATGAACGCACACAACAAGTTCACGGAAGAGGCTGTGCCATACAGGCAGGACGAGGTATGGGATGGAGATCCGGGAGACGGAACGGACTTCATAATAATTGAAGACCTGCCTATTGAGGACTCCAGCGCAGTGCCACATACCGACATCTTCGACAATCCTACCACATACCGCGTAACAAACAAACCGGAACAGGACACCCACACCCCAACATACGACTTCAGCAAGATAATAAAGACATCAGGACTCGTAGAGGTTATGGTGGAGAACTACGGATTCCTACGCTCAAGCGACTATAACTACCTCTCTTCTCCCGACGATGTTTACGTACCAATGCCCGTAATACGTAAGTTCGGACTCAAGACAGGCGACGTCGTAGAGTGTTTCGTCGCACCACCGTCAAACAACGACAAATACTTCACACTCGTGGAAGTGGTGAAGATAAACGGAAGGAACCCGCAGAACATACGTGACAGAATACCTTTCGAACATCTTACACCACTCTTCCCAGACGAGAAGTTCAACCTATGCGGACATCCTGCAACAACAAACCTCTCAACACGTATCGTAGACCTCTTCGCACCGATAGGCAAAGGGCAGAGAGCACTACTCGTAGCACAGCCGAAGACAGGTAAGACAATACTTATGAAGGACATTGCCAACGCTATAGCTTCGTCACACCCTGAGGCGTACCTTATGATGCTTCTCATCGACGAACGACCGGAGGAGGTTACAGACATGATGCGCACGGTAAACGCTGAAGTCATAGCATCAACATTCGACGAGCCTGCTGAACGGCACGTGAAAATAGCAGGACTTGTTCTTGAGAAGGCAAAGCGAATGGTGGAGTGCGGACATGACGTAGTAATCTTCCTCGACTCCATTACACGTCTCGCAAGAGCATACAACACCGTGGCTCCTGCCAGCGGAAAAGTGCTCACAGGTGGTGTCGATGCCAACGCACTGCAAAAGCCAAAGCGCTTCTTCGGTGCAGCACGAAACATTGAGGACGGGGGATCGCTGACTATCATAGCGACAGCACTCATAGACACAGGCTCAAAGATGGACGAGGTGATTTTCGAGGAGTTCAAGGGTACGGGAAACATGGAACTGCAGCTTGACAGAGCTTTGGCTAACAAGCGAATATTCCCTGCCGTAAACCTCATTGCGTCAAGTACACGCCGAGACGACCTCCTGCAGGACAAGACTACGCTCGACAGAATGTGGATAGTACGCAAGTTCATATCAGACATGAACCCTATAGAGGCTATGACGGAAATAAGGGAAAGGCTAACCCGTACAAAAGACAACGACGAGTTCCTGCTCTCCATAAACAGCTGAGAAAGAAAAGCGGATCATTAAGCTGAGAAAGAAAAACGGAACATTAAGCTGAGAAAGAAAAGCAGATCATTAAGCATTTTATATAGGAGTCAATTTATAATGGCATTAATCAAGAAGCACCATATTCGTTAATATAACTTAAAGAAAAAGCTATTTCGCTTAATATATTTCCGTATTCAAGAAAAAAGTAGTACCTTTGCAACCGCAAAAGAAAAACCGCAACGTTATTCTCCAATTTGGTGCGTTGGATGAGCGGTTTAGTCTCTGGTCTGCAAAACCAGCTAGGGCGGTTCGACTCCGCCACGCACCTCAAAGCGTAGGAATTTCTCCTACGCTTTTTTCGTAAGTCACAGACTTATAAAATCAAAAGCCACAACCATCTAATCCTCTACATTTCCTCACTGCCTAATCCTCTCACTGACCAATCCTCGACATCACTGTCTCTTCCACTTCAACATCATCGTCCTTGTGTTTATTTCTTTTTAGAAATAAACCCTATCAAATACATTTAGACCACACTCACTCCTCTTTATTAGCATTATGCTCCCCACCCGACATTATCAGCTGATAAAGTAAAGAACAAAGACAATCCCCTCCCATAATAACATAAACGTAATCAAACATCCGACAAAAAGGAGAATATATGGCAGAAAAGAAGAAATATGTATGTGCGTCATGTGGTTATGCAGTAGACATATACGAAGGCAGAGGTCTTTTCCAGCAGGAGATTATCGCTATGGTATGTGCAGAATGTCACAACGTTGAGAATATCGTCGTAGGAGGCATCATTGGCGACATCGCTCCATCGTTCCGCAGCGAGGCAGGACGACTCTGCCTCAGGTGCGGGAGTGACTCCATAAAACGGTGGGACCGCCTCACGTGCCCGAAATGCGGCGGGAGGATGTCAGCAGAGGGAAAAGCGACTTTCTGGACATAGCTCATAATTCTTTACACCTCCTTGAGGCTGCTCCTTCTGTAACTTACCATTAATACACCCTCAGCGTGTCGCCCACCTTTATCTGGTAATACTTTGGCGACAGAGAATTTTTCTTGTAAAGATACTTCATCCTTATGCCGTACTTCTGTGCAATGGAGTACATCGACTCTCCCGGCTGCACGACGTGCGGCTGTCTCTTGAAACGTTTCTCTGCTTTCTTGTGTTTCTTCTCAAGGTAAACCATCTCGCCTTCCTGCAAGACATCCTTCCTGTCACGTTCATTATATTTCGCCACCTTACGTGCTGACAGCGAGAACTCACTCGCAATGGAAGCGAAGGTGTCACCCTTCCTCGCCACGACGAAATAGTTGTCGTTGTTCTTACTCACCACATGCGGAGCGTTGGCAAAGTCGTGGCTTCTGAACTTCTTAGGCAACGTCCCGTCTCCCCCACCACGCAGGCGTTCTATGTTCTGCGCGTTATAACGCTTCTCACGGTCAAGCGCGTCGAGATTATAGCATCGTATGATATCGATAAGCTGTTGAGCATAACGCGGATTGGTAGCATAGCCGCAGGCTTTCAGCCCTTTTGCCCATGCTACATAGTCCGTCCTTCGCAACGAGAAGAGCGACTTATACCTCGGCCTTTTCAGAAATAACGAGTGGTCCTCATAACTTTCCAACGGCGAGGCATAGACACGGAAGCACTCGTTACGCTCGTCGTCGTCGCGTCGCATGGAAGGCCCGCGCCAGTCGTGGCATTTTATGCCGAAATGGTTATTGCCTATCTTTGCAAGGTCGCTCTCCCCCGCCCCACTCTCTAACAGTCCCTGAGCCATGGTTATGCTTGCCGGAATATTATGGCGCAACATCTGGTATACCGCCACATCGCGGTATTTGTCTATGTAGTTCTGAAATCTCTGATTACGCTTCATCTGTCCCGCTGCCTGAAGAGTGAGCATCAGAGCGAGGAGAAGTAATGTAGTACGGGGAGTATTTTTCATCATGTCGTTATTTGGCTTTTATCGTTTCCTGCCTTTCTCACTGCGCAAGACCTTGCAGCCCAGTGCGTATGTAAAGGAAACAAAAAAGGCGGTGCTTGAGAGCATCGCCATGAAATCTGTGTTTGTAGTGGATAGGGGATTCGAACCCCTATGGCAAGATTGAGAATCTTGAATCC
>CALZUQ010000040.1 GCA_945829425.1 uncultured bacterium | reverse complement strand
AACCCAAAATACGACTAAAATTATTCAACACCCAACCCTCTCGGTATTGCTTAAATGTAATAATGTAATAATGTAATAAATGTAATTTTTTACGGCTCTCCGAGGAACTGGTATACCGCCATAACCATACGTGGGGTGAGGCTTCGTGTCGTATCGTCATAGCTCAGGTCGCCGAGGCTCTTGCGCAGCGGCTTGCAGAGATTGATCCAGTTCCTGAGCTTTCGCCGCGCGTGACGGTCGCAGATGGAGGGGAAATACTTTGAGGCGAGCTCTCCGAAGGTCATTGCCTTGACTATATTCTTCATGTCTGTTGATGTTATTTTTATGAACCTTGACTTAATATGTTGATATTTTTCTTATTTACTGAATATAGTAACAAAGTTACTATAATTTTCTGAGAAGTGCAAATATTTTCTTCACTATTTTTGTTGCGGAGGAAAGAATTAACATATTTATTTTTCATGAGATCCGCGAGCGGCAGTTTGCAGAACCGCCGCACTGATTTCTGAAACGGCAGGTGGGAAGACGTCGCCGCAATGCACCAAAGGACTTTGTCGGACTTTACCGGACTTTATCGGACGCTATGGGACTTTTTCGGACTTTCCGAAAAATTTTCTTTGTAACTTTGCACTCAGAAATCAATAGACGGGCACCGCTCACCTGAGATGCTCCGCTCCTCAGAAGAGCGACAAGCCCTATTTCCTTCGTGCGAGTCCAAAAGGACAAGCTTGCACTTGGAAAACGACAACTAAGACAACTAAGACAACTGTGATGAACGAAAATTACCGGAAATTGAACGTAAATTATCGGAAATAACACGTGAGGCAAAAGAAAAAGTTCACGGAAATTCACGGATATTCACGGAAATTCGCGTTCAAAAAAAGTCAAGGTTACAGGTTTCAAGAGGGGTTCAGGTTTCAAGAGGGTTTCAGGTTTCAAGAGGGTTTCAGGTTCCAAGAGGGTTTCAGGTTCCAAGAGGGTTTCAGGTTTCAAGAGGGTTTCGAGGTTCAAGTTTCAGGTTTCAAATTATAAATTATAACTGATGCTTTCAGCAAGACAGCAAATTTCGCGGTTAAGGTCATATTTTACCCTGTATTCCTTGGTGATAAAATAATTATTTTGTAACTTTGCAAAAGTATGTCGCTTTGCCTGATGACACGGCGACGGACGCAGAACGTCTGATACGACACTCGGCATACTCCGTTATGACACCCAAGGACAGAGAAAAGGGGAAAACAGGAATACACGACCTTGACACATGCGTAAACGTGTGTCGCTCAACGTTTTAGCAGCGTCTGAGAAACCCCGAATATACCTTTTAGCGAGAAAATGACAATGTCAGGAAGAGAAAAAGAGAAGACCTATGGCATTCAGACCGACGACAATGTGATGTGGTATGTCATGTTCGGACGTTACGCCACGCCGAAGGTGCTCCGCGAGCTTCAGGAAGTCCGTGCGTCGTCTCTCCTGCCCTACCGTCTTCATGACTTCTTCGTGCCTACGGAGTATGTGGCGGGGAAGGAACGTCTCGTGGCGGGGAGCTACATCTTCCTGAAAGCGTCGAAGAGGAGCATCAACGCCATGAAGGCCGACAGCAGGGTGACGACGGACATACGCTACGTCAGCGGTTATCTGCAACGCACGACGACGATAAGCGACGAGGAGGTGAGGAATTTCCGTGAGGTGACAGAGATCCTCAACACCGACGTGAGCTATACCGCGGTGACACCGGAGATGAAGAGCGGCGACCATGTGCGCATCATTCGCGGGCCTTTCGCTGGGAAGGAGGGCATACTACAGTCAAAACGCGGCAACAGACAGTGTACGGTGGTAGTAACGCTTGGCACGCTCCTTGCCACCAGCATACTCTCGCTATGCCTTGACGACCTGCAATATCTTGACCTGCCCAGTGCCTCGCGAAACAGGAAACGCCTCAATGAGTTCCTCAGCATCACGGAAGAGGCACTGCTCCACGTCCGCCGGCTGACGGCAGAGGAGAAGGTGAGGCTGCAGCACCTCATAGAACAGTATTCCGACACCGTGGTACACGGCAGAATGGCCACGACGCACGCCAAGGCTATGTGCAACGCCCTCCGTGCTCTCGGACAGGACGACACGGTGAGGTATGAGAAATATCTCAGGAAAAGCTTAGAGCTTGGAGATTAGAGAGCTTGGAGATTAGAGAGCTTTGAGCTTAGAGCTTAGAGAAGGAAGAAGGGAGCTTAGAGAAGAGATAACTATCCAAGAAACAGATGGACAACAACTTAAAGTCACAAACGCTATCAGGTCTTGCCTGGCAGTTCATGCAGAAGATCCTGGCACAGACACTCAGCTTTGTCATTACCGTCATCCTTACCCGTCTTCTTACACCGGAAGATTATGGTGTTGTAGCGTTGGCGTGTATGTTTAACGTTCTTGTAGGAGTCTTTGTTTCCGGAAGCATGGATTCGGCATTGGTTCAGAAAAAAGACGCCGACGACCTTGACTATAACACAGTCTTTTACTCCTCGCTCTTCATGAGTTTCATAATATATGGAGTGATTTATTTTGGAGCACCATATTTTGCCGCTTTCTTCCACAATAGTCAGATCTGTCCCATAATGCGTGTCTTGGCTCTCACGATGCCTGTTGGAGCATTGACAATAGTGCAAAGCGCCATTGTAACACGTAGGATGGAGTTCAAGAAATTCTTTGTTGTAGGCATCACAGGACAGGCAGTTTCTGCAGCAACAGGAATAACGATGGCATATAAAGGTTACGGACCGTGGTCGCTTGTGGCTCAACAGATGGTCAGCGTCATTACCAACAGTTGTGTCCTTGTCTATCTCGTCCGCTGGAAGCCTAAGCTGACTTTCTCATGGTCACGATTTACGGAAATGTTCAGTTTTGCATGGAAAAAGACAGCAGCAGGATTTATAGGGACACTTTGTGAGCAGCTGAAGGGTTATCTGATAGGCTTCAGATACACTTCTGCCGACCTGGCTTACTTCAACCGTGGAGAAGGAATACCAGAAATGTTTAAGAACAACATCTCCGGCACCATAAACAATGTGCTTTTTCCCGCCCTATCCAAACTTCAGAACGACCGGGAGGCTGTGAAGAGAGGAATGCGCAGAGCCATGATGACAAGCAGCTATATACTTACCCCCATATTTTTCTGGCTTGCTGCGGTTGCAGATAAAGTTGTCCCTATGCTGTATTCTGAAATATGGAGTCCTGCCATACCATTTATGCAGATAGCCTGTCTTACGGCAATAGTAACAGTATTGAACGGAGCGAACCTACAGTCCATCCTTGCCATTGGCATGTCTGGAGAAGTGCTCAAGCTTGAGATGTACAAAAAGCCTGTCATGGTGGCTATGCTCTTTGGAGGCATTGGCTTTGGTCCGATAGGCATATCATTTTCGATGTTGTGCTACAGTGTCTATGTATTATATATGAATACCCGTCCGAATAAAAAATATCTGTACTATTCTCTCCGTGAGCAGATGAAGGATGTCGGTGCCGGCATTCTCATATCGTCGATAATGGCGTTGTTTGTCTACACATTAGGATATATCATTGAGAACGATTATATAGCATTGGGGGTACAGACGATAGCCGGTGCAGCATTTTATATCGGGGTGTCAGAAGTGTTCATGCCGGAAGCATATCGTTACGCCAGACAGACCATATTGGAGAAGATACCTATCAAAAAGAATTATGGGAACAAACAGGAAACTGAAGAATGTCATTGAGCCGGCATACAAATGCATATACAAACTGTGCATACATATCTTCCGTTATCTGCCAATACAGAGCCAGAAGATTGTGTTTGTGCAAGGATGCGGAGGAGGCTACCGCTGTAACCTGAAATATATTGCCGAAGAAATAAAAAGGCAGCATCTGCCGTATGACATGGTATGGCTGGTAGACAATATGTCAGCAGAGATACCTAAGCCTGTAAGAAAGATAAAATACAACAGGATAAGAGCAGTATATGAACTGGCAACGGCAAGAGTCTTCATAAACAATTCCAAGTCGCTATATCCTGTGGTGAAGAAAAAAGGCCAGACTTTCATATATATACCCCATGGACAACCAGGGTGTAAATGTGCTGAAGCCGACGGCAACCTTTCTGGCCTTTGGATGAAGAACAGTAAGCTCCATTCTTCACTGACCGATGTCTTTGTGTCCATGTCATCTTATCACACACAAGTCTTGAAAGACACGTTCTGGGTGCCGTCCAACGCAGAGATTTGGGAGACCGGTTTCCCGCGAAATGACCAATACTATCATGACACGACAACGTTACAAGCCTCGATACGTCGAAAGTTAGGTTTATCCTCAGGAACACGAATAGCATTCTATGCCCCTACGTTCCGTGACTCAGGAACAGTTGACGCATACAATATGGACTTGCACAGGGTCTTGGACGTTTTGGAGACAAAAACAGGAGACAAATGGATATTCTTCATAACACTCCACCCGAATTTCGCATGGTTCTCCCAACCTCCTTATCCTTTCGACGAAAGAATATGGAATATGTCCGGTTATGAAGACATCCATGAGCTCATGCTCATTGCTGACATTGTCATAAGTGATTATTCGAGCACATCACTCGATTTTTCACATAGCCGAAAGCCTGTGCTGCTATATGCGTCGGACATTGAGGAATATACCCGTATGAGAGGTTTGAAGCCTATGTATTACCAACTGCCTTTCCCATTGGCAAGAACCAACGACGAACTCATTGAGAACATCTGCAAATATGATTATGCAGCATATCTTGACAAATTCGAGAATTTCATGTCCAAGCAATATGGCAATTATGATGATGGCAACGCCTCTGAACGGTTTGTTGAGAAACTGAAGGAGATATTATAAACCAGCGGGAACTCATGCCTTGGTATTCCAGTAAAAGAGGAAACGAAGCTATGCCAAATGAAGTATATTTTCAAGCGTATTGACAGTAATCACCTTAAAAAACATGACAAAAGTATCAATTATAATCCCTGTATATAACGTAGAGCCATACATAGAAGAATGCCTTCTGTCTGTCTCTTCACAGACAATGACAGAGGGTGTGGAGTGTATTATTGTTGACGACTGTGGGAAAGACAACAGCATGAGCATAGCCGAACGCTTCATAGAAGAATATATCGGAAAAATATCTTTTTCCATAATACATCACGGCAGCAACAGAGGACTCTCGGCAGCACGCAACACGGGAATAAAAGCCGCAAAGGGCGAGTACGTCTATTTTCTCGACAGTGACGACACCATTACAGCCGACTGCATTCAGCGCATGTATGCATTTATAGAAAGATACGGAAAGGTTGATCTTGTACAAGGATCATTTTATGAAAATGATGAGGAGAAACGGACACAAAACTATATACTCAAACAAGAACACCTTACCGACAAAAAAACGATAAAGAGGTTTCTGCTTACTTTCCACGGATATATCGTGGCAGCCCAAAGCCGCCTGATTAAAAAAGACAAGATAATATCAAACGGACTGTTCTTCAGAGAGGGAATAATTCATGAAGATAACTACTGGACATTCTTTTTAGCAAAACATATAGACACAATGTGCTTTTGCAGTGAAAGGACATATTACCACCGTTACAATCCCGAATCAATTACAGGAAAAATTAATAAGGAGAAAGAGAGCAAGGCATATTCAACCATCCTGAAGGAACTGTCTGGAAATATCGATAGTTTCATGAAAGGAGAGCAGAAAGAATATATATTATACAATTACATCACCGCAATAGACAACGGTTACTATCATGACGAGGAAGAACGCAGAACCATTACGAGCATAATAACAGGTATGAACAGCCGTATCGAGAACCTTCTTTTTTCTGTATACAGCAAAACATCCTACAAAGCGACAAAAGACAAGCTTTTACATTTGCTGATAAGACTTTACAAACTATAGGAAGGTTCTATTGGTTACAATTCTCTATAGAAATACCTTTAGATGTCCTAAGATGACATAATTTCAATAAATCATTTTTCCATTTATATAAACCATGTGCGGAATAAGCGCTTTATTCAAATACAACAGCATTACCGATGAAGATATACACTGTCTCTCAGAAATGAACGTTGACATGAAATACCGTGGTCCCGATGACTTCGGAGTATGGCATAACGAAAAATGTGGTTTGGCGCATACCCGATTGAGCATCATTGGGCTTGACAACGGACATCAACCATTGACAAATGAGCATAACGACGTCGTACTCGTATGCAATGGAGAGATATACAACTATAAAAGCCTCGTTGCAAAGCTGACACAGTCAGGTCATGTGTTCAAGACAAGCAGCGATTGTGAAGTCGTAGTACACCTTTATGAAGAATACGGCACGAAATGTTTGGAGCATCTTAGAGGTATGTTTGCTTTTTGCCTATACGACAAAAAAAGAAACATCCTCTTTGCAGCACGAGACAGAGTAGGTGAAAAGACGTTGTATTATGCCCATACATCTTGCGGGGTAGTGTTCTCTACTGAGCTGAAAGCAATAGTAAAACGCTTTATAAAGAAACCACAGGTCAACGTAAGGATGCTGGCTGAAAGTATAAGGTTCGGTTATCCTATTGAGCAACGGCATACATATATAGAACAGGTTATGCGAATGCAGCCGGGAGAATATGCCATTGTTGATGACTGCGGCTTAGAAATCCATAAATACTGGAACCGCTATAACCTCAGACCTTTTGAGGGATCTGAGGAAGAAGCCAAGGAAGAAACACTGCGCATAATAAAAGAATCAGTAAAGAACTGCCTGCAGAGCGATGTTCCTGTAGCGGTATTGCTGAGTGGAGGAATAGACAGCAGCGCAATAGCACATTTCGCAAAAGAGACGGGTAATGAGATACATTGTATATGTGCCGGCTATAAAGGAAGCCACAGTTGCGACGAACGATCCATAGCAAGGAAATATGCTGAAGAAAAAGGTTTAATATATCATGAGGTGGAATTAGACTCAAGCTGTTTCAAGGACATATACAAGAAATACATCAGCTACCTTGACGAGCCAGTAGCCGATATCGCCTCCATACCACAATGGGCTCTATACGAAAAAGCGAAAGAATTAGGGTTCACGGTGTTGCTGAACGGTTTGGGAGGGGATGAATTATTCTACGGCTACCCGACACACAACAGGTGTGGAGAGGTGCTGAAATTCAGAAACAGAATCGTTTCCACCCAAAGCAGAATGGAATGGCTGAGCCTTTTGATAAGGAACATACGTTTTGCTGACCCTCACAGGAGGATGCGGCTTGATGACAGATGGCCTGTCGACTGGACATTGCCGTCATACGAAAAATTTCAAGAGGCAGCGACACTGGACATCAACGGAGATCATTACTCATTAAAAGACATTAACGTCAATTACAATTATCCTTACGCATCAGACATCAATACGGTTTACGACCTCCAGTTCTCCACATTTATGACTACACAATGCCTATATCTTGCCGACAGGCTTGGTATGGGAAACTCAATGGAAATCCGTTCTCCTTTGGTAGACTACAGACTTGTGGAATTTGTCAGTTCGCTGCCCACAGGCATGAAATACAAAAAAGGAAAGCCAAAACAGTTTTTCAAGGATATACTCAACGGCATGGTGCCGGAAAGCATATTGTATGGAGAGAAAAAAGGGTTCACACCTCCTGCGACATATATACAAGAATTGTGCAACAGCTATGAATACCGTTTCTTCAGCAGCCCGTATGTTTTCTTTAACAGTATGCTGGCTGACAATATCCTTTATGAAATAATACGATACAATGGAAAATAAATATGCACCGATAGCTTTATTCACATACAATCGTGCCGACCATACTCAGAGAGCTGTGGAGTCTCTGCTTATGAATGAAGAGGCAAAACACTCTGACCTAATAATATTCTCTGACGGTCCCCGAGGTCCGGAAAAAGCACAAGGTGTGGAGGAGAACAGACACTATATTTCAACAGTGACAGGGTTCAGAAACATTGAAATAATTGAACGTGAAGAAAACTGGGGACTGTCTAAGAATCTTATATCAGGAATAACGGAGATAACCGAGCGATATGGAAGAGTTATTGTTGTTGAAGACGACCTCATACTCTCGCCGTATTTCCTTAAATACATGAACGATAGCTTGGAAAAATACAAAGACGATGACAGAGTAGCTTCTATATGTGCCTTTCTCAATCCCGTAGGCACCGATGTTCCTGAGACGTTCTTCTTGAGATACTTTGCATGCTGGGGGTGGGCGACATGGAGAAGAGCGTGGGACATACTGAACACAGACTCTCGTGAACTCTTGAAAAGGCTGCGTTGGAAGAAAAATGATTTTAACATCGGAGGCACAGGACCTTTTTATGGAATCCTATACTGCGATAAGGTGGGACTGAACGACTCTTGGGCTGTTAGGTTCTACGCCTCATGCTTCCTTGCCAACAAACTTCATCTATATCCTGGCAAGACCATGGCTATACAGAGTGGAATGGACGGTTCGGGGACACATTGCGGAACAGAGGACGATAATAATCCGTATAAAGACATGAGCGTTTGGACAAAACCGTTAATTATTCCAGACATTCCGGTTGAGGAAGACAGGAAAATGTACAAGAAGTATTCCGCTTTTTATGATGAGAGAAACCGCACACCATTCATCATTGCTGAGTATATGAGGTTTAAATCATTTATCCGAAGACTAATAGGATTAGACCATATATAGGTGGGTTCTATAAATTCCCTCCGTCAAAAGTAGTTTTAATTGTGGGTTGACGTTTTGCCATCTTTTGGGTTCTTTTCGGCTCAAATCGCAAGTTAAATCGGTCATGTAGCTCGCTACACTCCCTCTTTAACTTACAATTTGAACTCGAAAATAACTCCAAAATCTGACAAAGCGAATTTATAGAACCCACCTATAATTATTTATTGAGAAGAAAAGATATGCGCATACTCTGGTTTTCAACAAATTCCGCATGTTATAAATACGAAAAGCAGAAAATTTGCGGCTACAACGGTGGCGGGTGGATGTCATCATTACAGAATGAGTTGATGAAGGAAGAGGACATCTCGCTCGGAATATGTTTCTGCACGAACGGTGAACCAGAGAAGGTTATTCAGGAAGGCGTAACATATTATCCGGTTTCACATCATGTCAAAAGAATGAAAGACAAGGTTCTTGACGTGATAAAGATTAATGACGCAGGCAGAGATGAGGTGTTGTGGCCATATTATATTGAGAAATTTAAAAAGGTTATTATAGACTTCAAGCCTGACGTTATAGAAGTCTTCGGTTCTGAACTGTATGTCGGACTGTCAGCCATAGCAGCAAAAGAACTTAATGTGGTTTGCTGTCTGCATATACAGGGTGTTCTGTCACTTTGCATGGAAACGTTCCTTCCGCCGGGAGTATCAAGAAACTCTTTCTACTTTTCGGACGGCATAAAAGGTGCTTATGCAAACTGGCAATATCTTGCATATTGGAAAAGGAGCTGTCACAGAGAGAGAGCCATACTGCATGCCGTTCCGCACTTAATAGGAAGAACGTCGTGGGATTATGCTGTTATGAGAGGATTGGCACCAGAAGCACAATATCATTATGGTGGAGAGATACTTCGCCCTTGTTTCTACGAGCAGGGAGAACGTAAGATACCTGAGACAACGACAATAGTCACTACAAGTTCCGGAGCAACATACAAGGGTTTTGACATAGTGCTGAAGAGTGCAAAATATCTTAAGGAATATTACAGAAAAGATTTCATCTGGAAAGTTTTTGGCAATGTGTCTCCATTTTTTTTCGAGAAGACCACAGGCATAAACCATGAAGACGTAAACGTGAAACTATGTGGGGTGGCATTAGCAGAACGTTTACGAGAAGAAATGCTGAACGCCACAGTATATGTCCAGCCGTCGTATATAGAAAACAGTCCTAACAGTATAGCCGAAGCCCAAATGCTTGGTCTGCCTGTCGTAGCATCTGACGTCGGGGGGACATCGTCGTTTGTAAGCCACGGACATACAGGGTTGCTATACCCCGTAAACGAGCCATTTATTGCGGCATATAACATAAACATGCTATCCAAGGACATGGAAGAGAACAGACGGATAGGCAGGGCAGGGAAAGAGGCGGCACAGAAAAGACATGACAGAAAAAACATTATACACAATCTGTCAGCATTATATAAAGAACTGTCAGAAAAGCGGACTATACATCAAGAATTGTGTCAACAGGAAAAACAAGGCTTATGATACCAAAGACAATACATTTCTGCTGGTTCGGAGGCAAGGAACTGCCAGACTTGGCGATACGCTGCATATCGTCGTGGAGGAAATTCATGCCGGAATATCGGATAATACAGTGGAGCGAGCAGGAAGGGGGGAAGAGCGAGAACGCATTGGTTGATGAGGTGAGACAATTCGATATATCAATGTCCTCATTTACCGAGGAGGCATACAGACAAAAGAAATATGCCTTCGTAAGCGATTATGCCAGGCTATGGGTGATATACCGTTACGGTGGACTGTATTTCGATACAGATGTCGAGATGATACGCCCTTTGGACGACATCGCCGGACGGGGAAACTTCATGGGCTTTGAGGTTGACCCGGACGGAGAAAACACACCGGGACGATATGCACCGAAATATTGCTTTGCCGTAAACTTGGGATTAGGCTTCGGCATGACACCAGGTCATGAGTTCATGAAAAAACTTTTGAAGCATTATGACACTCTGACGTTCGACGGAGCTGAGATGTCACCGTGGCTCAAGACTATCGTGGCACACACCACAGAACTGCTCTGCATGGAAGGACTGGAAAGCCGCAGGGGCATACAGCGGGTTGGAGACATTACGGTTTATCCACATGAATACTTTGCTCCGATAAACGTCATCACAGGAAGGCTGAAGATAACGGAGAACACATATACCATACACAGATATATGGGCAGCTGGGACAGCGGAAAGACAGGTGGCAGGACGCTGAAGGAGAGAATACGCAGCGTAATACCGGAATGGCTCTTCATTATAAACAACAGAATAAAAAGACGACGTTACAGAATATGATACAGAAGAGTTGCGAGATGATAATAAGGCTGTATGACGTGGTGCCGTACGTCATTGACAGGGTGCTCTTTTTCTTCTACAGACATGCCATGAAGCATTGCGGAAAAGGGGTGTATATGAGACCGTCGTCATGTGACATAAAAGGACTGGCCAATCTCTCCATCGGCGACGGGACATCGATACCGAAAGGTTCGGTGATATACTGCACAAAGGCTCCGCTGACAATAGGCCGTAAGGTCATCTTCGGTCCGCGGCCTACAATAATCACCGGCGACCACCGCATAGACATCGTAGGGAGACACATCATCGACGTCAAGGACGAGGAGAAACTGCCGGAAAACGATATGCCCGTGACTGTTGAGGACGGTGTATGGGTGGGTGCCAACGTTACGATACTCAAGGGAGTGACGATAGGACGAGGAAGTGTAGTGGCGGCAGGAGCCGTAGTGACACGGTCGTGTCCCCCCTACTCCATCATCGGTGGGGTACCTACAAAAATAATAAGACGACGGTTTACAAAGGACGAGGAAATGAGCCACGAGGAAAGAATAAGGGAGATGAGATCTGAGAGAACGTAGCTGAGAGAAATTAGATCAGAGTAATGAAGACATATCATTTCATACTTACACGTTTCAACCTGTACATCTGGAACAGGGACAAAAACGGGAAGGAGATAAACAGGGAGGAATGGTTGGAGAGGAGGATGAAACTTTTCGAGACGTTCTGCCTGCCCTCGGTGAAGAGGCAGCAAAGCATGGCTTTCACATGGATAATACTCGTCGACGCAGAGACTCCGGAGAGATACAGAAAGAGAATACTCGCATATCGTGAGGAATGTCCGCAGATTGCTGTAATCCCGGTAAGAAGGGAGGGGAGCAAGCAGTTTGCAAAGGTGTTCAGAGAGGTAACGGCAAAAATGCTGGCAGAGAAGGGAGCGAAAGAAGGTGACACATGTCTTACGACATACCTCGACAACGACGACAGCCTAAACAGTGAATATGTTGCTACGGTGCAGAGCATGGCGGGCAGCCTGGAGAACGATACGCCGTATTTCATTTGCTTCGACTACGGACTGCAGCACTATACCGAGCATGGCGTGACGACGAGAATACGGTATGAGAACAACCATTTCATGACAGCCGTGGAGAAAGCAGGAAAAATGAAGACGTGCTTCGGCTTCGGAAGCCATTTCCTATTGGAGAAAAACGCCGTGGCACATGTGGTGCATGTCACGGAAAGGGAAAGACCAATGTGGATAGAGGTGATACACGAAGAGAATGTCGACAACGACGTGAAGATGACGCCCGACACCCACCACGTAAGTGATGAGGAAGAGGTAAAGCGAATATTCGGAGTGGACGTAAAATGCCGGAGCATGGCATCACCGGCTTTCTTGCTAAGAATATTGAAACAGATAATCAGGAGGGCGAAAGGTGAGAGATAAGGCGGAGAAGAGAGAAGGAGGACGACGAGATATGAAAGTATTGATGGTCGGTTCGGCAAAGGAAAGCGGAGGGGGTGTCGCCTCTGTGCTGCGTACGATGCAGAAGATGTCGGTTTGGAAGGAATGTCAATGCTACTGGCTGGGAACTCAGATACAGCGCAACTACCTGTGGAAGGCATGGTATGCACTGCGTGCTGCCTTCGTTACACCTTTTATTATATATAAGTATGACATAGTGCATTTTCACACCACTCCCGACAGGACAGGACTGACAATTCAGCTGCCGCAGATGATTATGGCGAAGATGCTGGGGAAGAAGACCATTGTACATATCCACATGGGAAACCAACTGGAGAGGCATACACGGAACACATTCTTCAGATGGTGGCTGAAAAGGGCTGACACCATAGTGCTCCTGGCACGTAAATGGCAGGACATGTTCCGGGAGCTGTACCCGGACATAAGGACTCCCACCGTGGTGGTGTACAATGCATGTGAGACGCACGGCGAGATAAACCTGGAGGAGAAGAAAAAGGTCATAATACTCATGGCATATATGTCTGAGGAAAAGGGGGTGGACATCATGCTGAAGGCATGGGAGAAAATCTGCCGCAGATACCCGGAATGGCACGTTTACATGATGGGACAGGGCAAGACGGAACATTTCAGAAGAATGGCGGAAGACATGGGCATGAAAGAAAGCGTGACGTTCACGGGATATGTCACAGGAGACCGACGGCTCACCATGCTCCACGAAGCCAGCATCTCGGTGATGTGCTCGTATGCCGAGGGATTCCCCATGACGGTTCTGGAGGCATGGACGTATGGTGCCGCTGTGGTCACGACACCTGTCGGGGGACTGCCCGATGTGATAGAAGACGGGAAAAACTGTCTCGTGACAGACTTTGGCGACGCTGACATGCTGGCAGAGAAACTTGAGACGATGATTACTGACGAGCCGTTAAGGCAAAGCATAGCACGGTATGCCCATGACAACACAGCGGAGATATTCTCTTTGGAGAACGTCGACAGACAGCTGAAGAGGTTATATGGCATAGCAGAGGAATAACACACAGAAAAACGATGAAAGTATTGATAAACGCTTATGCCGTATGTCCGGGAATGGGCAGCGAGCCAGGCATGGGATGGCACTGGACAACGGGAATAGCACACCATTGTGAGGTGTACGTAATAACAGAAAGCGAGTTCCGCGAAAAGATTGAGGAGGCAGTAAGCAGGCTGCCGCAAAGAGCCAACATTCATTTCTTCTGGAACGAGACGACACCCGAGGTGAGAAAGATGTGCTGGAACCAAGGGGACTGGAGGTTCTACTGGTATTACGAGAAATGGCAGAAAAGGACATACCACATGGCTAAGGAAATCTGCAGGAAAGAGAAGATAGACATTCTGCATCAGCTGAATATGATAGGCTTCAGAGAACCCGGCTATCTGTGGAAACTGTCACAAGAGACCGGCATACCGTTTGTCTGGGGACCGACAGACGCTAAAGAGGGATTTCCGAAGGCTTACCTCACAGGACTGACGGTGAAACACAGGATGTTCATGACGCTGAAATCATTTATCTCGAAAATGCAGCTGAAATACAACAGACGTGTCGACATGGCGGCAAGGACGGCAGCAACACTGCTCGCAGCAAGCAGAGAGGGCGTTGAGAGCATGAGGAAATACAAAGGCTTGGAGGCTGTACTGATGAACGAAACGGGATGTGAGACGGAAGATGGCATGACAGAGAAAAACGTGCGGAAGGGTGTACTGAATATCCTTTGGTGCGGAAAGCTGGACGTAAGGAAGCAACTGTCACTCGCCATACGTACGATGAAGGAGCTGAAGGCTTCGGAGACAGAAGCAATGCTGCACGTCGTGGGGGGGGGAGACAACGCCATGTATGTATCGCTCGCCAAGGAATGCGGCGTAGAGGAAGAGATAACATGGCACGGAATGGTGAATCATGAAGAGGTTCAGCAACTTATGAGAAGGTGTGACATAATGCTTTTCACCAGTCTTGCAGAAGGTACTCCCGCTGTAGTGCTTGAGGCTATAGCCAACAGTCTCCCCGTGGTGTGCCACGACTGTTGCGGCATGGCTACGGCGATAACCGACGAGGTGGGAAGAAAGATACCTCTCTCTGACCCCACAGGCTCGGTGAGTGACTTTGCAAGGGTGATAAAGTCGTTGGCAGAAGACAGGGTGACGCTGGAAGAGTTGTCGCGGAACTGCGGGGAACGACGTAAGCAACTGTCGTGGGAAAAGAAGGCGGAAGAGATGGTGGCAATATACAGGAAAGCACGGAAAAAATGTATAAGGTAGCGAATTTCTTTACTGTCTTCTGGATGATATATTTCCCGACATGTGTGGCGTTCAACGACCTGCCGGGGTTCTCGTCCGTTGACGAGATCATGACCGTGGTGATTATGACATACACGTTCATGCAGAAAGGGGCGAAATATGTCAACAACGCTCCATGGAAAGAATATTTCGTCTTCCTCGCCATACTCTTGGCGTATGTCGTTTACTCTCTCCTTTACGGTGAGAATGTTGCCGGGGGTGTGATGTTGGACACTGTGCAGAACATCCGTCCTTTCTCTATAATATTCTGCACATGGATACTTAACCCACGCTTCTCGGAAATACAGAAGAACCTCATGGTGGGGACGATGATTGTCACGCTGTTCCTGTGGATAGGTCTCCACCCCGAAACGACGAATGACAAAGCCGCGGAGTTTCCCGTCTTGGGTCAGCTGGCGATATGTACAGGAATGACATATTATCTCTTCTCGAAAAACTCTGACGCCAATAAACTCATTGCCTTGGCATTGGCTTCGACGGGACTCCTGGCACCGAAGTTCAAGTTCATAGGCGAACTGGTGTGTTTCGTGGCAATAATGTTCAAGGTGAAGAAACGCTTCAACTTCAAGTCAATGAAGACATTAGGAAGCATAGCGGCACTCGCGGTCGTTGTGATGTTCTTCACATGGGAGAGGTTGGACGCATATTATATCTCGGGAATGGACAACGAAGAACTGGCGAGACCCATGACATACAAGACGTCGCTGATCATACTGGCAGAATATTTCCCTTTCGGACCGGGAATGGGAACATTCGCAAGCCTCGGAGCATGGAGGTATTATTCTCCGCTGTACCCGAAATATGAGCTGGACCAGATATGGGGACTTGACCGCGGCGGCGGCTTCATCTGTGACGCTTTCTATCCTTCGCTGGCACAATTCGGAATAGTCGGCGTGATACTCTTCGGATGGTTCTGGAAAAGGAGGTTGGGAGAGATGAACCGTATCATAGAGGCGAAATATTACAGGGTGGCATTTATGACCTTTTTGTGTCTCGCCATAGAGCAGACCGCCGACTCCTCATGGCTCTCAGGAAAAGGAATGGGGTATTGTATGCTGCTCGGACTATGTCTCAACGCCAAGAAAGTGCCTGTCAAGACAAAGCCTAAGACTATATGGAACACTATAGGCAAGAGGAAAAAGAGAAGAAGAAAAGACACGGAAACAGGAAAAGCACCAACAGAAGAAAGAGAAGTGGTGACAATGGAAACACCGTCGGTAAACGGAATAAGCAGTCAACGTAGGAAAAAGAACCGGCAATATATGAAAACAAAAAAATTGATTGTCTCACGACAACCAATCTTCATTAACCTTAATAATCTAATACCATGAAAAACACGTTGCAAAATTAATATATTTTTTATAAATATGCAATAGTGAGCATTAAATAAATATAAACAATACACATTTTTTAACCAAATATACACTCTCGGCTTAACATATGTCAAGGAAAACTGAAATTTCGTAATAAATAAAAAATGTGAGAAGGCTACAGAGGACATGAAGAATGACATGAAAAGAATAGAGGCGATAAAGCCATACCAGCATAAGGATAGCATAAACTTCAAAACAACACCATACACGGCATGGGAGAAACTGGGGGGAGCGACAGGAAAGGGGTTCTTCCCTTCACGCTGGCTGCACGGGATGGCTTTCCGTTACGAGATGCCGACGCTGTGGCGGGATGAGGGAACGGCAAAACTGATGTTCGTGGAGCCTGTGTCAATAACCTTCGACACTTTCCCGTATTATGCTTGCAATGAGGTGATACCATTTATCTGGGACTGCTGGCCACAATATTACGACCGCATGGAGAAATGGATGAGGAAACACAGGATAAAGACTGCAATATTCACCTCAAGGCAAGAGATGGAAGCTATGCAACAAAGACTGCCGGAGATTGTCATGATACATTGTCCTGAAGCGGTGGACACTTCATTATACTCCCAGGGCAAGAATTTGAGGGACAGAGATATCGACCTTCTGGAATTTGGACGCTCAAACGCGAAAATTGTTGGAGCGGAAGGTGTGGAAGGTATAAAACATGTCACGACATATCAGGACGGACGATATATCTTCAGCAATGAAGAGCTGTTCGACGCCATGAGGAATGCCAAGACAACGATATGCCTGCCAAGAAGCATGACACACCCAGAAACAGCACAAGGCATCGAAACACTGACGCAACGGTATTGGGAGGCTATGCTCTCACGCATAGTGATAATAGGTCATGCTCCTAAGGAACTGACAGAACTGACCGGCTATAACCCGGTGGTGACTTTAGACATGGAGAATGCGCAGGAGCAAATAAGAGACGTGATACGGAACATTGAGAAATACCAAGACCTCGCCGACAAAAACAGAGTAACGGCACTGACGAATGGCGATTGGAAGAAACGCATGGATCAGCTCATGACACGCCTGGGAGAACTGGGATATAATATTGGCAGGTCAAATTAAGGTTGGTTCTATTAATTCGCTTATGTAAAACGTCACCCCGTAATTGCTAACTTTTTTGACGGTGTGAATTTATTGAACCAAACTTAAGAGAAAACAAAAAAGAGAACTGTCTGAAAAACCGAAAAAAAATATTTTTGGGTGTATTTCTGACAGTCAGAGAGTTATATGAAAAATGCGATAAAAACGCAAAAAAAACGTCAGAAATAATAGTAACAAATATTTGCAGCAACCAAGAAAAATCCTTAACTTTGCAGTCACAATAATCCTTCAGAACAAAAAATGATAAAGATTGACAGACATATAGAAATACTTCTCTTGAGCAATGACTGTGTCATTGTTCCGGGACTTGGCGGCTTTATGGCTCACCATATCCCTGCGAAGTATTATGCTGACAGTCAATTTTTTATCCCTCCTCAGCGTCAGTTGGGCTTTAACGCACAGTTGCAGATAAACGACTCGTTGCTTGCACAATCGTATATTGAGGCATACGACATAAGCTACCCCGAAGCACTGAAGCGAATAGCGTCAGAAGTGGCAGAGCTGAACCAGACTCTACAGAACAACGGAGAATGTGAGCTACACGGATTGGGAAAACTGACCCAGAGCCTTGACGGACACATAGAATTCGTACCGTGTGAAGCGGGAATACTGTCGCCGGAACTCTACGGACTGAACACCGTGGACATTCCCATGTTAGAACCAGCTGCAGGACAGAAAGCCGCCAAAACGGTAGGTGAAGAGACGTCAATGCCGAAACCGGTTCCTCACCTCGCATCATCAGCCACTGCAGCAGCTGAGGACGTCGTACAAGACGAGAAGGATTATGAGGAACCGAGAATCACCATAAAGCTAAGCACCCTGAGACACGTCGCTACATCGGCAGCAGTGGTAATACTACTCTTCGTATGTGCCTTGCCATTCGGTAAGCTATATCAGCCGAAACAGCAACAGAGTTATGCCGATACCGGAATACTGTTCAATATCCTTCCTAACAACATCAAGGCGAAGAAAAATGACAGCACACCGCAGGACATTGCTTTCCACAACAAGGGTGCGGAAGAACAGATCCTTTTAGAGAACATTGCCAAGGCTGACGAAAAGACAGCAGGAAAGACGGAAACAGAGAAAAAGCCTGACGCCAGAGAGGAAGGGCATGCGAAGGACATAAAGGCTACAGAAAAGGAAACGCAGAAGACAAAGGGGACGACAGAGACAGAAACCCCTGCCAGCAGACACTTCTACAGCATAGTAATAGCAAGTCAGGTAGCTAAGGCAAACGCAGAGGAATTTGTCAAGACCCTACACGGCAAAGGCCTTGACAAAGCGGAAGTCTTGGAGAGAGACAACGCCAGGAAAGTGATTTACGGACGCTTCAAGACGAAAGGCGAAGCGTATAAATACCTCAACAACATACGCTCAAAAGACACAATCTTCGAAGACGGATGGGTTATGGAATTCAAAACGTCAGAAGAAGCATGACATGAAAGGTCAGGGAACAGGGTTATATGCCAGCGAAAAAAAAGAATGACAAGGCACCTGCTCTCTGGCTTTTATGTTTTTTATTATTATAACATACGATATATACCTGTGCCGCAATTCAACACAAACCGGCAATGCCGGCTCAAAGAAATACGGCATACCCTAAAATAACACGTATTTTTTATTGAAAAAAAAAGAGAATAATGAAAAGAGTAAGATGTCCTAAATGTGACAACTATATCATCTTCGACGAGAAAAAATATGAGGAAGGCCAGCAACTGGTCTTCCAATGTACGGAATGTGGAAAGCAATTCGGCATACGACTTGGAGTGTCAAAAATACATAAGATGCAGCGTGACACCAATCCGGAAGAAGATGTTGACGGTACAGCATACGGCACAATCCACGTAATAGAAAACGTCTTCCATTTCCGTCAGGTACTGCCATTGCGCCTGGGAGACAACATAATAGGCAAATACGCCAAAGGCAACGACATACAATGCCCTATAGAGAGCAGTGACCCGTCGCTTGACCTTCACCACTGTGTCATAAACGTCTCATACGATAAAAAGAAACAGCTAAAATACATACTCCGTGACGGACCATCAAACACCGGAACCTTTGTCAGCAACGTAATACTCGGTGACCGCGAGAGAAGGGTTGTAGAACACGGCACACTGTTTACACTCGGAGCAACGAGCATAATACTTCATACCAAAGACGATGATGAAGAATAAGAAAAACATCTTCTGCTGCTTGCTGATAACACTAACGGCACTGTCATGCGGCGTAGAAAACAATATCAAGAAAGGCGAGAAATATCTTGCACTTGGAGAATACTACGACGCCGGAATGCAGTTCAAGAAAGCATACAGCAAGACACCATCGAAGGAACGTGACAAACGTGGCGACCTCGCACTGAAAAGTGCTGACTGTTTCAGGCATATCAACGCATCGCAGAGGGCTGTGGCAGCATATCAGAACGCCATAAGGTATAAAAGGGCGAGCCTCGATGACAGGCTTAATTACGCCCGCCAGCTTTTGCGAACAGGCAGTTACCGCAGTGCGCAAAAAGAATTTGAACTGATACTTGACTCTATGCCTGATAACATATTGGCACGCAATGGATTGACATCGGCAAAAAACGCACCGAAATGGAAAGCGGAGGGGTCAAAATACATTGTTAAGAAACAAGACTTTTTCAATTCTCACAGGGCTGATTACTGCCCCATGCTTTCCGGCGACCAGTATAACACGCTGTATTTTACATCAACACGAAATGATGCTACGGGCGACGAGTTGAGCGGCATAACGGGAACAAAACCCGGAGACATATTCTTTTCAGAAAAAGACGAGAGGGGGAAATGGAAAAAACCGGAAATTGTAAATGGCGGACTGAATACCGCATACGACGAAGGAACACCGGCATTTACACCTGACGGACGTGAGATGTATATCACGCAGTGTGTCTCGGACGGGGCATATCCACGCTACGCAACAATAGCCAAGTCTACTCGCTCTGACGCAGCATGGGGAAAGGCGAACACCGTAGAGGTGACACGCGACACACTGTCGAGCTTCGCCCACCCTACCATATCGCCTGACGGCAACTGGATGTACTTCGTTTCTGACATGCCGGGAGGAGAAGGAGGCAAGGACATTTGGAGGGTAAGGATTACATCTTCTGGCCTCGGAGGTGTAGAAAATCTGGGACCGGAGATAAATACTCCCGGCGACGAGATGTTTCCGTCGTTCCGTCCTAACGGCGACCTCTATTTCTCTTCTGACGGTCATCCGGGAATGGGGGGACTCGATATCTTCTATGCCACAGCGGACAGCAACGGGAAACTGATGATCGTACATCCCGGCTATCCGCTCAACTCTCACGGTGACGATTTCGGAATAACTTTTGAGGGTTTGCAGAACCAAGGATTTTTCTCAAGCAACAGAAGCGACAGCGGAAGAGGCTGGGACAAGATTTATTCTTTTGTCTATCCTGAGGTCATACAGACAGTAAAAGGATGGGTTTATGAGATTGACGGTTACGAACTGCCTGAAGCATTGGTATATATGGTTGGCGACGACGGCACAAACATAAAGGTAAGCGTAAAAGGCGATGGTTCTTTTGAACAGGCGGTCTATCCTGACGTAAACTATATTTTCCTTGCCACATGTAAGGGCTACCTCAACCACAAAGAGGAACTGACTGTAACACAGAGTGAGACTTCAGAGGAATACACACTGCAATTTCCATTGGCAAACATCAGCGTACCTACTCTGATAGAAAACATACACTTTGATTTCGACCGGGCTACGTTGAAGCCAGAATCTACTGCATCGCTCGACAAACTCGTAGTATTACTTGAGGAAAACCCCAATATAACGATAGAACTGTCATCGCACTGCGACTATCGCGGGTCGGAGAAATACAACGAAAGGCTGTCACAACAGAGGGCAGAGTCCGTATGTCAGTATCTCACCACACACGGCATAGCGGCGGAAAGGCTTACTCCCGTAGGCTACGGCAAAGCAAAGCCAAAGGTGATAAGGAAAAAAATAACAGAGAAATATTCCTGGCTGAAGGAAAACGACACATTGACGCAAAAGTTCATCGAGTCACTGCCGGCAGAACAACAGGAGATATGCAATCAATTGAACAGAAGAACGGAATTCCTCGTGCTGCGTACCACATACGGACTATTCGATGCAGAAGGAAAGCTGAAGACTGTAAAGAAAAAGGTTGAGAGGAAAGATGATGATGACGACACCATAACCTTTGAATAACACAGTTAAGGTGTGTTCTAATAATTATTCGACAAGTCTCATCAATTTCATAGTTCCTTCCCTCTGGTCTGTGGGTACGAATGACAACCGACGACCGGGCAAGAGTAGAGCGGTGACATGCCTTCTACCGCCTCCCATCACATCAAAAGACAGAGGAGGAGGTAGAAGGCATTTATCATGCCTGCAAAGACGAGACATTTGTTATATCCCGAACCTTCGGCACGTAGGGTCTTGAACCACAGCACCACAGCCGGCACCACAATGAGGAGAGGGATAGAAAAGCCGAAAGACAAATAGGCGAAGAGAGGCATGAGAACCACAAGGCATAACATTGCTACCTCTGCCGCTCTCTTACCGAAACGTACAGGGAAAGTGCGCTTGCCTACCTTCCTGTCGTCATCAATGTCACGGATGTTGTTTATGAGAAGCACACACATAGAGATAAAGCCACATACCGAACCGGCAAAGAAAGAGTCACGGTAAACGGCAAGAGTCTTGTCGGACGACATGTCGCAACCAAGAAGAAGGTAAGACGTGCCGACAGTAGCTATTACACCATAATACAAATACACGAAGACATCTGCTATTCCAAGGTATGAGAGAGAATAGCGTGTGGCTGTGTACAGCCAAGCAAAGAGGAGGGCTGAAATACCTGTGACGAGTATGGCGACCCCGCCTTCATATACAAGATAAAGTCCCAAGAGGCAGGCAACGGCAGCTGTGGCAAAGCATGCACACTTCATGTCGCGCAATGAAACCTGAGATTCGGCAAGTGCCCTTTTGAAACCTTTACGCCCCGCCTTGTCAGTGCCACGGAGAAAATCGTAACAGTCGTTTATGAGGTTTGAAAGTATCTGAAGCGACAAAGCACAGAGAAGTGTCAGCGAGGCTACAATAATACTGTAATCAATATGGTATCGACCGACAATGATAACCGCTACAAGAACAGGTACCAAAGAAGCGAAAAGTGTCTGTGGACGGATGATGCGGAGCCACAGCAAGACATTACGAATCATATTACAGTAAAAATTATTTCTTGGCGGTATAAATAGTTGTAATACCAAATGTTAACGTACGGAAAGAAGTCTCAGAAAAACCTGCGGAGGATAAATGTCGCAACATCTCTTCACCCCAGAAGAATTCCTTTACCGAACGGTTGAGATAGCTGTAAGCAGACTTGTCGTTGCTTATCACCCTACCTACAAACGGCAGGATATGTGAAAAGAAAACGTCGTATCCGAGACGGATAAAAGAATTGGTAGGGTAAGAGAACTCCAGTATGGCAAGCTGACCTCCAGGCTTCAGTGTACGGTAGAACTCACGGAGTCCTTTGTCTACATCGGAGAAGTTCCTCACTCCATAAGCACACGTCAGTGCGTCGAAGGTATTTTCTGCGTACGGCAGGTCCAAAGCACTGCCATAAGCGAAGGAAATGCGGTCTGACAACCCCTGTTGCCGCACTTTCTCCTTTCCTATACGCATCATCTCGCGTGAAAGATCTATACCCTGCACTTTCTCTGCCTTGCCTTGTCGGATTATCTCAAGGGCAAGATCGCCAGTGCCTATGGCAACATCGAGGAGTGTCTGACACGGCTGGAGCATGGCAACAGTCTTCCGTCTCCAACTCTTGTCGATATTCAGAGAGAGGGCGTGGTTAAGGAAATCGTATGTCCCGGCAATGCCGTCAAACAGCGAGCCGATGTTTTTCTTCTCTTCTTGTAATGCTTGTTTCATCGTGTTGGCGATTGTTATTCAGCTTATGAAATAGTTTAAGGAATAGGACTATCATTCAGCTAATATAATAGTTTATGGATATTATGTAAGGAGACAGAGCGTATTGCCTGTCCATAGGGAGACAGTCAATATAAAGGACTTTCCAGAACATATCTACAGAAAAGTAAGGGTAGTGTCATTGCTATGGTCCCGACAGAATGTCTCTCCTATGGCATAGCCTTCGTCGTAGAGAGCTTCAAGCTTTGTGACATCACGCTCTATACGGTCGACCTCAATAGGACGCTCGGGGCGTAACACATAGACGCTACCCTGAGCTTCAAGCTTGTCGATGAGGTCGAGCTGAGAATTATACACCTCTCCGCGCTCGTGTAAAGCCTTACAGAAAGCCGGGTATTTCCTGTACATTACCGCCGAGAGGACATCAAAAGAACGTGAGCTTTCCTGTGGCTTGCGGTATCCTTTGTTTCGGGTCAGGATGACGACGCTTTTCTCATATCCTTTCTCCATGGCGTGCTTTACAGGTATGCTGTCCACAATGCCGCCGTCAAGCATAGGTGTACCATTTATGAAAACCTTCCTGCTGACATAAGGAAGACTGCTTGATGCGAGAATAACCTGAAGAGCGAGACGTCGGGACTCTTCAAGAGGCAGGCGGGCATAGTCTTTGAGATGGTTGGAGAAATATTCCGCACGCCCAGACACGAGGTTTGTCGTGACGATGTCAAATTCCGTTGACGTAGAGAAGAATGTATCGTAGTCAAAGGGCCACAGCCTGTTTGGCAGGTCATCGTAAAGCAGCTTAACGTTGAATATGTTTCCTGTCTTCAGAAGCATGCTGACACCCAGATACTCACTGCCGTAGCGTCTGACCATCTCAATATTGGAGAACCTCGCCCTACCCCTTTGTCGGGTAACGAAGCTGCATCCGTTGCATGCACCGGCAGAGACACCTACGACATAAGGAAAGGACATTCCGGCATCAAGCATGGCGTCGAGGACACCTGTGGTAAAGACGCCACGCATGCCTCCTCCTTCCAACACCAAGGCTCTTTTTTCGTGCATATAATTTAAATAAACGTAAAAATCACTTGTTTCTCCGGCAAAGGTACAAAAATCTCGGAAAAAAATACGTATCTTTGCATTATAATTAACATAAGTTTAATGGCTCTACGCCATAAGAATTAATAATCATCACCCATTATGTTCAGCAGCAACACATACATCAAGCGCCGTCAGGAACTGGCAGAGCTTGTAGGCAACGGCATCATTATCCTTCCAGGCAACATAGAGTCGCCTTGCAACTATCCTAACAACGCTTATGCGCCATTCCGTCAGGACTCTTCCTTCCTGTATTATTTCGGTTTGCAAGAGTCAGGACTGACAGGTATCATAGATACAGAAAGCGGTGAGGAATGGCTTCTCGGAGACGATGTTGACGTAGAAGACATAGTATGGTATGGCTCTGTTCCTGTCATTTCAGACCTTGCCGCATCAGTAGGTGTCAGAAACTATGCTCCGCAAGCAAAGGTCAAGGACATCGTTGACAAGGCTCTGAAGAGCCATCGCACGGTACACTACCTCCCGCCATACCGTCACGACACAATGATTACGCTTATGGACCTTCTCGGCATCCATCCCTCGCAGCAGAAAGAAAAAGCTTCGTTGGCTTTGATAAAGGCTGTTGTGAAGATGCGCTCAACAAAGACGCCGGAGGAGATAGAAGAACTGGAGCGGGCAGCCGAGATAGGCTACCAGATGCACACCAAAGCAATGAGGATGGTGCGCCCGGGACGTACGGAGAAATACATCGCGGGGCATATTGACAGCGTGCCATTGTCTCTCGGATCAAAGGTGTCCTTTGCCACAATATTCTCACAGCACGGAGAGATACTCCACGGCATGCCTTCGGAGAATGTCCTTGAAGACGGACGTTTGGTGCTTTGTGACTGTGGTGGAGAAACAGTAAACAACTACTGTTCTGACCATACACGTACCATACCTGTCAACGGCAGATATTCCACACGACAGAAAGAGATATACGACATTGTGGCAGAATGTCATGACTTGGCACTTGACGTAGCAAAACCGGGAGTAAAATACTTTGATGTCCACATGGCTGTATGCCGTAGGATGACGGAACGCCTCAAAGCTCTTGGACTGATGACGGGCGATGTCGATGAGGCTGTAGCACAAGGTGCCCACGCCCTTTTCCTTCCTCACGGCTTAGGCCATATGATGGGCATGGACGTACACGACATGGAGGGCCTAGGACAGATATATGTTGGATTTGACGAAGAGACGCGACCCCGTCTTGACCAGTTCGGCACAAACTGCCTACGCATGGGAAGACGATTGGAAGAGGGCTTTGTAATAACCGACGAGCCAGGCATATACTTCATCCCGGCACTCATTGACGACTGGCACTCCAAGGGACACTGTAAGGACTTCCTGAACTACGAGGCAATAGAGAAATATAAGGATTTCGGAGGCATTCGCATTGAGGATGACATACTCATAACAGAAAGCGGATGCCGTTTCCTCGGTGACAAACGTATTCCTTACCTCACAGAAGATGTAGAGAAATACATGGAGGAGAACAAGGAGTGATGTCTGACGCCTGAAAACACTTCGAAACCCAAAGCAGGTGAAAAAACAGAATACCTAACATAAAAAAAATAACGAAATGAAAAAAGTAATCTTATCTGCAGCCGTAATATTCTTCTGTACGGCATCAGTAATGGCGCAGGGTAAAGAGAAGAAAGACTCTATAAACCCTAACGCTCCAGTATTCACTGTAATAAAAGAAAACCCTATCACATCTATCAAGAACCAGGCAAAGTCTGGAACATGCTGGAACTACTCTACCCTATCCTTCTTTGAGGCAGAGATACTCAAGAAGACAAACAAGACTTACGACCTCTGCGAGATGTTCGTATGCAACAAGAACTACATGGACAGAGCCATCGTGAAAGTACGCATGCATGGCGATGCACAGTTCTCACAAGGTGGCTCGGCATATGATGTGCTGCACGTGCTGAAGACATACGGCATCTGTCCGGAAGAGGCAATGCCTGCACCCGGCACGATGTACGGAGACACACTGAACAACTTCAACGAGTTTTTCGGGGTTATGGAGCCATACGTTGACGCTGTGGCTAAGCTGAACATCAAGAAACTCTCTCCAACATGGAAGAAAGGGCTTCAGGGAATACTTGACGCATATCTCGGAACATGCCCTGAGACATTTACTTACGAAGGAAAGAAATATACTCCAAAAGAATTTGCCAACTCACTTGGACTTGACTGGAACGACTATGTCACGATAACATCTTACACACATCACCCATTCGACACAACATTCCCTATAGAGGTACAGGACAACTGGAGACAGCCAGGGTCATGGAACCTTCCTATGGAGGAGATGGCAGCTGTCATAGACAATGCTGTCATGAACGGATATACCGTGGCATGGGGCGGTGATGTCTCTGAGGACGGCTTCACCCGCGACGGTCTCGCTCTTCTTATCGACAGCGAAGAACCTGGATTGGAAGGCTCGGATATGGCGAAATGGCTCAAACTGTCAGCTAAGGAGAAGCAAAACAAGATAAAGGAAGCCGGCGTTACCGTCAAGGAGATGGTGCCTTCGCAGGAACAGCGCCAGAAGGAGTATGACAACTGGACACTTACCGACGACCACGGCATGCTGATTTACGGCATAGCAAAAGACCAGACCGGACGTGAGTATTACATGGTGAAGAACTCATGGGGCAAGACAGGTGAATATAAAGGTATATGGTATATGTCCAAAAACTTCATCGTTGCAAAGACAATGGACTATATGGTAAACAAAAATGCCATACCGAAGAATATACGTAAACGTCTCGGCATATAAACAAAAGCAGGCTTCATGGAGCCGGCTGAACCCTATATCTAAACAAAATATGACATAGGTTTCTCACAATAAAAAAAACACTAAAAAATACATCCCTTTCATCATGTTTTTGACGGGAGGGATGCTTAATATGATAAAGACAGTTTATCTGTAATGGTGGATGTACAGACAATCCACATAACCACACATACAAGACCAAACATTATGCACTTCAAATGGAAATATACTCCGACCTCAGAGTCTGAGGAATGCCAGGCGCAGACATTGGCAAAGAAGCTCAATATCTCTCCTGTGCTGGCACGACTGCTACTGAGGCGTGGCATTACCACTGAATCTGCAGCAAAACGCTTCTTCCGCCCACAGCTTACAGACCTTATCAACCCATTCCTGATGAAGGACATGGACCTCGCTGTAGACAGGCTGAACGATGCGATAGGAAGAAAGGAACGCATACTCGTATATGGAGACTATGACGTTGACGGATGTACCGCCGTAGCTTTAGTTTACAAGTTCCTGCAGCAGTTCTACTCAAACATAGACTACTATATCCCAGACAGATACGATGAAGGATATGGCGTGTCAAAGAAAGGTATTGACTACGCAAAGTCAACAAACGTCTCGCTGATAATAATCCTTGACTGCGGAATAAAAGCCGTCAAGGAAATAGCATACGCCAAAGAACTCGGCATCGATTTCATCATCTGTGACCACCACGTACCAGACGAAGACCTACCATGCGCCGTAGCGACACTTAACCCAAAACGCCCTGACGACACATACCCTTTCAAACACCTCTGCGGATGTGGCGTAGGATTTAAGTTCATGCAAGGTTTTGCACGCAGCAACGGCATACCGTTCTCACAACTCCAGCCTATGCTCGACCTTTGCGCCGTCAGCGTGGCGGCAGATCTTGTACCTGTCGAGGGCGAGAACAGGATACTCGCCTACCATGGACTGAGACAGCTGAACCAAGACCCGTCCATAGGCCTCAAAGCAATAATAGAGGTCAGCGGAATGACTGGACGTCAGATAACCATGAGCGACATAACGTTCAAGATAGGTCCACGCATAAACGCCAGCGGAAGAATGGAGAACGGAAAGGAGAGTGTCGACCTCCTTGTCGAGAAAGACTATGCCAGCGCATTGAAAGTCTCAGAACAAATAAACGAATACAACGAACAACGAAAAGACATCGACAAGCAAATGACCGACGAGGCAAACCAGATAGTGGCACGCCTTGAAACACAGCGTCACAGCTCAAGTATCGTGATATATGACGAGGCATGGAAAAAAGGCGTGATAGGCATCGTAGCGTCCCGACTGACAGAAATATATTTCCGTCCGACAATCGTCATAACACGTGACGGAGACATGGCAACAGGCTCGGCACGCTCTGTCGCCGGCTTTGATGTCTATGCCGCTATAAAGTCATGCCGCGACCTTCTGCTCAATTTCGGCGGACACACGTATGCCTGCGGACTAACCTTACGATGGGAAGACGTCAAGGAATTCCAAAATCGTTTCCAACAGTATGTCGACAAACATATCATGCCGGAACAGACGGAACCGATACTGAATATCGATGCTGTGCTCGAGTTCAAAGACATAAACAAGAAATTGCATTCTGAC
>CALZUQ010000039.1 GCA_945829425.1 uncultured bacterium | reverse complement strand
AATGCGTACCTTTGCGGCAAATTTTGGAAAACTAAGAAAATCAATAATACAATGGAAAAAGGCGTCAAGCCACAGCGCATTAACGTTGTTGACAGCCTTCGCGGATTTGCCGTGGTAGGCATCATTATCATTCACTTCCTCGAACACCTCAATTTTTATTCCTTCCCCGAACCGACACCTTTTGACCAGGGACTGTGGGATACAGTATTCTACATCGGGGCGAGCAAGATGTATGCCATCTTCGCATTGCTGTTCGGACTGAGCTGCTACATACAACACCATAATGCAGCGAAACGTGGCGAGGACTTCCGCCTTCGCTTCGCATGGCGCATGCTGTTGCTTTTTGGTTGGGGAATGCTCGACCTCGTATTTTTCAATGGTGACATACTCTGCACATACGCAGTCCTCGGACTGTTTCTAATACCATTGGTTAAGGCTCCCGACAAGATGCTGGTTGTGGTGGCTGCCATATTGTTCTTGCAACCCATTGAGATATATTACATCTTCAAGGGACTGCTCAATCCGGATGCTATGCCTATGGATCTTGGCTATGGCCATTTGTGGGACGTGTGCTATGATGCATGTGCCAATGGCTCTTTCCTCGATGTGGCAAAGGCCGGTTTGACTACAGGCTTGCCCATCAACTTCGGTTGGGCAATAGAGCATGGTCGCCTCACTCAGACTCTTATGCTCTTTGTAGTAGGTATGCTGTTGGGACGCAAGCGGCTCTTCATCAACGAGGCAGATAACCTCGGCTTTTGGAGGAAGGCAATGGTGGTTTCGCTGTTTGTGTTCGCCGTAACACAAGTGCTGCTTCTCACCATTTCTATTGACGAGTTGCCTGTCTGCATAGGCAAGAGCCTTGAGATACAGCTCACCGCATGGCGCAATTTCGCCATGATGCTGTTCTATGTCGGTGGCATAACGCTGTTGTATTACACAACAAGTATGCGCAAAGCCATCTCGCGCCTTGAGTGCATAGGCAAGATGAGTCTTACCGACTATCTGTTGCAGAGCATCGTGGGCGGATTCCTTTTCTACAACTGGGGACTCGGTCTTTATACCGTGAGCAGCCACCGCATAAGTTTTGTTCTTGGCATCGTGTTCTGCATCTGCCTCTATTTCTTCTGCCGTTTCTGGACGAGCCGTTTCCGCAGGGGACCATTGGAGGAACTATGGGCAAGGGCTACTCATATAAAGATAAGGCGTAAGGGCAACTAACGCCTGTCCCTATCCTTCATTATTGCCGCGAAATTGTCTATTGCCCACTGCACCATGGGCTGGCAGGCTTCCATGAACGAGTGGGCGCGGGGAGGCACTTCGGCATAGACGGTGCGAATGAGGAAACCATCGGTCTCGAGGGTTCTCAGTGTCGTTGTCAATACCTTCTGCGATATATCGGGAATTGCCTTTCGTAGTTCGGAGAAACGCATGGGCGCGGGATGACTGAGCAACTCATGCATTATGAGCAGCGACCACTTGTCGCCCACTCTCGCAAGAATGTTGCGCACTGGGCAATCGGGGAATAATGTATCTCCGATATAAATGCTTTTGTCTTTTTCCATAATCAGAGTTTCCTATATATACAGAAAAGGGGGCGTGTCAGTTACTTTTGACACCCCCCCCTTGGCTTGCAAAAGTTTTACCGGACAGCAATAGTTTCGAATACAACACCTGTTATTGATAATAGAATCCCCGCATAGTTAAAAAAGTTTTAGTATGCGAATTTTTTTTTAATATTTTCTTTTGCCATATCAATTATTCTTTGTATCTTTACCGTCAAATTTTATAGTAAAGACAATGACAGTATTCTGGCTGATAATATATATGGCAGCGGCATGCGTATTGCAACTTGTTTTAGGCTGCATTGATGTACGGCTTTTTGCCTTTCCTGTCGGCATTGCTATAGGGGGTGGCATGGTCTCAGTTCTGTATGTCTTAGAGAGTGAATATAGCAGGCGAAAATGGCTTTCGGAAATGCGCTCACTTAGAATGGCGTGGCGATTGACAGCCTTGTTGGCTGTGGCATGTGTCATAGCAGGATGCTTACCTCCAGAAAAGTCCTTTCAAACCTCAATACCTTTTGTTGCGGTTCTTATCGCTCTCATGGTTCACCTCACGCTCGTGATAATCCATAGGTTGCGCACTACCGCCTTAAGGAATGACATGGTTTTCCTTTCTACACATACCGGTATTTGGCTGGCACTTTTCTGTGGTCTTGCAGGAGCCGGAGACTA
This sequence comes from uncultured bacterium, assembly GCA_945829425.1. Taxonomy (GTDB): domain Bacteria; phylum Bacteroidota; class Bacteroidia; order Bacteroidales; family Bacteroidaceae; genus Prevotella. Next base: position 27,388 of record CALZUQ010000039.1, on the reverse strand, counting down.
TAAGGAACTACGCTGTAAGGTGGGCTATACATACACTACCACTTCTGCCATAGATGCTAAGGGACATGTTTCATCATTGCCCTTCTCATTACGCCTGAAATATTTCGACGTGGAAAGAAGTAAAACAGGTTCTCCGATACAATATTCTGCTACCATACTCATTAATGACGTTCCGCAGATCATATCAGTGAACAGTCCTTATGCAGCGAGTCTTTATGACGATGTTTATCTTGTGGGGTTCGACGACGAGTGTGATGCACCTTATTGCATTCTCATGGTATGCCGTGAGCCATGGAAATATCCCATGCTTGCAGGAATACTCATGCTTTTATGCGGAACGATGGTCTATGGAGTGAGAAAATTCAAACAGAAAGAGCACGTGGGCACAGTGAACTAAATTATCCATTTTAATTTCGTGCAGTTCTGGGACGGACGTGCTGCAACACTTGCAGAGCAGGCTGCCGGTCCTCCTCTCAATCCTGTTGAGATGGGTTCAAAGTCTTTTGACGAGATTGTGGCTCGCCTGTCTTCTGATGCAGAGTTCACCAAGCGTTTCCTCGCATCATATCCTGAAGGAATGAATGAAAAGACCATTACCGACGCTATTGCGGAATACGAGAAAACGCTTCTCACTCCGAACTCTCCTTTTGACCGTTATCTCAAAGGTGACAAGAACGCTATGACGGCAGAGCAGATAGAAGGTTACGCTATCTTCAAGGACTTCAAATGTGCTACATGTCATACAGGAGTGAACATGGGTGGCTTGTCTTACGAAATGATGGGACAGCGTGCAAACTATTTCCAGGACCGTGAGATAAACTCCAAGTCTGGGCTTACGGACTCTGACAACGGACGTTGGGCTCAGACAAAGGTTGAACGCGACCGTTATCGCTTCAAGACTCCTACTCTCCGTAACGTTGCCCTGACATGGCCGTATTATCATGACGGTAGTGTCCTTACGCTTGAAAAGGCTATAGAGATGATGGCAGAATATCAGGTAGGACGAAAGATGTCGGAAGCAGAGATAGGTAAGGTGAAGACTTTCCTCGACGCACAGACAGGACAGTATCAAGGCAAGACGCTTACAAATATTAACGACCGATAAAGATGGGAATCAATTGAACACGCATTAAAAAAACGAAACAGCCCTGCACAAAAGTGCAGGGCTGAATATTTCGACCTCTATGGTTGAAGAATGGGCAACAAGAACAAAGCCCAGGGCAGTGCGAAGCGACACACTGGGGGTTTAAGCCGAGGAAACGAGAAGAAAGTGCGATTATTGCAATAAAAAAACAAACCCAGGGCGTTGCCCTGGGCTATGTGCTTTTGGGCTTTCAGCCCGAACTCCCAACCGTAAAGGTCGAATTATGTCACGTATCTCGGTTTGTGTGTCCGCCTCAGTGGTCAACATTATTTTGTGTCTCTGATTTAGCGGTCAAACGAAATAGTTGTGTTATTTCTTGTAGCCACACTTAGGACATACGCCGTTTTCGTTGAGTGCTATACCGCAGAGAGGACAACGGTCAATTTCTTTTCTTGTCTCATATTCCTGAGATGCTGCGTTTACACCGCTTGTGAAAGTTATCTTTGCGATGTTCAGCTTGTCTTTGAGCAGGTCGTAGACAATCTTTATCATACCCTCAACGGTCATGGTCTCCTTCGTCACAACGAGACGGCAGTCAGGATATGCCTGTGCCAATTCAGTCTTGAACGCCTCACCCTTCATGGTGTTCTGTGGGTGTCCGTTCTTGATGCCCTGCTTCTCGTAAACATCAAGGATAGCTGGCAGGAGTGGATCATCCTGACGCAGCACGAGAGCGTGGTCGAAGTTCTTCAGCACGTCCCAAGCTGTCTTCTGTATCTCGTTACATGGGAAAACCATGTTTACTCCTTCATTTACAGTATCCTCCACCTCTAATGTCAGGACACCTGTATGTCCGTGGAGATACTGTGCTTCACCCTTGAATCCATAGAAACGGTGAGCATACTGCAAGTCAAAAGATGTTATGCTTCTCATAAGATAAAAAAACTGTTATGGTTAATATAAATAAGGATAATAATCTTTGCTCAAGAGCGCAGTGCTCTTGCTGTCTTCTGTCTTACTTTTCCCTGTATCCGCTGTCGGGATGCAAGGAAAGGAAAGATGGAATTAATAGTTCTCTGCGTGAATCTCGAAGTATGCCTGTGGATGAGCGCAAGCCGGACATATTTCCGGAGCTTTCTCGCCTACTACGATATGTCCGCAGTTGCGGCATTCCCATACCTTCACTTCGCTCTTTGCGAATACCTCGGCAGCCTCAACGTTGTGAAGGAGAGCACGGTAACGCTCCTCATGGCTCTTCTCAATAGCTGCTACGAGACGGAACTTTGCAGCGAGGTCGTGGAAACCTTCCTCGTCGGCAGTCTTTGCAAAGCCGTCGTACATGTCTGTCCATTCATAGTTCTCGCCTTCTGCAGCAGCAAGGAGGTTCTGTGCTGTATTGCCTATGCCGTCAAGCTCCTTGAACCACATCTTTGCGTGCTCCTTCTCATTGTCGGCTGTTTTCTGGAAGAGGGAAGCGATCTGCTCAAAACCCTCTTTCTTCGCTTTTGATGCGAAGTAGGTATACTTGTTGCGTGCCTGGCTCTCGCCTGCAAATGCTTCCATGAGATTCTTCTCAGTCTGTGTGCCTGAATACTTTGTTGCCATAATGTGAATGTTTTTTAGGTTAATATTCTTGTTCGTTTTTTTTCTATTGCAAAATTAATAATAATAATGCTATATTGCAAAGAAATAATAGAAAAGAAATGGTAAATTTGGGAATACAAGAAGAAAAAACATTCTTTTTTCTGTCTATTACCATATCTTTTCCCTTATATACCATGGTGTTTTTCTGAATATCGGCTCTTTTTACCTTGTGAAATGTTAAAAAATCGAATGCTGAATTATATTTCTTCGCTTATTATGACATTATAATGGAGAAAAAGCATTAATTTTGCAATATCAAACGAAATAACCGCATAATCTATGACTGACGACAAGACATTACAGGAAATATACAGCATGGTATGCAATACGCCGAAAGGCATAGGCATACATATTTATGATATGCCGGAATATTTCAAGCATGACTCTATGGACAACACTATACCGCATGTACACACCTTTTATGAGATAATATGGTTTCAGGAAGACGGTGGTGTGCATACCGTAGACTTCAAGCAGATCTCCATACGTCCGAATACACTGCTCTTCATTTCTCCGGGTCAGGTGCATTATTTTGACGACCCAATGCGTTGCAAGGGGGTCATCCTGCGTTTCTGTACCGACATTATCGGCGAGAACGACAAGACGGAGGATATGTTCATAAAATATAATATGTTCAACACTTACGACATAGACCCGTATTACGTCATCGACGACCGTACTGCAGAGATACTCAGGCAGGTAGTGCAGAATATGCGCGACGAGCAGCGTCATGACGCAGACTTCGGACATCTTGACATGCTGATGTCTCTTGTGAAGATATTCCTTATTCTTGTAAACAGATACGGAAGGCAGACTGAGGAGAACAGGCTGGATGAACAGAAAGCTTCACACCGTCTTTTTGTCATGTTCCGAAAAATCGTTGAGGAGAAATTCTTACGTCTCCATCAGGTAAAAGAATATGCAGACCTTCTTCACGTGTCTACGAAGACTCTTTCAAACAGTGTCCTGGAGTGTACGGGAAAGACCCCTCTGTCGTTTATCAACGACCGTATCGTGCTTGAAGCGAAACGCCTGCTACAGTATTCTAACATGACGGGCAAGGAGGTGAGTTATTTCCTCGGCTTCGACGACCCCTCATACTTTGTCAAATTCTTCAAGAGGCATACAGGAAGCTTGCCTACAGATTACCAGAAGAAGTCTGCCGCAATAGAAAAAGAATGACTCTTGACGCTAACGTTCATCACAACACATACAGTAATGGCTGGCTCCTTAATCTGGAAGCCAGCCATTTTGTGTCGTCTTTATCTCGGGAGATTATCCGAATTCAGTTCTTACGGTGTCTCCCCTCTGCTTATTGTTATGCCGACGTTTAAAGTCCGAGGTCTTTCTTTATAGCCTCTACGCGTGCTTCAGCCGCAGCGTTAGCCGCTGCAAAGTCTGCTGCTCCGCTGAATGGTGCGGGAACCTCGCAGTAGAACTTAATCTTCGGTTCTGTGCCTGAAGGGCGTACGGATATCTTCAATCCGTCAGCTGTGAACCACTGGAGTACGTTTGATGTTGCAGGCATAGAGAACTCCTTCTCCACTCCGTTCTCGACCATCTTCAGTGTCTTGTAGTCTTTTGTTACGACTACAGGGCTTCCTGCAAGTGTCGTAGGAGGAGTTGCACGGAAGTTCTCCATCATCTGTTTGATTTCGTCTGCTCCCGACTTGCCTGGTTTCACGACGTTGATTGTTGTCTCTTTCTGGAAACCGTATTCTGTATAAATGTCCATGAGGAGGTCATAGAGCGTCTTGCCCTGATCCTTTGCCCATGCTGCAATCTCACAGATGAGGCAGATAGAAGCTGGAGCGTCCTTATCGCGTACCTTGTCGTATGGAAGGTATCCGAACGACTCCTCTCCGCCGCCAATATACTTCCTCTTTCCCTCAAGTTCGCGTATGCGGTAAGCTATCCATTTGAAGCCTGTATACTCGTCGAAAATCTCCACACCGTTCTTGCGTGCTATCTTTGCTATCAGCTCTGATGTCACGATGGTCTTTACCATGAAGTCGGTAGGGTTGAGCTGTCCGAGAGCTTTCTTGTTCTTTATTGTGTACCAATAGAACATCATGGCTGTCTGGTTGCCGTTGAGTATCTGCCATTCGCCCTTGTCGTTGCGGCAGACAATAGCGAGACGGTCAGCGTCCGGGTCTGTTGCCACTACGAGGTCAGCATTGAGTTTTGTGCCGAGCTTCATGCCGAGAGTCATGGCCTCTGCATTCTCCGGATTTGGCGATACTACGGTAGGGAAGTTACCGTCAATAACCATCTGCTCCGGCACGACGTTGATATTCTGGAAGCCCCAAGAGCGCAGACAAAGCGGTACGAGTACACGTCCTGTTCCGTGCATAGCCGAATAAACTATGTTCAGGTCTTTCTGACGGAGTATGACATCCTGATCGACCATGCCTTCCTTTACAGCCAGCATGTAGTCATAATCCATTTCGCCGCCAATAATCTGTATGAGGTCTGGGTTCGCCTCGAACTTGACATCCTCAATCTTTACCTTCTTGACCTCCTCTATGATGCCTGTGTCGTGCGGAGAAAGCACCTGAGAACCGTCTTCCCAGTAAGCCTTGTATCCGTTATACTCCTTAGGGTTATGGCTTGCTGTGACGTTTACGCCACACTGTGCTCCGAGCTGACGGATGGCGAAGGAAATCTCTGGGGTAGGGCGGAGGCTTTCGAAGAGGTAAGCCTTTATTCCGTTGGCAGAGAATATGGCAGCTACGGTCTCTGCATATTCCCTTCCGTTGTTACGGCAGTCGTGACCAACTACAGCGGCAAGGTCCTTACGTCCTGGGAAAGCTTTCAGCACGTAGTTTGCGAAGCCTTGTGTTGCCATGCCCACGATGTATTTGTTCATGCGGTTTGTTCCAACACCCATGATGCCGCGCAGTCCACCTGTACCAAATTCAAGAGACTGGTAGAAAGCCTCTATGAGGTCTGTTGGGTCAGCGTTGTCGAGCATTGCCTGAACTTCCTTACGTGTCTTTTCGTCGAAGGCCGGTGAGAGCCATTCCTGTGCCTTGGCGCGGCACTGAGCTACTAATTCTGTATTGTTTTCCATATTTGTTGGTTTTATATGTTATTAATGGTATGTTTGTCAAAAAAATGCCTTATATTCTTTCAGCAACAAAATTAGTTAATATTTTTTGAACTGCCAAAATTTTTTTGGAAAAACTTTCTTGTTTATCTATTATTTACTAATTTTGCACTATGAAAACTGAACTGATACAAATAGGAAAGACAGTAAACAAGCATTTTTCCGTTGTCATTGACGACTATTGTGAGCGTATAGGTCATTATATGCCTTTTCATGTCACCACATTGCCCGACCTGAAAAACACCAAGGCTCTCTCTGAAGCCCAGCAGAAGGAGAAGGAAGGCGAGATGGTGCTCCGTAGTCTCCAACCTTCAGATACCGTAGTGCTTCTTGACGAACACGGTGAGGAATACCGTTCCTTCACTTTCGCAGCATGGTTGGTGCGTCAGCAGCATACCGCTCGTCGCCTCGTCTTCGTCATTGGTGGTCCGTACGGTTTCTCTGATGCCGTATATTCACGTGCCGACCATAAGGTGTCGCTCTCGAAGATGACATTTTCTCACCAGATGGTTCGCATGATTTTTTGCGAGCAGCTTTACCGCGCGTGTACTATTATAAAAGGTGAGCCTTACCACCATGAGTGATGCTCGTGGCGTTATGATGGGGCTTCTGTCCTTGCCGTCGCATGTTTTTTTCATGGTTTTCCCCCAATAAAAAAATAAATCACAGGCATGAAATCTTCGTTCCAAGCCTTGGTATGTGCGTTCCAAGCCTTGGAACGAAGTTTTTATAACTGAAAAATGAAATCTTACAAAGCCATACTGTCTGCCGCTGAAGGTATTGAAAATCCTTCATTTGCTTTCCGCCTCCATTTCCTTCAGCAGTATGACATTAAACGGCTTATGCCAGTCGTCAGCCTTATAGCGTTGTCCTCCGTATTGCATGATGTCAATATCAATAGGTATCATGCCGTTATGTTTTCCCTTTTCCGTACGTCCCATGTCATGCTCCAAAGCCTTTATCGCCGCTTTGAGTGCATCATATTCGAGCCGTGTGCTTCCTGTTGCTATAACGTTTATATATTCCTTGCTCACGGAGACTCCTATAGCCTCTGTCCTCATCATGCGTGAAAAGGATATGGCAGAAAAGAGACTCTGGAGTCTCTCCTCTGCCATAATGATATTCTCTTCTTGTCTGACGTTCGATGCCAAAGACAGTATTACGTTCGTGATGTCTTGTTTCACACCTACATTAATTCTTTTTTGTTTTTCCTGTGTCCTTTCTACGGAATGACATGCTTAGTATGCACGTGCTATTATGACACGATGTTTAGCAGGCTTGCCAGAAACCATGTCTGTTCCCGGTGTCTGCTCGTAAGCGAACGGCACGCAACGTATCGTAGCCTGAGTCTCTTCCTTTATCCGTGCCTCCGTCTCCTCAGTGCCGTCCCAGTGGCAGAGGAAGAAACCACCGTCCTTGATTCGTTCCTTGAACTCGTCGTAGTTGTCGCACTCATATACTCTCTCGTCACGGTATCTGCGGGCTTTCTCGAAGATATTTTTCTGAATGTCTTCGAGAAGAGTCTCTATATGGTCTGCTATGCCCTCGAACGGCAGTGACTCCTTCTCCAGCGTGTCACGACGCATAAGCTCTATGGTGCCGTTCTCAATGTCGCGTGCTCCCATGGCAAGACGTACCGGCACGCCTTTCAGCTCGTAGTCGGCGAATTTGAATCCCGGGCGTTTGTTGTCAGCGTCATCATATTTCACTGTAATGCCTTTCTTTCTCAGAGCCTCAATTACCGGAGTGATTTTCTCCGTAACGGCTGCGAGCTGCTCGGGCTTGTTGGCGATAGGTATTATCACCACCTGTATCGGTGCGAGTCTTGGAGGGAGAACGAGACCATTGTCGTCAGAGTGTGTCATTATGAGGGCACCTATCAGACGTGTCGATACTCCCCATGATGTTGCCCATACATACTCAGGCTTGTTCTCCTTGTTGAGGAAGGTGACGTCAAACGACTTTGCGAAATTCTGTCCGAGGAAATGGCTCGTTCCTGATTGCAAAGCCTTGCCGTCCTGCATCATTGCCTCTATGGTATATGTGTCGAGGGCTCCTGCGAAACGTTCCGTCTCAGACTTTACGCCCTGCAGCACAGGGACAGCCATATAGTCTTCTGCAAACTTTGCGTAAACCTTCAGCATCTTCTGGGCTTCCTCTACAGCCTCTTCCTTCGTGGCGTGTGCTGTATGTCCCTCTTGCCAGAGGAATTCTGACGTGCGGAGGAATGGGCGGGTGCGCATTTCCCATCTCATGACGTTACACCATTGGTTGCACATCAGCGGGAGGTCACGGTAAGAGTGTATCCAGTTTTTGTAAGTGTTCCATATTATTGTCTCAGAAGTAGGGCGTACGATAAGTTCCTCTTCAAGGCGAGCCTCAGGGTCTACCACTACGGCGTTGCCGTCTTCTGACGATTTCAGACGGTAGTGTGTCACTACAGCGCATTCCTTGGCAAAGCCTTTCACATGTTCCGCTTCGCGTGAGAGAAACGACTTCGGTATGAGGAGCGGGAAATATGCGTTCTGTGCTCCGGTCTCTTTGAACATGGTGTCGAGCTGACGCTGCATCTTCTCCCAGATAGCGTAGCCGTAAGGCTTTATTACCATGCAACCTCTTACCGCACTCTGTTCGGCGAGGTCAGCCTTCACGATTAGGTCGTTGTACCATTGACTGTAATTCTCTGACCTTTTCGTAAGGTCTTTAAGTTCTTTTGCCATAATTGTTATTCTTGTTTCAGGGCGCAAGCTAAGGGGTTTCTGCGCTTTTATACGTGTATTATTGTTTTTTCCATGCAAAATTACGAAAAAATGTTTTATAAATGGCATTATTACAGGAAAAAAAGGTATTTTTGCAGAAAATATCCATTTTTCTGCTGAAAAACGGAAGAAAACGAAAAAAACTCATGAAAAAAAATATCCTCCTCATGCTGCTGGCTCTTGCCTTTCCTTTCCTCCATGTCTCGGGGCAGCGTCATCAGACATTCGCCGATGACATTCGCAGCCTTCGTGTTTCCACATCCCGATATGACACGGGGCTACCTGTCATCGAGCTTCGCTCCGGCGAGTATGTCAATATCGCCTTTGATGTCATGTCTCACGACTACCGCCGCTTTACTTATACCGTAAGCCACTGTGAGGCAGACTGGTCGCCAAGTGAGAGTCTTTTCGAGAGTGATTATATCGAAGGCTTCTCTTCCGGAATGGTTATAGAAGACTGCGAGAAGTCTGTAAATACCGGAGAACTGTATTCCCATTACACTCTCTCCGTTCCCAACCGTGAGTGCCGTTTGAGCATGTCGGGCAACTATATCCTTACGGTATATGACAATGATGCGGACGACGCCCCAGTCTTGAGGGTGTGTTTTATGGTTGTAGAGTCACGTATGTCTGCCTCGCTCACCGTTTCTCCACGCACAGACAAGGAGATCAATGGCAGATACCAGCAAGCTGACGTGCAGGTGGGATATAATGGCGTAAGCGTGACATCGCCGGAGCGTCAGGTGAAGGTCGTGGTCATGCAGAACTGGCGGTGGTCTACAGCCCGTACCTTGCCACGTCCGCAGGCTTACCTCGCTCAAGGCATGCAATGGTATCATTGCAAAGACCTTATCTTCCCGGCAACAAATGAATACCGTAAGTTTGAATACCTCGACCTGCGCCGTAACACCATGGGAGTGGAGAACAGTGACTTCGACGGTGACAACTACATAGTGAACCTCTACCGCGACTATCCTCGTCCGCACTATGTCTATGACGAGGATGCCAACGGGGCGTTCTTTATACGTAACTTCTATAACAACAACAATGATACCGAGTCCGAGTATTTCCTCTGTAATTTCTCATACCATGCTCCAGAACCATTCAAGGGTGAGGTGTACCTCAACGGACAGTGGACAAACGACAGGCTCCTCCCTGAATACCGTATGGAGTATTTCCCCGAAGAGCAGTGCTACCGTTGCACCGTAATGCTTAAGATGGGGTATTACTCATATCAGTATGTCATGGAGAAGCCTGACGGTGAGGTGGTATATCTGCCCGCGGAAGGAGATTTCTACCAGACGGAGAACCACTATTCATGCCTTGTTTACTATCGTCCTATGGGAGGACGAACCGACCTGCTGTATGCCGTATGCAGGTGACTGCTTAACTTGTTGAAGCGCTGTTTGTCTGATGGTGTTGTCGCACTGCTATTTTTATGGTTTCCTCACGGCGAAGCATGTTATTGCTGTTGCTATGGCAACGTTCAGTGAGTCTGCCGTCTCCCGTCCCTTAGGATAGTTCGGAATAAGGATTCTTTGTGTCACGCATTTTGCCACATTGTCAGAGATGCCTTTCCCCTCGTTTCCCATTACTATGATGCCGCGGTTTTCGAGATTCGTACTATGTATGTCCTCGCCTTCAAGGAACGTGCCGTAAACCGGCATGCCTTCAGGAAGGTTTTCGAGAAGCGTCTCTAATGGGAGGTATGTCACTCTCACTCGTGCTATGCTGCCCATTGTGGCTTGCACAACCTTGGGGTTCCATATCTCTGCACTTTCCATGCTGCAGAAAATATGTGTTATGCCAAACCAGTCAGCAATGCGTATTATCGTGCCGAGATTTCCTGGGTCCTGCACGTTGTCAAGAGCAAGATACAGCTGGTTGGAATCAATTTCAACAGGTGTGTTGGCAGGCTGTGGGAATACTGCCATAACCTGTTGCGGAGTCTGGAGGAATGATATACGCTTCAGCTCCTCCTCGCTGACCTCCCAGACCTCACATTCTTCTGGTATTGCCGCATTCTGCAGCCACGTTTCAGTAGCTGCTATGATACGAGGTGGAATTACTTTCATGATGTCCGTGACCCCCTTCACTCCTTCCGCCACAAATACTCCTTCCGCTTTGCGTGTCTTTTTTTGCTCTAATGAGCGCAGGTATCTTATCTTTGCCTTACTTATCATCTCTTGTTTCAGTTTTTGCGTATGCTTATTGAGATATGAAGCCGTCCCCACCGTCACACCTCGTTTCATGATTTGGCTGTCTTTACACCACTGAGAAAGCAAGTTGTTTTCCGTCACGACTTGTCTTGACACTTATTGTGCTTCCTGCCTCAGGACTCTCGTTTATTATCATATCGCAGATGGCATCTTCCACATACTGCTGGATGGCACGTTTCAGCGGTCGCGCACCATACTGCACGTCGTAGCCTTTTTCTGCTATGAATGCCTTTGACTTTTCTGAGAAACGTATCTTATAGCCGTTTTTCGCAATACGTCGTGCGAGGTCACGCAGTTCCAAGGATACTATCTCTTTTATAGACTCTTGTGAGAGCTGACGGAAAGTGACAATCTCGTCAAGACGGTTAAGGAACTCCGGAGCAAACTGGCGTTGCAATGCCTTACGGATTATTGCTGCCGAGTGTTGCGCATATTCCTCATCGCGTATATCGCCCTTTGCGAGAGTCGTGAAGCCTATGCCGGCACCGAAATCCTTCAGCTGCCGTGTTCCCGTGTTCGAGGTCATGATGATTATGGTGTTGCGGAAATCTATTAACCTCCCGTTGCCATCGGTCATCCTTCCTTCGTCCAAGACCTGGAGAAGCATGTTATAGACATTAGGATGGGCCTTCTCTATCTCGTCGAGCAGAACTACAGAGTAAGGCTTTCTTCTCACTCTCTCTGTCAGCTGTCCGCCTTCGTCATATCCCACATATCCCGGAGGCGCACCGACAAGACGTGAGGTATTGAAACTCTCGTTGTATTCGCTCATATCCACACGTATCAGAGCGTCCTGCGTACCGTAAATCTCGCGTGCTATCTCCTGTGCGAGGAATGTCTTGCCGACACCTGTCGGACCGAGAAACAGGAAGACTCCGATAGGTCTCGAAGGGTTCTTGATGCCTATCTTACTGCGTTGTATCGCCTTTACCACAGTGTTTACCGCATCATCCTGTCCTACGACATGTTTCCTTAGTGTCGGTGCCAGACGTTTCAGCCTTTCCCTTTCACTCTCGCCCAATGTCTTGACAGGTATGCCGGTGATGTGTGACACCACTTCGTTGATGTCATTCAGCGTAACTTCAACATACTCTGAGCTGTCTCCTTCCATCTCCTTCTTGAAATATTCTTCCAGGCGCTTTTCTAGTTCATGTTGCCTGTCGCGCATTTCGGCAGCCATTTCAAAGTTCTGTATACATACAGCATGTCTTTTCTTCTCCTTTAATTTCTCTATCTCCTGTTCGATGTTGCGTAATGCGTTCGACGAACGTTTGCTGGAAAGGCGGATGTGGGCACCCACCTCGTCCATGATGTCAATGGCTTTGTCGGGAAATTTCCTGTCGGTGATATATTGCTGTGCCAGCGACACGCAGGCATTAAGAGCCTCCTCTGAGAATCTCACGTGGTGGAAACGCTGGTAGTGGTCGCTGACTGTTGCCAGTATTCGAAGTGTATCTTCTGGTGATGTCTCGTCGACGATGATTTTCTGGAAACGTCGTTCCAAGGCTCCGTCTTTCTCTATCGACTTACGGTATTCGTCGAGTGTTGTCGTACCTACACACTGTATCTTGCCTCGTGCTAATGCCGGCTTGAGGATATTGGCAGCATCAAGGGTTCCCGAAGCTCCTCCGGCTCCCACGATGGTATGTATTTCGTCTATGAAGAGTATTATGTCATTTCTCTTCTCAAGTTCTTTCATCAGTTCCTTTATCCTTTCCTCGAAGTCACCCCGGTAGCGGGTACCAGCTACGAGTCCTGTCATGTCAAGAGAAAGAATACGCTTCATCCTCATGATGTCCGGCACTTTACCTGCCACAATCATCTGAGCCAGTCCTTCAACAATAGCGCTCTTTCCAACTCCTGGTTCTCCTATCAATACTGGGTTGTTCTTCTTTCTTCTGCAAAGCACTTCAATGAGTCTCCTGATCTCATCGTCGCGACCCACCACACTGTCGAGAGCTTTCTCTTTGGCAAGTTGTGTAAGGTCGGTGGTAAGTGAGAAAAGGATGTTGTTTGAGTTGTCGTCCTTTCTTGTCATGTCAAATGGTGGCGGAATCTTTCCTATCTTTCCCATCATTGCTCCGGATAGCATCTTGGTGGCATCGTCAAGCATCTTGCGGAAAGTCTTTTCCAATGCGTCGTCACCACCTACGGGTGGAAAGTCTTCGTCTTCGTTACGTTTCTTTGTCATATTTATTTCGTGGTTTCCCTCAGTATAAACTATGTGCTCTCTTTCCTTTGTCATCATATTTTTTGACTGTTATTTACGTCCTACAATCTCTATGTTTTGTTATTGCCAATAATCTCTATGTTATCTTTAGTTTCATTCTCTATGATATTTACTTCATACCCACTATCTTTCGGTTATAATCTCCAGATATTGCTTGTATGAGATATGCCTTCCACCCATGGACTTGAGATGAGCCGTCTCAAATTGGCAGTCTATAATGCCTCCGCGTTCACCAATTCTCTCTGCTAATTTTATGAGAGCCAACTTCGAGGCGTCAGGTTTCAAAGAGAACATGCTCTCTCCGAAAAAGTTTCTCCCTAAGGACACACCGTACAGACCTCCGGCAAGTGAACCGTCGCTGCTCCATACCTCAACGGACATGCATAGCCCATGACGGAACATCCTTTCGTATGCCTTGATCATCTCTCCTCCCAGCCATGCCCCTTCTTGCTCGTCGCGATTGTCTGTCTTACTGCAGTGCGTTATGACATCATGGAAAGCCTGGTTAAAGGTCACGGTGAACTTGCCTCGGCGTAGTGTCTGTCGCATGGAGTGGCTGACGTGTATCTCTTTCGGGAAAATGACGAAACGTTTCAATGGACACCACCACAATATCTCTTCGCGTTCCTTGAAGCCATACCATGGGAAGAAACCTTTGGCATATGCGTTGGTGAGACGTTCCGGCGAGAGGTCGCCGCCGACGGCTATCAGTCCGTCGTCTTCACCATGGTAAGGGTTGGGGAATAGGGTGGGGTCGTCAGTAAGTTGGAAAACCATATCTTTTTTTCTGATTTTTTATGTCTCTCTGGTTAAGCGTCTTTTATTTCGCACAAAAGTGAGCGATGACATGAATGTTTATCTCTCATGTGCGTTAGCGGAGCAGTTTTCTGTATACTCTGACATGGAAATCAGGTGTTGTCACTCTACTGACAGAACGTCTGTTTTCCTCGTTATGCTGACAGTGCCCCCGTTTTTCAGTTTTCCAAACAATATTTCCTCCATAAGCAGAGGAGTAAGATACTGTTGTATAACCCTGTCCATCTCACGTGCACCATATCTTTCTGAGAAACCCTTTTCGAGGAGGAATTCACACGCTTCAGCAGACAGCAGCATTTCCGCTTTCCGTTCTTTCATCCTTCCTTTCAGCACTTCTAATTTTTTGTCGAGAATGCGTTCTGCCATGACTCTGTTCATTTCGTTGAACACTACAGTGGCTGACAACCTGTTCAGAAACTCTGGCTTGAAGCGTTTCCTTACTGTGTTCATCATGGCGTCACCCTTTGTCATGCCGCCTGCGAAGCCTACATTAGCCTGTGCCGCATACTGTGCCCCGGCGTTGCTCGTCATGATGAGAATTACGTTATGGAAATTCGCCTTGTTGCCTTTGTTGTCTGTGAGGCGGGCATAGTCCATAACCTGAAGAAGGATATTGTATATATCCTCATGGGCTTTCTCTATCTCGTCGAGCAGCAATACGCAGTTAGGCGATTTCCTTATAGCACTTGTGAGAAGTCCGCCCTCGTCATACCCCACATAACCTGCCGGAGAGCCTATGAGCTTGGAGATGGTGTGCTTCTCGGCGTATTCGCTCATGTCGAATCGTATCAGCTCTATGCCCAGCTCACGGGCGAGAACCTTGCAGACTTCCGTCTTTCCCACTCCTGTCGGACCTACGAAGAGCAATGACGCCATAGGCTTCTCTGGTTCTGAAAGTCCTGCCTTTGCCATCATGACCGCCCTGACGACCATACGTACCGCTTCGTCCTGACCGTAGATTTCTTTTGTGATGTTTCCTTCAAGGTCTTTGAGTGCTTCGTTACCCTCGTTGCCGAGTGCTTTGGCGTCTATGCGACAAACGTCGATGAAGATCTTCTTCACGATGTCCCGGCTCACAATCTGAAACCTCTGTGCCATTACCTTTCCTGCTTTGTTCTTAAGCCTGTGCTGCTGAAGCAGTGCCCCCGCCTCGTCAATGATGTCGATGGCCTTGTCGGGCAGGTATCTGTCGTTTATGAAAGCATCGCTTTGTTCCACAGCATATTCTACGGCATCTTCCTTGTATTTCACTCCGTGGTGTTTTTCATAGTGTGGCAGTAGTGCCTTGATGATTTCCTTTGCCTCTTCTACCGAAGGCTCCTTGATCTCTATGTGTGCAAAACGCCTTGCCACAGCCTTGTTGTTGGCTATTGACCTGTTGTATTCCTGAAATGTCGTAGACCCAATGAAGCGTGTCCTGCCGTCCTCAAGATACGGCTTTAAGATATCGGCAGCGTTCATGGTGTTACCGTTGTTGCCGTTACCCATGATAGTATGTATCTCGTCTATATATATGATACATTTACCGTTGTCGCGTGCTCCGTTCAGTATTTCCTTCAACCGTCGTTCATACTCGCCGTTGTACGATGCCCCTGCCACGATACTTCCCATGTCAAGAGAGTATATCTTCATACTGCGGAGCCATTCCGGCACGTCGCCGCTTTCTATCTTTGCTGCAAGACCGTATATCATGGCTGTCTTGCCTACTCCTGGCTCACCGATGAAGAGCGGATTGTTCTTGTCTTTGCGGCAGAGTATGCGTATCGTGCGCTCCAGTTCTTTTTCCCTTCCGATGAGAGGATTCCTGTTGCTGTATATATCGTTGATACATGTTAGATTGTTCTGCCACGACTCTTCAAACATGGAATCGTCGTCGGGGAAGTCGTCATATATGTCATCGCTCGTCAGTTCGTAGTCTTCTATATCGTTTGCATATTCACCCTTAATGTCATTTATGCCGTCCTGGCATCTGATTATGACATATTCTATCAAGAGATATTGCACCAGGCTGCCGTCAATCTCCAGCATATAATCAAGTATGTCAGGTATGGAGATTGGATGTTTCGTCTGCTGTTCTTCGGCGATACGCTGTATTAGCGAGAGCATCATGACTGAAAGCAGTCCCTCGTAGGGCCTGTCGGTACTCTCACGTGCCAATGAGCTGAGATAAGTCTGCGTCTCTTTCTCAATCTTTTCAAGGTCTATTCTCTTTTTCTGGCAGAAAGAACGGAATTCATTCTGCCTGATAATGGCAAGCAGCATGTGCTCAGGCGTGATAAATTCCGCACGTGTTAATGTCGCTATGGAATACATTCCCGAGAAAGCCTCCGCTACCCTTTGGGTACAGAGGTCAAGACGTAAATTCTTTATATCGATATCCATTATTCTTTTTCTACTGTTAGTTTTAGAGGAAAACCATTCTGGCGTGCCAAGGTCATGGCATATTTTGCCTTGCTGCAGGCAATGTCGAAGAGGTATCTTCCAACTACGGCTTTACCCTCTTTGTGGATTTTCATCATAAGACGTTCTGCCTCGTCACGCTGCTTCTTGAATATATCCACAAGAACTTTTATCACGAAGTCCATAGTAGTATAGTCGTCGTTATGCATGATGACGTTATATTGTTCCGGCTCCTTGGTCTTATACCGGGTTAGATTGTTTGATATGGTCTTTGTCTGCTCCATCGTCACGTATTGATGATTGTCATTGTTTTTAAGGAAGTTATCTCAACAGCCTTCGCTGCCCGAAGAGCCAAGAGAGACCTGTTCTGTCTAATACCACCGTTATTGCCAGTGACCCGCCAACGGCAATAAGGAGCGTGATGAGGCTGAAAAGAGTCACGCTGCCGTCAATGTCAAGCAACACACCAAGGCATTTCTTTGCCAGCATGGTGAATATAGGGTGGAAGAGATATATCGGAAGGGTATTAGCCCCTATGAAGGCGAGGACATGGAGCATGCGATGGGGTATTCTACGCTCAGCCCATAGAAGAAATGACGAGAAGGATGCTCCGGCCACTACAGCGTATATTGACATCTGAGAAGCGAAAGCGACATCTCCTGACACACCGTATACCACAGTTATGAAAAACGGCAGTGCTGCCCATGGCGAGGAGTGGAACAGTCCGTCAATAGTCCATTCCCACTTCCTTGCAACTACCCCGGCGAAGAACGCCAGCATGGCAGGTACTCCGATGAGCGGGGTGAGATAAGCTACAGCCATGGCGCATGAAAGCGCTACAGCAAGTGTTCCGCCTCTCTTCCATTTGGAGAATGTCTTCTCCGAAAGGAAGTATATCGTGCCGCATATCAGCATGGTATGCAGGTACCAGTAAGGACCTAAAGGTGCTATGAGCAGATGGTATGCTACATTGCCTGCTGTCAGTTCGCCGATGCCGTCGCGCACTGGCAGGTATGCAGAGAGACACAAGTATGCCGTCTCAAGCACTATGTATGGCACGGTGAACTTCAGAAGGTATGATGCGTACTGTCTGTAGCTCTTCTTTGCATTGAAGAGATAGCCAGTGAGGAACAGGAATAATGGTATGATGAATCCCAGGACAGCATGCTGAAGGTCCGGATATGCCTGTGTGAACGGTGAAATGTGTATTTGTATCACAAGCAGGATGAGTATGCTGCGAAGTAGGTTTATCGACATATTTCTTGTTTGTGGCTATGATGTTTGTTGAGTGATTAAAACCATTGTACGTTTTATTGTGTGGTTTCCACCATTGTACGTTTATTGATTAAGGTTGTCAGTTTAGAGACCGTAGTCACTCGGTATAGTAAACCCTCTTCACACGCATGCTTACTCCGGTAAGTATTTCGTAAGGAATAGTCATTGTCGTGTCTGAGAGCGTAGTGACTGGAAGTTCTTTGCCGAAGATTTCCACGCTGTCGCCTTCTTTGCAGGTTATCCCCGTGACATCTATCATCGCAACGTCCATACATATATTTCCAACATACTGTGCCTTTGCTCCATTCACGAGGCAGTATGCTGCCCTGTTGCCGAGCATACGGTTCAAGCCGTCGGCGTAACCTATAGGTATTACGGCTATTTCGCTGTCACGTTCAAGAATGGTTTTACGGCTGTAGCCTATTGAGGTGCCAGCCTTGAAGAGGTGCTTCTGAAGTATTGTGGTCTTTAGGGTCGACACGGTGTTCAGTGGGGCATTGTCGCGAGGGTTTATGCCGTATAGTCCTAATCCCAGACGACACATCTCCATATGCCAGTCGGGGAAATGCTCTATTCCGGCTGAGTTGCACAGATGTCGTAAAATCTTATGGCTGAAAGCCTCCTGAAGCCTTCCGCTACCCTCCATGAACAGTTGGTGCTGGTGGAAGGAGAATTCGTCAAGACTGTCCGAGTCGGCACCCGCGAGGTGTGAGAATACCGAGCGTGGCATTAGTGCTTTCTGTCCCTTCAGTATCTCTATGAGTTTCTCCATGTCATTCCGGGAGTCGAAGCCTAAGCGTCCCATGCCGGTGTCGAGTTTTATGTGTACGGGGTAGTTGGTGATTCCCTCGTGGCGTGCGGCGAGGATCAGTGACTCTAAGAGGTTAAACGAATATATCTCAGGCTCAAGGTTATGGTCGAACATAGTCTTGAACGAAGACATCTCCGGGTTCATCACCATGATGTTACACGTCACTCCAGCTTCACGAAGCGTGACACCCTCATCGACGACAGCTACGGCGAGATAGTCTACATGGTTTTCCTGCAATATTTTCGATACTTCAACAGCTCCTGCTCCGTATGCATTCGCTTTTACCATGCACACCAACTTTGTCTCCGGCTTCATCATCGATCTGTAGTGGTAATAGTTCTCTACCAAGGCACTGAGGTTTACCTCCAGAACCGTTTCATGTACCTTCTTCTCAAGGCATTCAGTAATGCGCTCGAAGCGGAACGGGCGGGCTCCTTTGATCAATATCACTTCACTCTCAAGATGCTCCATGGAATCAGAGTGCAGAAATTCCTCTGTATCGCTGAAAAACTCCGCTTTTATCGTATTGTCGTTTTCCAATGCTTTCTGTAAGCTTCGTTTCATCTCTTCTCCAATGAAGAGGAGATGACTTATCCCACGTGTCTTTACAAGGGTGAGCAGTTCGTGTGACAATGTCTCAGCGTCAAGCCCTGATTGGTAAATGTCGCTCGTTATGAGGGTCTTGGAGCGGTTTTTCGACTCTGGTCTTCGCGCCATATAATCAAGAGCTATGTCAAGAGAGTTCAGGTCATTGTTGTAGGTGTCGTTTATTAGTGTGCAATCATGCTGTCCTTCTTTCACTTCAAGCCGCATGGCAACAGGTGTAATGTCCTCTATTCTTTCGGCGAAAGTGTCAGGAGACATTCCGAGCAGCAGACACGTGGCAAGACATGTCATGGAGTTTTCCAACGTAGCTCTGTTGCTTTCCTTCAAGGTATATGCAGATTGTATTGTGCTGCCGTCAGACTTACGGTATGTGTATTTCACACGTGCCGAAAGGTCGTCTGCCTGAAATGTCA
The DNA here is from genome assembly GCA_945829425.1 of uncultured bacterium. Lineage (GTDB taxonomy): Bacteria > Bacteroidota > Bacteroidia > Bacteroidales > Bacteroidaceae > Prevotella. Next base: position 8,022 of record CALZUQ010000039.1, on the reverse strand, counting down.
CCGTTTCAATGAACAGACGCGCCTTTGCGTCTGTCCTTGACCATGTGATGTGCTCTCCATTGAACCCGGACGACTTGATGGCATCAGACACCATGCTGTTGTCGTATTGATATACGGCATACTGTGCATTGCGTGCGAGGAGGGCTTTCTCTTCGCTTTTCTCATTAGGCGATGAGAAATTCTCTTGATGTGCCGAACCAATGTTAGTGAACACACAGATAGTCGGCTGAATGATTTCCTCAAGTATCTTCATTTCGCCCTTGCGGCTTATTCCTGCCTCGAAGAGTGCCACTTCACTGCTTTCGTTAAGCATCCATACTGATAATGGCACGCCAATCTGTGAATTATACGAACGTGGTGAGCGTGTGACGTAACGGTCGTGGTAAAGAAGGTTGTACATCCACTCCTTTACGGTTGTCTTTCCGTTAGACCCCGTTATGCCTATGATAGGTATGGAATAACGTCTACGATGGTGTGCGGCAAGCTGTTGCAATGCCTGTATCGTGTTTTTTACCTTCAGGAACGAGGCGTTGGGATACCTGATGGCATAGTCTTCAGGTACGTCTTCTACGACAAAACAACGTACTCCGCGTTCATAAAGTGAAGAAATATAATTATGTCCGTCGTTGTGCTGAGTCTTGATAGCAAAGAAAAGAGAACTCTCAGGAAAGGTGAGAGAACGAGAGTCGGTGAGGAGGTGTGTCACCTCAACGCTGGCTTCACCGTGTTTTTCAGCACTGATATTTTCTGCTATTTCTGTTATGGTGTACATCTTGTTTTTATGTTCTGCAAGTTATTTATACGTCATTGTCATAATGCCTCTCAGACTTTACCCCCGATAACAATACAATTATCATCATGATAAATAATCTGTCATGATCTTTTCTTGTCATAACGATACTCTTTCACCATCACGTTTTTTCCGTGTCCTACGACCTGCTTATCTGTAATCCTGTATCGCTGATGTTCATATCTACAAAACGGGCGTTGGAGTTATGGGGATGCTGTTGCAGAAGCTGTTTTATGCGTGCGGCAGCCTCCGGGTCTTTGGCTATCATATACATATATCCGCCGCCCCCGGCCCCCGGCAGTTTATATCCAAGGCAGAGGTCGTCAATGACTTTTGTTATGCAGTCTATTCCCGGGGGATTGGTGCCTGCATCTATCTGCATGTTCTGCTGCCATGTCTTTCGTGTCAGTAGTCCCATGGCGTGGAAATCGTTGCTTTGTATCGCCTCAAACATATCGTATGCTTGCTGTCTCATTTCCCTCAGCAGTTGCAGCTCTCCTGTATGGTTCAGGAACATGCGCCGTACTATCTCTGCCAGAAGTTTCTTGGCTGTACGCGTTATGCCGGTATAGTATAGCAGGTGACATGCCTTGTATTCCTGTTGGGAGAATATCGTTGTAGGCATCCATCTTACCTGTGGGTTCTGGTCGAAGCCACGTGTTGTGGTGAGAAGCTTGGCACCGTGAAGCAAACCACCAAACTGGTCTTGCCAACCGCCTCCCGTCGTGAGCATTTGCTCAAGGGTCAGCGTGCGTCGGCCAATTTCGTTCTTGTCCCAGTTGAGGGAGCAGAAATTACTTAGCGCACCGAGTACTGTTGATGCCAGGACACTGCTCGTACCGAGTCCGCTGCCGGCAGGTATTGCAGAAAGCAGAGTCACTTCTATTCCGCATCCGAAGTCGTGAAGCTGGTCTTCAAGGCTTGGGTATGTCTCTACAGAGAAACCCGGCTGGAAACCGCAGAGTACAAGGGCGGCCTTAGGGATTGAGAAGGGTGAGCCGACATGGTGGAAGTTCCTCAGCTCTTCATAAGTCGTAATGGTCTCTTCTGCCCCCAGGTCTATGCTCCTCAGACGTATATGAAATTCTTCCGAAGGGCGTATGTATGCCTGTATGGGCTGCTGGCCGTTAAGGTCTACTGCGATGTTCACCACAGCACCACCTTCCATAAGGCAATATGGAGGAGTGTCCGTCCATCCTCCCGCAAGGTCTATGCGGACAGGAGACCTGCCCCAGACAATCTGGTCACGGAATACCGACATCTTGGGCGATTGACGGTCACGTAACATTGGCGTTGTAAGTCCTTGACGGAGAAGTGCGAAAGCCTTCTCGTCCCACTGTCGGCTTTCAAGGCATTCACCCTCTTTCAGACGTATTACCTCAGAGCGGAACATAGCATCGTGTATGCGTGTCAGGAGAGCTGCTTCTTCCGAAGGTTCTGCCGGCAACGGAATGTTGTGAGCGGCAAAATCTTCTGCCGCATCGTGAAGGTTCACTTGATAGAAAACGGAATGACGGTAGTTGCTGGCTATGGCACTCCAGTTCTTTATCTTCATAGCCTCCCTCTGGCTCGTGAGCCGTCGAAGGTTTGCCGAAGCGCAAATTTCCTCCGCACTGAGCTTCTTCATGCTGTCAAAGAGGGCCTTGCCATGGCTGTCAGAACGGTCGGAGAGCATATACACCACCATTTCCCCCATTTCGGCTGTTGAGTTTACTACAGGGAAGAGAGGTTCCTGCTGTTGCTTTCCTGCGAAACGGTCATAGAAACTATAGACACGTACTACGTATTGAGTCTCACCATAAGGAATGATGTCTATACACTGGTTGTCTTTGAGTGTCACATGCCAGTCATTCTCCGGAACTCCTGTCACTACGTTGTTACGGGAGAGAGTCCAGTGTCGGCCTATGCAGGAATTTTCTATCCATATATTCTCGTTGTCACTGCTGAGTTTTATGTGGATATCAGCGTTCTGTACAAAAAGCGACGGGTGCGCTTTGCGGTCGCGGTGCATTATTTCACGTTGGTCAACGATTATGTTCTGAATGCGGAGTGTAGAAGAGAGCAATTCGGGTGTTGTGCCATAGTGGTAGAACTCACCTCCGGGAAGTGGCAGTACAGCAACAGAGAGAGCAGCCACTTCTTCGTCAGTACATGTCGGGGAAGTACCCATTGCTCCACCGAAGTCAGAGTAAAGGTCATACTCGCGTATTGTGCCGTCGTCGTTCTTCGATTTCCTTATCAACGTCTTTACAGCCTTGTCTGAGAGCATCCATATTCCTATGTCTACAAGGGTGAAATGATTGTTCTGTATTTTGTGAAGAGTCTCTAATGAAGGCTTTTGCAACATACACTTCAACACACCGGGGGTGTTCTGCTCAGAGACGAAGACACCATGATTCATTGCTGTCTCGTCGTTGAGCCATAGTCCGAAGCATACAACGTCAGCCTCAGGGATATTACGTATAGGTTCGGTAGAGCGGATATATACATCTCCGCTGACAATCATTGTCCTTAGACTCTCGGGAGCACTCTCCATTATGCGCTCATAAAGTGGCAATTGAAGGGTGAGAAGGTTCTGCGACAGTTTCTGTCCTCTTTCCCATCTGAATACCGGGATAGGAGTGAGAATCTTGCCTGACGTGGCATACGCAGGCAGCCTTCGGCTCTGTCCTCCTGCATGTAGTATAATCTTCTTGTCTTTCCTGAACGACTCAGGACATTCCTCAAGCACCCATGTCGTTCCGCCACCGGAACCAAGCTTACGGTCTACGGGGTCGTTGGTGCAGAACCACTCCTCTTTCGGGAGTCTCGTGATGTCGTGGAAGCATCCCACGAGGTTGGGGGGAAGACTAAGTAGTTTTTTCATCGCGTTGTTTCTTACTTTTTACGGTAGTGGAAAATACTTTTTGAAGGCAAAATTACTATATTATTTTCTCATAGACAAATTAATATCATAAAAAAATTAAAAACCGTTCATTTTGTTTTTGGTCTTTTGGAAAAGACAAGTAAAAAATAGTAACTTTGCACCACTTTACCTGATATATGAAAGACAAAAACCTAAAAAACTAAATAATATGGAAAAACAAAAAGACGGACTGTTGAGAAGCAATGGCGTGAGCATGTTGCTTCCGTTTATTCTTGTCACCTCATGCTTCGCATTATGGGGCTTTGCCAACGACATCACAAACCCTATGGTCAAGGCGTTTTCTAAAATCTTCCGTATGAGTGTTACTGACGGAGCTCTCGTACAGGTGGCTTTCTATGGCGGATATTTCGCCATGGCATTTCCTGCTGCGATCTTCATCAGACGTTTCAGCTATAAGGCTGGCGTGCTGATGGGACTTGGGCTATATGCTTTCGGAGCTTTCCTCTTCTGGCCCGCAAAGGAGATAGGTATCTACGGCTTCTTCCTTATGGCGTATTTCATACTTACATGCGGACTGTCGTTTCTTGAGACCAGTTGTAACCCCTACATACTGTCCATGGGGTCGGAGGCTACTGCAACACGACGCCTGAACATGGCGCAATGCTTTAACCCTTGCGGCTCTATTCTTGGGATGTTCGTGGCTATGAACTTCATCCAGGCGCGTCTGGACCCTCGTGACAGTGCTGCGAGAGCATTGCTCGACGAAGCGGAATTTGAGGCGGTGAAACAGTCTGACCTTATGGTGCTTGTAACACCCTATCTCATCATTGCCGCAGTTATAGCACTGATGTTCGTTACGATATATTTCTCACGTATGCCCAAAAACGCTGACCAGAGCCATGACATAAATTTCATGCCTACTCTGAAGCGTATCTTCAGCCTGCCATATTATCGTGAGGGAGTATTGGCGCAGTTCTTCTATGTCGGAGCGCAGATTATGTGCTGGACGTTTATCATACAATACGGTACGCGGGTATTCATGGCAGAAGGTATGGCAGAGCAGGAGGCAGAAGTCCTTTCGCAGCAGTATAACATATACGCCATGTTGTTCTTCATCATTTCGCGTTTTATATGCACGTACCTTATGAAATGGCTGAACCCGGGACTTATGTTGCTTATCTTCGGTTCTATAGCCATGGTCCTCGTTGCCGGTGTCATAGGTTTCGAGAACAGGCTCGGAGTATATTGCCTGGTAGGTGTCAGCGGATGTATGTCGCTCATGTTCCCTACAATATATGGCATTGCTCTTGAAGGTTTGGGCGACGATGCCAAGTTTGGAGCAGCAGGTCTTATTATGGCTATACTGGGTGGCTCTGTATTGCCACCTCTTCAGGCTATGATAATAGACCAGGGTACTCTCCTCGGAATGCCGGCTGTCAATGTCAGCTTTATATTGCCTTTCATCTGTTTTATTGTTGTCGCTTCATACGGTTACCGCATGTGGAAGGCATGATGCCTCTGGCTTGATGCTTATATATGGACAGAAACCCATGTCAAGGTTACCTGAGGTTTCAGTCATCATATCTTCTCTTGGCTAAAAACAAAAATCCGTCTGCGAAATCGTAGACGGATTTTTTGTTGTATTTGTTTGCGGAAACTTTGTGAGGTTTACATCTTGTCAATGATGCCGATTTTTGTGCCTTCGAGAAATTCGAGTATTATCCTTATTTCTTTACCGTCAGGCACCTGGTCCTTAATCTGGTGTATGGCATCGAAAAGGCTTGTCTGTCCGTGGTAAACGAGTCGGTAGGCGTTTGCGACATGTCCTATGATGTTCTCAGGTGTTCCGAAACCTTCAAGCATGTTTCTGTTTATGCCGCCATACTTCACGGGGTTGTGGGTAGCCACGATAAATGGTGGCACATCCTTTGAGATACGTACACCGGACGTCACCATAGAACCTCCTCCGACACGCACGTTAGGATTTACTATGACGCCTGACGAGAATATCACGCCGTTGGATATTTCACAGTCGCCAGCCACTTTTGTTCCGTAACCGAACGTGCAGTAGTTCTTCACCTTTGTATCGTGAGAGATATGCACACCTTCCATGAAGAAGTTCCTGTCGCCAATCACCGTCTGTCCGTCAGCAAATGTGGCACGGTTTATCACTACATTCTCGCGGAAAATATTCTCGTTGCCGATAATCAGTTTTGAGGCATCGCCATTGTAGTTGAAGTCCTGAGGTTCTGCTCCGAGCACCGTGTTTTGGAACACCCTGTTCTTGCATCCCATACGTGTACCGTTCATAATGCTTACGTAAGGGTAAATGACGCAGTCGTCGCCTATTTCTACGTCGTCATCGATATATACGAAAGGGTATATGGTGACGTTCCTGCCGATTTTCGCCTTGGGGCTCACCACGGCTTTTTCACTTATGTTACTCATAATGCTTCGTTTGTTTTCATGATGATAAGTTGTTTGAAAAAACTCCTTTCAGGAAAAGGTCACTCTCTTCCTCCTCCGAGTGCGGTATAAAGGCTTACTACCGCCTGCATCTTGTAGAAGTCATCGGTAACTTTGCTTATCTCTGCGTTCAGGAGGTTGGCCTGTGCGCTGATTACCTCAAGATATGACGCTCCGCTGCTTTTATACAGCTGTCGCGTGTCTTCTACAGTCTTGCGGTAGAGTTCCGTCTGCTTTCCTTCCAGACGGCTCTTTTCGTCGTATGTGTTATAGCTTACGAGAGCGTTGCTTACCTCGTTTCCTGCTTTGAATATAGCGTTCTGCCAGTTGTTGTATGCCTGCTCTTGTTGCGCTTTTGCCACCTTCAGTCCTGCAACGAGCTGTCCGTTTGCGAAGACAGGCTGTGTAAGGCTTCCCACTGCTGCGAGGAGCCATTTTCCAGGATTGATAATTGCCACTCCGGCACTGTTTGTGAAAGCTCCCGAAGCAGATATGTTTATGGCTGGATAGAAACGGCTGCGTGCTGTCTGGACACCATGGAAACATGCCGCGAGGTTCATTTCTGCCGCATGTACGTCAGGGCGGTTGTTGAGCATTTGTATAGCCAGACCTGTGGAAAATTTCTCCGGCAGGGCCTGACAGTACAGTTTTCCGCGCTCTATGCTCTGTCCCGGTTGTCCTATGAGGAGGGAGAGTGAGTTCTCCGTCTCACGTATCTGCCTCTTTATGTCCGCCGCCTGTGCCTGAACAGCGTAGTAGCTTGCCTCAGCGCTCTGCACGCTTACCGACCTCATTCCGTTGTACTTCATCTGCAGCGCCATTATGTCCCACGTCTCCTTTGTGAGTCCCATCATTTCGTTGAGTATCTCAAGCTGCCGGTCGAGCATGAGCAGCGTGTAGTAAATGTTTGCTATGCCTCCTATGATGTTCGTCTTTACCGCAAGCTGGTAGTCCTTTGCTGCCAGAAGCTGTTTCTGGACGTTACGTTTGGAGGAGAGTAAGTTTCCGAAGAGGTCGATGTTCCAGCTTGCCCCTACAGGCAGCTGGTAAGTCTTCGAGGTCTTAGAGCCGTCGAATGAAGACAGGGTGCCTTGTGGCGAGAGAGCAACAGAAGGCAGGAACGCCAAGCGTGACGCCATGAGCTGCTGCTCGACCATCCTGACACTGAGAGCGGCGTTGAGGAGGTCGGTGTTCTTCTCAAGACCCTGCTGAATAAGAGTCTGAAGCAGAGGGTCGGTGAACACCTCGCGCCACGGCATATTGCCGAAGGACGCTGTGTCGGCGACGGCAAGGGTGTCAGAGAGAGAGACAGTGTCGCGTACGAGCCCCTGGGTGTTCACCTCAGGGCGCTCGTATTTATTGTATAATCCGCATCCTGTGAGCATAGCTCCCGTGGCGGTGATGAATAGAATATTCTTTATCTTCATATTAATCAAGTAGGTTATCGTCTTTCGTTACTGCTGGTCCTTCTTCTCGTTCTGACGTGCGTCAATGATTTTCTTCAGTGCCGAAGCGGCGAAAGGATTGGCGTACTGCCTGATTTCTGACTCAGAAGAATGGCTGTTGTCGTGGAAGTCGATAGGACGGAACTTCTCCTGTAGCCACTGGAACACTACGAAGAGTGCCGGAACCACGAAGAGCTGGCACAGAGTTCCGATGAGCATGCCACCCACCGCAGCAGCGCCGAGTGTCTGGTTACCATTTTTTCCTACGCCAGAGGCGAACATCAATGGCAGCAGTCCGATGATCATTGCCAACGATGTCATAAGGATTGGGCGCAGACGTGCCCCGGCACCGAGTATGGCAGAGTATCGTATTGCCATGCCCGTCATGCGTCGTGCAAGAGCGAACTGCACGATAAGGATGGCGTTCTTTGCCAGAAGTCCGATGAGCATGATGA
>CALZUQ010000038.1 GCA_945829425.1 uncultured bacterium | reverse complement strand
ACAGCGAGGTCAACAGGTATCACCTCTGTGATACGGAAGAAAGCAGACTGGAGGATGGTGTTCGTACGGTTGCCGAGGCCTATCTCCTGAGCTATCTTTGTAGCGTTGATATAATATACCGTGATGTTCTTCTCTGCAAAGATGCGCTTTACCTTGTTAGGTATGAAGTTTACGAGTTCCTCTCCCTCGAAGATGGTGTTGAGGAGGAAAGAGCCGTTCTCACGTATGCCACGTGTCACGTCGTACATGTTCAGATAAGCCTGAACGTGGCATGCCACGAAGTTTGGTGTAGTAATCTGGTATGTTGAGCGGATTGGCTCGTCGCCGAAGCGGAGGTGAGAACATGTGAAGCCGCCTGACTTCTTGGAGTCATAAGAGAAATAAGCCTGGCAGTGCTTGTCGGTGTTGTCGCCGATAATCTTCACGGAGTTCTTGTTTGCGCCTACAGTACCGTCAGCACCGAGACCGAAGAACTTCGCTTCGTATATAGACTTTCCGCCGAGAGCCATCTCTTCTACGACAGGGAGCGAAGTGAATGTCACGTCGTCAACGATGCCTACGGTGAAGTGGTTCTTTGGCTCTGGGAGGTCGAGGTTGTTGTAAACTGAGATAATCTTTGCAGGAGTGATGTCTGAAGAACCGAGACCGTAGCGTCCGCCAACAATTACAGGGCGGTTCTCCTGGTCGTAGTATGCAGACTTCACGTCAAGGTAGAGAGGCTCTCCCTCTGCTCCTGGCTCCTTTGTCCTGTCGAGGACGGCAATCTTCTTCACTGTCTTAGGAACAGCGGCGAAGAGGTGCTTTACAGAGAATGGTCTGTAGAGGTGTACGGCAATCATACCGACCTTCTTGCCTTCAGCAACGAGGTGGTCGATAGCCTCGCGGGCAGCCTCTGTAGCAGAACCCATGAGAATGATGATGTTCTCTGCGTCTTCTGCTCCGTAGTAAGAGAAGTTGTGGTACTCACGTCCGGTAATCTTGGATATTTCGCCGAGATAGTGCTCTACAACGTCTGGTATGGCGTCATAGTAAGCGTTGCAAGCCTCACGGTGTGTGAAGAATGTCTCAGGGTTCTCGGCAGTACCGCGTGTCACAGGGCGCTCTGGAGTGAGGGCACGGTCACGGAAGTTCTTGATGTCTGCCTCGTCAACGAGAGGGCGGATATCCTCCATATCCATCAGCTCAATCTTGTGGTACTCGTGAGAAGTACGGAAGCCATCGAAGAAGTTGATGAAAGGAACATGTGTCTTGAGTGTTGCGAGGTGTGGTACTGCGGTAAGGTCCATAACCTCCTGAACAGAACCTGAGCAGAACATTGCGAAACCTGTCTGACGGCAAGCGTAAACGTCCTGATGGTCACCGAAGATACAGAGAGAATGGCTTGCGAGAGTACGTGCAGAAACGTCGAAGACGCAAGGAAGCAACTCGCCGGCAATCTTATACATGTTAGGTATCATCAGCAACAGACCCTGTGAAGCAGTGAATGTTGTTGTCAGTGCACCAGCCTGTAAAGAACCGTGAACGGCGCCTGCTGCGCCACCCTCAGACTGCATTTCCTGTACACTTACTGTCTGTCCCCAAAGGTTCTTACGTCCACGGGCAGCCCAGTCGTCTGTGTGCTCCGCCATAGGTGATGACGGCGTGATAGGGTAGATGGCAGCCACTTCGCTAAACATGTAGCTTACGTGAGCAGCAGCCTCATTTCCATCACATGTAATGAATTTTTTTTCTTTTGCCATGTGTCTAAATTAATAAAATAGAATTACTTGCATTATGATTTCCCAGTTAACATGGCGTTGCAGCAATGAGACATGCAACACCTTTCGTTGCAAAGGTACAAATATTTTTGGTCTGATACAAACTATATAAATGAAAAAAACAACCATTTTTATTTTTTTTACAATTTAAGGATTTTTTAGTAGATATTTTTCTCTATATGTTTTCGGGATATAATCATTTTTAGTATTTTTGCAGAATGAAACTACATATATTCAACCCGGAGCATGATATTGCTCTTTCAGCTAACAATGATTTCTGGACTGCCCCACATGCCGGAAGGCAGTTGCGTTCCGACCTTTGCTGGCTTCCGGCAATATGGTCGGAAGAGGGCGATGTGGTGCTTGTGGAAGATGTAGAATACGCTTTGCTGGCACAGAAAAAAGCCGGAGTAGGGCGTAAAGGCATCCGCTTCGTCAATATGCGTGACAGAAACGCCGTGTTGCAGCTCAACGCCATGGCAGAAGAGGTCTGTCCGTGGGGATGGGACAGGAACATAGTACATATTTTAAATAAATGTGGCATAGAACGTTCGAAGATGCCTTCGCCGGAGAGTCTGGAGTTCTTCAGGGAAGTGTCGGACAGAAGGACATCGTCGATGCTGCTTGCCGACATCAGGAAGGACATCGGCGGACTGTGTGGAGAGGCGCATGTGCTGACGGAATTCCCGGACCTGCTGCGACACGTCGCAATGTGGGACAAGGTGGTGCTGAAATCGCCATGGAGCAGCAGCGGAAGGGGCGTGAGATACGTTAGCGACATATCGGAAACCACGAAGCGATGGGTGATGAAAGTGTTGCGCACAATGGGGCATATCATGGTTGAGCCAATGCTTGACAAGATTCTTGATTTCGGCATGGAATACAATGTGTTAAGCAACGGAGAAGTGGAGTATTGCGGACTGTCGCTTTTCAAGACGGTGCATGGTGCGTATGAAGGCAGCATACTCGCTTTGGAAGAGGAGAAAGAAGAACTGTTGGAACGCTATGTTGACAAGCAGCTACTTCTTGACGTACAAAGATATATAGCGTCGTGGATGAAGGAGAAGTTGAACGGTAGATATCACGGGCCGTTCGGCGTAGACATGATGATTGTAAGGACTGTCGACAACGCCGGCACGCCACACATAGCCATAGACCCATGCGTGGAGATAAACCTGCGCCGGACAATGGGACATGTGGCACTCTCGCTGTCACCTACGGAAAGAGGGAAGGAAGAGGTCATGCAGATAGCTTACGAAGGGACGGGATATCACTTCAGAAAGTTCACTGACCATGAGTTGTTGTTCTGAAACAGAGAACTCCTCCATGGATGCCCTCATGCTTTTCCCGAACCAAGGATGCCCTCAGGCAAGTCACTCTCCATGCTATTGTAAAAAAGCATGATAAAACACGATGCTACACCCCATAATTTTAAGTGGAAGCATAATAAAACACGGAAAAAGGCGTTAATAAAGTATACGGTGGAATTATCACCATCTACCGGCACAATAAAAACGTAAAGAAAAACAATGTATTATAAGCAAATATGAAAAGAACCTTAACCTTTATCTTAACAACACTGTTATTTTTCGCTACTGCCCATGCCCAGATGTCGGAAAAACAGATCGTGCAGTATGTACAGAAGCAAAGTGCCGCAGGCAAAGACCAGCAGACGATAGCAAAGGAGCTCATAGCAAAGGGAGTCTCCATCCAGCAGCTGGAAAAACTGAGAAAGAAATACTCATCACAGATGAGTGGTGGGGAGTCCTCGACACTTTCCGACGAGTTTTCAAGAAGCAGGATAAGCAACGCCGAGGAAAAGGAGGATGAGGAGACGGAATGGTTCCCCTTCTTGGAGAAGAGCGAGGAAGACAGCTTGAAGGTTTTCGGACATGACATTTTCAGGACGAAGTCTCTGTCCTTTGAGCCAAACATGAATATCGCAACACCTGTCAACTACGTCCTCGGACCTAATGACGAGGTAATCCTCGACATCTACGGTGCTTCGCAGTACAGCGGCTCGTTCAAGGTCTCTCCCGACGGCAACATAACAATTCCTGACGAAGGACCGGTTCACGTGGCGGGACTGACAGTGGCGCAGGCGCAGGCGAAGGTGAAAGGGTTCATCGGAGCGCACTATCAGGGCTCTACAATAAAACTCACCGTAGGACAGACACGCTCCATACTTGTCAACGTAATGGGTGAGGTGGAAAACCCCGGAACATATACCCTCTCTGCCTTCGCTTCGGTATTCAACGCCCTGTATATGGCTGGAGGAGTAAAGGACAACGGTACGTTGCGTGAGATACAGGTCTACCGCAACGGAAGGTGTATCAGCACCGTGGATATATACGACTACATCATTAACGGCAAGCATACGGGGAATATCATGCTCCGCGACAATGATGTCATCATAGTAGGCCCTTATACCGGACTTGTAAGAGTCAAAGGAAAGGTGAAGCGCCCGATGTTCTATGAGATGAAAAAGTCTGAGTCGCTGCATACCTTATTAAAATATGCCGGAGGATTTACGGGTGACGCATACAAGAAAAAGGTGCGTGTAAAACGTATCAGCGAAGACGGCATATCGGTTCACAATATCGACGAGTGGGACTTCTCCGCATTCAAGGTGGCTGACGGAGACACAGTGTTCGTCGAGGCGGCTTTGGAGAGATACCGCAACACGGTGAAGATCTCCGGAGCAGTATTCCGTGAGGGATATTACATGCTCGGTGAAGGCATCAACAGTGTGAAAACACTTATAGAACATGCGGGAGGCCTGCTCGAAGACGCTTTCACCGCACGTGCCGTACTTCACCGCATGAAGGCTGACAGGACACTCAGCACTCTCACCATAAATCTTGAGGGCATCATGAACGGCAACGCACCTGACGTCGTATTACAGAATGAGGACGAACTGATCATCTCTACATCGAACAACATTAACAAGCAGAGAGTGCTGACCATCCTCGGAGATGTCTTCAAACCGGGAGTGTATAAATATTCTGACGGAGAGACGGTTGAAGACCTTATCACAGAAGCCGGAGGACTCTTGGAGTCTGCATCACTGATGAACGTCGAGGTGGCACGCAGGATACTCTCTTCTGCTGACAACCCTACGGGAAAGAGCACGGCGAAAATATTCTCCCTGACGCTGCAGGACGGACTGGTGATAGAGGGGGAGAGCGGCTTCGCGCTTCAGCCGTATGACATCGTTACCATACACCGCTCTCCAGATTACCAGGAGCAGAAGGTTGTCAACGTCTCGGGAGAGGTAAAGTATGGCGGCACATATATCCTGTCGAACAAGGAAGAAAGGCTTACGGACATTCTGAAACGTGCCGGGGGCATGACGAACAATGCGTATGTCAACGGTGTACAGGTGATACGTAAGGTGTCGAAGAAGGAACTGGAACTGCAACGCCTGAAACTCTCCGTGGCAAAGACGGCTGTTGACTCCTTAGAGATAAGGAACTCGCTCAGCAAGACAACGTACAACGTCGGTGTTGACCTGCAGAAGGCGTTGAACAACCCTGGTTCTTCAAGCGACATCGTCATTCAGGAGGGAGACTCTATTTATGTGCCACAGCTGAATAATGTCGTGAAGATCTCCGGAGAGGTGATGTTCCCGAATACCGTGGCATATATGGAGGGAAAGAGCGCATCGTTCTATATCAGCCAGGCAGGAGGCGTCAGCACGAACGGAAAGAAGAGTCTGGCGTATGTGGTATATCCTAACGGACAGGTGGGAAAGATACGCCACAGCAAGATACTGCCGGGATGTGAGATCGTGGTGCCTACAAAGCCGGAGAGGAAGATGGACACTCAGCGAACGTCCATGTGGCTCGCTCTTGCCAGCACGGTGTCTACCATTGCTGCCGTGCTGATTACCGCACTTAAGTAATGTTGAAAAAGTGACGAGGAAAAATCAGAGGAAGTTATATTCAGCCTGTACGGTTGGGCGTTCGGGCTGAAAAACAGCCTCTACGGTAGAAGGGTAAATGAAAATGTTAACTTGTTAACTTGTTAACTGAAAAAAAATATATGCATTACCAATCCTTGCTGTCATGAACACCGCAAAAAAGCGACCAGTACGGTTGAAGAGCATGTGGACGGTTTAGGCTGAAAGCCGGAGTTTTGACTTAAGGTAGGTTCTATTAATTACAATTCTTTGAGGAATTACCTTTGCGGTCTTTCACACTCTCTCCGGCATCTTTCTTTGTAAGGTCTTGCACCATAGCTCGCTATGCTGCTTCACCCTTACAAAGAAATTTGCTCGAAGATAGAGCAAAATCCCATCAAAGCTAATTTATAGAACCTACCTTAAAAACAAAAAAAACATCTTTGAAACAATGATAAAGAATATCATCTTTGACTTTGGAGGCGTAATAGTAACACTCGAACCACGGCAGGCGGTAGAACGTTTTGCCGCACTGGGGCTTCCTGACGCGGAAACACATCTCGACGCTTACACACAGAGCGGAATATTCGGTGCTTTGGAGGAAGGAAAGATAGACAGAGAGACATTCCGTAAGAAACTGTCCCGACTCTGCGGCCGTGACATCTCGCACGAGGAGTGCCGTTGGGCGTGGTTGGGATATGCAAAGGAAGTTCCGCAGCGTAACATAGAGGCCCTCAAGGAGCTTCGCCGTCGTGGCTACCGTCTGATAATGCTTTCAAACACCAATGAGTATATGATGTCATGGGCGATGAGCAAAGAGTTCAGCCGTAACCTTGACGCGGAATGCCTTGAGGGAAAGGCGGCAAGAGAGTATTTCGATGCAGCATATCTCAGTTATGAGGTGGGCTATATGAAACCTGACGAACGCTTCTTCAAACATGTCCTACATAGTGAAGGCATAACGCCGGAAGAGTCGCTCTTTCTCGACGACGGCAAGAGAAATGTCGAAGCTGCCGGGGCACTTGGAATAAATACCATGCTTACAGTGAACGGCGAAGACTGGGTGGAAAAACTGTTGGCCATGTCTCCGAAAATGTAATCCTGGCATGGGGTAAGCCATGAGCTGTCAGCTCCTTTCACGGAAAAAGTGAGAGGACGTGCTGACAGCTCTTTTTTATTCCGAAACAAGCTGTCACTGTTCTTTTCATCAGGCTTTTATAATGTTATGAATGTACAGTAAAGAGCTGCTGTGTTAATATTTATGAATTATTGAATGGTTCAAAGCTGTTTACACAAAGATTTTACTATCTTTGCATATCATTTTATTGCAAAATTGTAATTTTCCAAAAAATTATCGTTATGAATATCTTATTAACAGGAGGAGCCGGATTTATCGGTTCACATACAATAGTAGAACTGTATGCTGCGGGACATGACGTTGTAGTCGTTGACAATCTTGTCAACTCAAAGGCATCGGTGCTCGACGCCGTGAAGGAAATAACGGGCAAGACCGTGCCGTTTTATCAGATCGACGTACGCGATAATGACGCAATGACGAAAGTCTTTGACGAGAACAGCATAGACGCCGTGATACACTTTGCAGGACTGAAGGCCGTTGGTGAGTCGGTAGCGAAACCGTTGGAGTATTACGAAAACAATATGGGTGCAACGTTTGTCCTCGTCGACGTAATGAGGAAGCACGGTTGTAAGAACATCATATTCTCAAGCTCCGCAACAGTATATGGCGACCCGGCGATAATACCTATCACTGAGGAGTGTCCGAAAGGACAGTGTACAAACCCGTATGGAAAGACGAAGTCCATGCTCGAGGACGTCCTCTCTGACGTGCAGAAAGCTGATAATGAGTGGAACGTCGTACTGCTGAGGTATTTCAACCCTATCGGAGCGCATAAGTCAGGACTGATAGGCGAGAACCCTAACGGAATACCCAACAACCTCATGCCGTATATCACGCAGACAGCAATAGGAATACGTGAAGAACTGGGTGTCTTCGGCGACGACTACGACACACATGACGGTACGGGAGTGAGAGACTACATACACGTCTGTGACCTCGCAGCAGGCCATGTGGCAGCGCTTCAGGCTATAGAACGTAAATGCGGACTGGCGATATACAACCTCGGAACAGGACACGGATATTCTGTCCTTGACGTAGTAAAGGCTTTCGAAAAAGCCAACGGACTGAAAGTGCCTTACAGCATCAAGCCACGACGTCCGGGAGATGTCGCAACATGTTATTGCGACCCGGCAAAAGCAAAGCGTGAGCTCGGATGGGAAGCACAGTACGGAATAGAAGACATGTGTCGTGACTCTTGGAACTTCCAGAAGAATCAGTAAAGGTGGGTTCTATTAATTCGCTTTGACATATTTCCGATTTATCTCTGAGGGCAGAGTGTCAGTTTTAGAAGGAGCGATGCGAGCATCGTGACTGAGAAAACTGGCAGTATGCGCCAGAGAGAAACGGAAAGATGACAAAACGTCAACCCGTAATTACCGAATTATTGACGGTGGGAATTAATAGAACCCACCTAAAAACAGTGGTAATTAGAAAAACTCATGGAGATAAAGCCCATAGCGTTTTTCCGCTCACCATTCACCTCAAAGTTCGGCATACCACGTCAAAGTGGTATAGCCGAAGAGGTTGAGGGGAAGATAGTATTCACAAAGCCGTATGACAGTATAGATGCTGTAAGGGGGTTGGAAGGCTTCTCTCATCTATGGATAATATGGGAGTTCTCGGCAAACAGACGTAAAGGCAAGGACGAAGGAGAGGAAAACGACGCAAAAGAACGGAACAGCCTGACTGTACGTCCGCCACGTCTTGGAGGCAACGAGAGGGTGGGGGTCTTCGCCTCCCGCTCACCGTTCAGACCTAACGCCCTCGGACTGTCATGCGTAAGAATAAAGAAGGTTGAGCCAGGGACGGTAACCGTGCTTGGTGCAGACCTCCTTGACGGTACTCCGATATACGACATAAAACCGTATATAGCATATACCGACTGTCATGGCGATGCACGTTGCGGATTTACTGACAGCAGACAGTGGAAGACTGTTGACGTAGTCTTTCCACCTTCCTTGCAAACGCCATTCAGCGACAGTGAGGTGCGATCAATAGTTTCTGCTTTGGAACAAGACCCGCGACCGCATTATCACCATGATGCCGACCGTATATACGCAATGCCTTTCAAAGGCTATGACATCCGCTTCCGCATAGACAATGGGACGGCAACGGTAACGGAAGTGGAGAAGATTACAAAAACACAACAACCTCAAAGATAATCTATGAAAAAAATCATTTCAGCAGTAGCATTAGGCACTGTCATGGCACTGCCTGCCATGGCACAGCATGACGGTCTCGTAGACATGAGTCATTCGAAAAAGGCGGTAATGGTGAACACACCTCTTGGAGCAACGCACTGGCAGGGAGGTTTCTGGCAAGGACGTTTCGACGTCTTCCATAACGCCTCAATACCTTCTATGTTCGAAACATGGAAAAGCAAGGAGGGAAAGGGATGGAACAACTTCCTCGTAGCGTCAGGAAAGATGGAAGGGGAGCATCACGGACCTGCCTTTCATGACGGCGACATGTATAAATGGTGTGAGTCGCTCGCAGTGGTATATGCCGTGACACACGACCCGCAGCTTGACGCCATCATGGACGAGTTCATAGCACTTGTGGCGGCTTCACAACGTGAAGACGGGTATATACACACGCAGGTGAACATTGCGGAACTCAACGCAAAGAAAAAGAGAGGTGAGAGCAAAGACAATACCGTTGTGGGAACGGCAACGGGAACAGGTGCCGACGGCGCGTTAGGCAATAAACTGAACTTTGAGACGTATAATCTCGGACACCTCATAAACGCTGCCATAGTACACAAAAGGGCCACGGGAAAGACAACGTTCTTCAACGTTGCTCTGAAAGCTGCCGAATTCCTTATCAATTTTGCCAAGACAAACCCTGACGAGCTGGCAAAATGTGCTGTTTGTCCTTCGCACTACATGGCTGTAGCTGAAATATACAGGGAGACAGGAGAACAGAAATACCTCGACCTGGCACAGACACTCATTGACATCAGAGGGTCGCAGCCCGACGGTACGGACGACAACCAGGACCGTGAGCCCTTCCGTGAGCAATACACAGCACGGGGACATAGCGTGCGTGCCAACTATCTGTATGCCGGTGCAACGGATCTCTTCCTGGAAACCGGTGAGGAACAGCTCATGAAAAACCTTCAGCCGATATGGCAAGACATCGTTTACCGTAAGATGTATATAACGGGAGGATGTGGAGCATTATATAATGGCGTGTCACCTGACGGCACCGACTACAAGCCGGCAAACTGGCAGCAGGTTCACCAGTCATACGGAAGACCATATCAGCTGCCACAGTCTACAGCGCATAACGAGACATGTGCCAACATCGGCAACCTGCTCTTCAACTGGCGTATGCTGCAAGCCACAGGAGACGCGAAATACGCAGACATCGTAGAGACATGTCTTTACAACAGTATCCTGACAGGCATCTCGCTCGACGGAAAGAAATACCTGTATACCAATCCTCTGAGACTTTCAAAAGACCTGCCATATAAACTGAGGTGGAGCAGGGAGCGACAGTCGCTCATTTCATGTTTCTGCTGCCCTCCGAACACGCTGAGGACACTCTGCGAGGCACAGGAATACGCATATACTGTAAGCAAGGAAGAGCAGAAGGGAAAGACGAAAACTCCGGGAACACTCTTCGTGAACCTCTATGGAGGGAATGTGCTGAATACTACAATGAACGGCAAGCCGCTGAAGGTAACACAGACGACAGATTATCCTTTTGACGGACGCATAACACTGACGCTCGATGCTGTGGGAAAGAAATGTCTCGGAGAGATAAGGATGAGAATACCAGAGTGGTGTGACAAGGCTACGGTACTCATAAACGGTGAGGAAAAGCAGGTCGACATACAGCCGAACACGTACATCGTGCTCTCTAACGAATGGAAGAAAGGAGACATCGTGACACTCGACATGGAGATGAGGCCACGACTGATAGAGGCAAACCCGCTCGTAGAGGAAGCGCGTAACCAAGTGGCTGTAAAGCGCGGGCCTATTGTTTACTGTCTCGAACAACAGGATGTGAAAGACAATATTGACGACATCATAATACCGGCAGACATACAGCTGACACCTGCAGACATCACCATTGACGGCGTGAAGATGAAAGCACTTGAGGGCACTGCTCTCGTGGCTCCGGAAGCTTCCTGGAAGAACACGCTATACCGTGAGGTGAACAGAAACGAGAAGAAGACAGCGATACGCCTGATACCGCATTTCGCTTACGGCAACCGCGGAATGCAGGACATGACCGTGTGGATGCCACTGTCGAGATAACGGAAGAAGCACACTAAAACTATCGACAGCATGGAAAAGAAAGTGATTCTCGCTATTGCCGCATTGATGATGTCGGCTGTGGTCATGGCAGGTGACATATACGTCTCGCCAAACGGCAACGACAACAATGACGGCACTGTGGCAAAACCGTTGAAGACGTTACGCATGGCATTGCGCCAGGCACGTAACATGCGTCGTCTCAACGATCCTAACGTCAAGGGAGGGGTGACGATACACCTTGCCAAAGGACTGTATCAATTCTATGAACCGCTGTACGTCCGTCCTGAGGACAGTGGCACGGAAGACAGCCCGACAGTGATAGAGGGTCAGGAGGCTGTGCTCTCTGGAGGCGTGGAGATAAAGGGGTGGAAACGTCAAGGGAAATATTTCGTGGCAGATACTCCGGAGTTTAACGGCAACCTGACAGATTTCCGCCAGCTGTATGTCAACGGACGGAAAGCGGTAAGGGCACGTGATGTGGCAGACTTTGAAAAAATGAGCCATATCCTGTCTCTCAACAAGGCAGAACAGGTGATTTATGTGCCTGCCACAAAGGCTGTCAGAGCAATAGCAAAGACTTATTCCGAGGGAAATATCCTGCGTCAGGCACCGGCGGAAATGGTGCTACATGAGATGTGGTGCGTGGCAAACCTACGCATCAAGAACATATCAATACAGGGAGACTCGGCTGCCATACGTTTCCACCAGCCGGAGTCTACAATACAGTTTGAGCATCCCTGGCCATCACCAATGGTTAATACGAAGCCTTTCAAGACGGACGACGGAAGGACGCTGAACCTTAATTCCGCTTTTTATCTTACCAACCACATGTCCCTGCTCGACACACCGGGAGAATGGTATCATGACGTGCGTAACAACAAGGTTTATTACTACCCACTGCCCAATGAGAAGATAGAGAACGCTACGGTACCGGCTCTCGAGACTATTGTCGAGGTGCAGGGAACGGCAGAGCGAATGGTAAACAATGTCGTTTTCCGCGGACTGTCCTTCGAACACACCACATGGATGCGTCCTACTACCGACGGGCATGTGCCTCTTCAGGCCGGAATGTATATGTATGAGGGGTATAAGCTGCGTCCGCAGACAGTACGTGGAGACAGGAACCATAAGCTTGACAACCAGGGTTTCCTCGGACGCCCTGCTGCCGCTGTCACAGTGGCTTACGCTGAGGGTGTCTCCTTTGACGGCTGCCGTTTCACCCATCTCGGTTCGTCGGGCATAGATTATGTTGAAGGTACCAAGGGAGGACAGATAGTCAACAGCCTCTTCAACGACATTGCAGGAAACGGCATCGTGGCAGGCTCTTTCTCTCCATCAGCTCATGAGACACACCTCCCTTACGACCCTCTTGACCGACGTGTGGTTTGTGACGGGCTGATGATTGCCAACAACCTCATTCACGATGTTTCAAACGAAGACTGGGGAACGTTGGGAATATGCTGCGGCTATGTCTCAGGATGTGTCATAGCTCATAACGAGATATATGATGTTTCCTATTCGGGCATAAACCTCGGATGGGGATGGACACAGTCCGTTAATGCCATGAGAGGAAACGAGGTATATCGTAACTACGTTCATCATTATGCACGCCATATGTATGACTGTGCTGGAATATACACCCTTTCGGCACAACCGAAGACGTATATACTTGAGAACGTCGTGGAAAAGATATACTCTCCGGGTTATGCTCATGACCCCAACCATTGGTTCTATCTCTATTGCGACGAAGGCTCTGCGTTCATCACTGTGCAGGACAACTGGACAGAAAGTGAGAAATTCCTGAAAAACGCTAACGGGCCATGCAACATCTGGGAGAACAACGGACCACAGGTCAATGACTCCGTACGAGCTAATGCAGGAAGGAAAAAAGACCTTGACATCTCAAACCTTAAGAAAACCATACAGACAAGGAAACCTAAAGTGAATAAATAGAACGCACCTAAAGCGAATAATATAGAACCTTACTATATTGTACACCTATTTAATACAGAAAACATATAAAAGATATGGAAAAGAAATCAAGTCTGAAATCAACGATAACCGTATCGCTGACAAACTATCTCGATGCAGGAGCAATAGTAGCAGGAGCCAGCGGACTGACTCTTTGGAAGGATTACCTCCAGCTTACCGAGGGCAACCTGGGCTGGCTCAACGCCATCTCTGCCAATTGCCTCGGAGCAGCAATAGGCGCAATAATTGGCGGTTTCCTTGCCGACAAATACGGCAGGAAATTCATCTATACCTATAACATGCTGATATACATGCTCGGCGTGATGTTGATCATGCTCTCCGTCAATTTCCCTATGCTCCTTGCCGGATTTCTCGTAACCGGTGTCTCGGTAGGTGTCGGAGTACCGGCGTCGTGGACATATATCTCAGAAAACTCCGAGACAGGAAACAGAGGAAGAAACATAGCCATTTCGCAGATGGCATGGGGTATAGGCCCTACGATAATACTCATTCTCGGCACACTCCTCGCACCACCGTCGTCGGGCGATACGGGAGGTTTGCTCTTCCCTGCTGTAGCTGCTGTGGCACAGCTCTTTGGAGTAGGCACCCCGGGACCGGAACAGTATATCTTCACTTCACGTATAGTATTTGCCTCACTCTTCGTCGTGGCTTTCATAGCGTGGACGTTGCAGAGACAGCTCGACGAATCGAAAGAGTGGCTTGACGCCAAGGTTTCCGGACAGCGACAGCCTTCCACCTTTGCCTCTTTCGGCTCTCTCTTCAACAACAAGACAAACATCAAGACGATGCTCTTCCTTGCCGGAATGTATCTCTCCTGGAACCTCGTATCTTCTGTCATGGGCTTCTTCCAGCAGCATATATACGAGACTGCGGGAGGACTGACAAACGAATATGCCAACATGCTTTCCGTTGGTCAGTGGATAGTGATTATTCTTACAACGTTCTTCTTCTCGCTGATCGTAGACAAGGTGTCTCACCGTCCGCTGTATGCTTTCGGCGTAGGATGTGCTGTAATGGCATGGGTTATGGTGCTTACCATAGGAATAACAAGCATAGAAGGTCTTCTTGTCTTCACTGCGTTATGGGCTATACAGGGTGGCGTATCAGTGCAGACGTTCTATGCGCTATGGGCTTCTGAGCTCTTCCCGGCGAAATACCGCGCTGCCGCACAAGGTGTCATGTTCTTCTTCGTACGCGGGCTCTCAGCATTGTGGGGACTTGTCTTCGTATATATTTATGGAGAGGAAGGAGAAGGCTTTACCATTGCAGCAGTACTTATGATGTCGTTGCTCATACTTTCTCTCGTGATAGGAGTAGTAGGGGCACCAAGCACAAAGGGTAAAACTCTCGAAGAGATAACACGCGAGAGATATGGCTCTGACATATAGTAAAATTACACCCAGCTCTGGCTGTAATTGCTCATCTTGCTGCTCTTCCCTGCCATAAGCTACAAGGATGAGCAGCAATCTTAAGTTCAGGTTGGTTCTATTAATTCGCTTTGCCAGATTTCCGATTTATCTCTGAGAGCAGAGTGTCAGTTTTTGAAGGAGCGATGCGGGCATCGTGACTGAAAAAACTGGCAGTATGCGCCAGAGAGAAACGGAAAGATGACAAAACGTCAACTCGTAATTACTAACTTTTTTGACGGTGGTAATTAATAGAACCAACCTTCAGCAGTTATTCTAATAATCTAAACAAAAAAAATTTATGTGGATAACATACCCAGGAGATTTTGAGATATGGCTTGGCAATATCTTCAATAACCGGCGTACGGAACGTGGAGCGATGTTTCCTCCGTTTTGGAAGCAAGACTCCCATTACGTCACTGTTGAATTCAGTACCACGGTCGACCTTCTTCACGATGAGACGATAACCATTTCGTGTGAAGGAAGATATAACTTCATGCTTGATGGAAAACTGAGGTTTGGAGAGCCGCATGAATACACCATACCTCAGGGGCATCACACGATAAACATAAAAGTATGGAACCAAGCCGTTCCACCGGCTCTTTTTGTAAAAGGTGAGACGATACAAACAGACAGTTCATGGCTTGCAACATACGAAGACAAGATATGGATTGATGAAAATGGTGTGGCACATGGTTCGGGAATATATGTCCCCGCAGCAACGCATGCGTATTTCAATACCGTAGAGAAAAGACCGTCGCTGTTCTCTCTTTCCCGTTCTCTCATACGTCCTGTGTCAGAAGAAGTATGCCGAAAAGGTGTGCTCTACGACTTCGGTAAAGAGACGATGGGATATGTCACCTTCTCTGGAGCGCAGGAAAGTGATACCCTCCACATTTTCTACGGAGAGTCGCGTGAAGAGGCGTTGGACCATGAGTACTGTGAGACGCTCGACATTCTGGACGTAAAGCCGGGAGAAACTGCAGAGACACCGGAAAGCAAGGCGTTCAGATATGTTCATGTGTTGTCAGAGAACGGCCACCGTTATGTTGTGGAAGGGCTTTCGGAATATCTTTCACACGACGCTGCCATGAGCGGTTCTTTCGAATGTTCTGACGACGATGTCAACGAGATATGGAAGGTTGGAGCATATACCATGGACCTCACTACGCGAGAGTTCTTCGTCGACGGCATAAAGCGTGACAGATGGACGTGGTCGGGCGATGCCATACAGTCGTATCTTATGAACTACTATCTCCGCTTCGACACAGACACTGTACGTCGCACCATACGCCAGCTGAGAGGCAAAGACCCTGTCACGGCACATATCAACACCATTATGGACTATACGTTCTATTGGTTCAAGTCTATCCTCGACTATTACGAGTTTACCGCCGACATAGACTTCGTGCGTGAGATGTACCCCCGCATGCTTACCATGATGCAGTATGTCTTGGGAAGGACCGACAGCGAAGGATTTGCTGACGGCAGACCTGACGACTGGATTTTTGTCGACTGGGTGGACTTCCCTATGCACAAACGCGGTGTCATGTCGTTCGAGCAAATACTCTTTGCCAAGAGTCTTGAGACAATGTCGCGTTGCGCCGTACTGCTGCGTGACAATCCTATGGAAAATCCGCCACAGGGCAGCAGGACAACGGAGGAGTATGCACATGACGTCACGAAATATTCCACGCTGTATGAGACACTGAGAAAAAATATTGACGCAACATTCTGGGACGACGGCGTGAAAGCGTTCCTCCACAGCGTGGAAGACGGTGAAATAAACCCTATGGTGACAAAATTCCCGAATATGTTCGCAATGCTTTTTGGATATGTTTCGGAAGAGAGAAAGGCTGAGATACTCCATAACGTAATGCTCAACCCTTCCGTAGAGGCTATCACGACGCCCTATATGCGTTTTTATGAGCTTGAGGCGCTCTGCATGATGGGACAGCACGATTTCGTCATGAAAGAGATAAAAGACTACTGGGGCGGCATGTTGAGAAACGGTGCGACATCGTTTTGGGAGAAATATGTCCCGGGAGAGAAAGGTACGGAACATCTTCAGATGTATGGCCGTCCCTATGGCAAGAGCCTGTGCCACGCATGGGGTGCGTCACCGGTATATCTCTTGGGAAGATATTTCCTTGGCGTTACTCCCGTGAAACCCGGCTATGAGGCATGGGAGTGCCGTCCGAATCTCGGAGGACTGCAATGGATGCGTGGTGCGGTGCCAACGCCATACGGTCCGATAAAGATTTATATGGACAAGGAAAAGTTCGTCATAGAGTCTCCTGTAGCAGGAGGAAAGGTTTATCTCGACGGAAAGTGTATTGAGATAGATACCACGGAGAGCATAGAGATAATCCGGAACATAATCCACATAACAGAAAAAAGCGGAAACCTTAATGCTACCAGAAGATTTTATTGATTATACTTCAAAGCTCTTCGGAGAGCAACGCTGGCAGGCCTTCCTCTCCTCGTTCAGAGAGGATGTCCCTGTCAGCATTCGCATAAATCCTTTCAAGATAAGCCGGGAACAAGATAAGGAGATACTCGCGGAACTGTCGGCAGAGAGCACGGCAGTGCCTTGGTGCTGCAATGCCTTTTGGCTGTCGTCACGCCCCCGTTTCACTTCCGACCCATTGTTTCATGCCGGGGCATATTATGTTCAGGAGGCAGGTTCTATGTTCCTCGACAGGGTGTTGAGGACATACGTCTCAGAACCGGTCACCATGCTCGACCTTTGTGCTGCGCCAGGAGGGAAGTCAACACTTGCACGTGCAGCACTTCCCGAGTCTTCCCTGCTTTTCACCAATGAGCCCGACCGTCATAGGGCAAACATTCTTATGGAGAACATGGTTAAGCAAGGACATGAGGGCATTGTGGTAACAAACTGCTATGCTGAGGATTATGCCAAAGGGAGGATAGCCTTTGACGTCATCCTTGTCGACGCTCCATGTTCCGGAGAAGGATTGTTTCGCAGGGACAATGCCGCTATCGGAGAATGGAGTATGAGGAATGTCAGGAAATGTGCCGAACTGCAGCAATCCATACTGAGGGATATATGGAACGCACTGGCTCCCGGTGGCCTTCTGGTTTACAGCACGTGTACATTCAACGTCATGGAGAATGAAGAGAACGTGCTGTTCCTCATGAGGGAATATGGAGCTGAGGTTCTCCCCGTTCCTGTTGAAGCGGAGTGGGGAATATGTCCTTCCCTCCATGCAGAACTTACAGAGCCTGTCTACCGTTTTATTCCGGGTACGACAAAAAGCGAAGGACTCTTTATGTCGGTGCTCATGAAGCCAGGAACGCTGTCACCCGCCATTCCTGACAAACAGAAGATACTCTCCAAGATAAAGAAGGGAATACACATTCTGTATGACGGCGTGCCGAGAGGAGAGCAGAAAGGCCGTGACATAATACCTTCGCATGCAGAAGCCTTGGCAATAAACAACCATGGTGGCTATCCCATTGCCAAGGTGTCGAAAGACGAGGCACTGCGCTATCTGCACAGAGAACCTCTTGTCCTGCCTTCTGATACTCCACGTGGTTTCGTCATGCTGGCGTACCACGGCTTACCCCTCGGTTTTGTGAAAAACATAGGAAACAGGGCAAACAACCTATATCCGAAGGAATGGGCGATACGCTCACTGTAAATATCCCTATAGGTGACATCATGAAACATATCCTACGACGACTGCTGTATATCTTCCGCGAGTATCGTGTAACAGGAAGCCTGAACTTTCTGGGACTGATTCTCGCGTTTATGTCGTTTTACAGTTTCTGGGGACTCTTGCGCGACCTTGTCGTATGGGACACCTGCCATGAAGAATGGTACAGCATGTATCGTGTAGAGGTAGAAGGAAAGGTCTTCGGTGAAGACTCCGTATATATTGCCAATCTACCGGCAAGACTCGTGCCGGAATTAGAGCGTGTCCCCGGCATTACCGCTGTGGGCATGCAGCGGGTGTGGGACAGCAATATATATTTCAGGAAAGGTGATACTGTCGTTACATGCCCCTATACTCCCGGCTGTGCCAGATACCTGTCGTTCTGGAGGAGCAGCATTGACTTCTCTCATCTCAAGGACTATTCCGTGACTGACGGCGACACCATTCGCAACGTCGTAATCCCGGAGTCTTTTGCAAAAGAATATTTCCCTAACGAAGAAGCCGTAGGGAAAACATTGCGTTGGCAGGTGAATGGCAAGGACGAAACGAGGACTGTTGCTGCCGTATATGCCGATTTCCCCACAAACTGTTCTGTGACGAATGCCATTTACGATGTTTATGACGGCGGAGAACTCGTCGACAACACCAACTATTCCTACCATATCTTTGTTAAAGTGCCACAAGCTGAGAGACTCGGCGAGGTAAAGGAAAGGATACGTCAATCCTTCATAAACATCTCTGACACAATAGAAAATGATGCACAGCATCAAGTGAAGGCTCATCTGCGCCCGATACGTGAGGCATATTTCTCCGGAGTCGACAAGACACGCGACAAAGGAAGCTATATTTTCATCGTAATAATATTCATGGCGGCTCAGATACCTCTTGCCCTGGCGTATATAAACTTCATGAATTTCCAGTTGGCAGTGGCTCCGTTCACAATAAAGACGAAGAACACCCACCGCATCTTCGGTGCCACGCATGTCAGGGTGACATTCTCACAGTTTGCCGAAAACCTCATCTTCGTAATGTCTGCCTTTGTCGTTGCCATGGTTCTCGTGGCTGTCATTGACAAAGGATTGCATCTCGGCATTTCACGCTGGGAGAACGTAACCGTAATCGTGTACACGTTCATAGCCGCCATGATCATCAGCCTCTGTTCTTCCGTCTATCCCGCCATATATACTTCGTCCGTGCCTCTCGACATCGCCATGAAGGGCGTTCCTGCCATCAGCGTCACCATGAAGAGGATGAGGATAGTGAAACTTGTATTCCAGATGGTGACAAGCTTTGCCATTGTAGGATTTATCCTGTCGCTCATGCTCTATTACTCGTATATCCGTTTCGGGTATTGCGGTTATGACAAGGACCGGATAATATACTGCTCCATAAACTCTCTTCCTGCCTTACAGAAAAAAGAAGAGATACGGAGGAAGATACTCTCTCTGACAGATGTCGAAGCCGTCAGCCTTTCGGCTTTTACCATGGGCAACAAGGATTTCTACATGAAGCTCTCCGTACCTCTGACAGAAACGTCACAGAACCTTCTCCTCACCGTGTTGCCCGTCGACAGTGACTATCTCTCTACCCTCGGCATCCCGCTTGTGGCGGGTCATGACTTCTGCGCTTCCACAAAAAAGCAGGTGATAGTCAACGAAGCCCTGTGCCAACGCTACCCTTCAGTAAAGATAGGAAGCAAGTTGTGCTTTGACTATGATATAGAACACGAGGTTGTAGGAGTATGTCACAACATGCGTATCAGTTCGCTGCGAATAGACAATGAGAATACCCCCATGGCTTTCCTCCTCGCCGACAGCGTCATGTCTCCCGCCCACTATCCTGTTGTCAACGGAGTCTTGAACATCCGTCTGAGACATAAGGCAGACACAGAGGAGGTAATAAAGGAGATTAATGACATATACCATGCCTATGCCCCTTACGACGAAACCTTTAGCGTCTTATCTCCAGACAGAAACATTGCTGACTTATACACCAACGAATACCGCTTCTTCTTCCAGATGACAATTCTCGGAATAGTATATGTCGTGATAACGCTTATCGGAATATTGTCACAAGCCATGTTCGAGATACAGTTCCGCAGGAGGGAGATATTCATAAGGAGAGTCTTCGGAGCTACCATTCTTCAGATCATGCGCATACGCTTGCTGTGGTGCGTCAAAATGCTTTCCGTGTCGTTCGTCATCAGCTTGCCGCTGATATGGTTCCTGTCGTCATTCGCCTTGCAGGGATATTTCGGACGACCGATATACATGTGGCTCGTTTATCCTTTGACGTTCATAGTAGTGTCTGCCATAATGCTTGCCACGATATTCTTCCATGGAATATACTCACTGAGCGGAAGGGTGATAAGACAATAAAGGTGGGTTCTATTAATTCGCTTTGTCAGATTTCTGATTTATCTCTGAGAGCAGAGTGTCAGTTTTAGAAGGAGCGATGCGGGCATCGTGACTGAGAAAACTGGCAGTATGCGCCAGAGAGAAACGGAAAGATGACAAAACGTCAACCCATAATAAATAACATTTAGACGGTGGGAATTATTAGAATCCACCTAAAGGCGTTTCGATATATTCCTATGCAAAAACAGCAGAAAATGTTTCATAACGATAAAAAATGATAGAACTTCAGAATATACGAAAATCGTTCCGTACCGGTAATGTCGCTACGGTAGCTCTCAACGGACTCTCGCTGACCGTCGAGGACGGGGAGTTCCTTGCTGTCATGGGACCTTCGGGATGTGGAAAGACGACCCTCCTCAATGTCCTCGGACTCCTCGACACAGCCGACGAGGGACGCTATATCCTCGACGGTAAAGATGTCACTGCTGTCAGCGAGCACGAAAGGACACTGCTCCGGCGTGGAAAGATAGGATATGTCTTCCAGTCATTTAACCTGCTCGACGAACTCACGGTGGCAGAGAACGTAGAACTGCCGCTCATATATCTTAACGTCCCGGCAGAGGAGAGAAAGGTCAGGGTGCATGATATACTGAAAACGTTGGCAATATCACATCGCGCAGGCTTCTATCCCATACAGCTCTCCGGGGGACAGCAGCAACGTGTTGCCATAGCACGTGCTGTCATAGCCAAGCCACAGATTATTCTTGCTGACGAGCCGACAGGAAACCTCGACTCAAAAAACGGCAAGGAGGTCATGGCAATCCTCAGAGACCTCCACCGCAGCGGAACGACAATAGTCATGGTGACACACAACCAGCGTGACGCTTTTCAGGCAGAACGTGTGGTAAACCTTTATGACGGTCAGATCATTACTCTGTAGGTGGGGTGGGGATGTGCGTCTCCCATGAATGAGGTATTGCGTGCATTCATTACTGTCAAACTCTTTGAATGGTTTGTAATTTGCTGTATTCAAAAGGTTATGAGGAATTTTTGCGTCTTCTCACGACAGAAAACTCACTGTTTCGGTTCTTCCGCACGACCTTTCGAGGCGTGAAAACGCCATTTCTGATCTAAAAAACGTCCTTTTTAACACACTTTGTGACTATTAATGGAAAAAATGCGACCATTTTTGGCCAAAAATGGCTTATAAAATTATTTTTATAGGCTTATAAAATTATTTTTATAGGCATAAAAAAATCAGTGTTTTGTGATCGTCCAGAACGGTGTAGTTTAACTGTTTAGATTGACTACTTATCGTCTTATTCATAAAACAGGTTGACAAGTTAATTTGTTATTTATAATTCTCGTTGACTCTACTTGTGGATGCTGGTATTTAAGTAGGCCCTCATGACAGAGCATACATCCTTAACTTTGCGTAAAAATTACGAAATATCAGCAGAAAGGCGGCTTAAAACGTTAAACGGTTGCAAATTAATTCGAATATTTAGGCAAGCCAACGCTTATTGAAGTAGCTCAGTAAACTAATCACGAAGTGGAATTATAGGATTTACGAAGTTGGTTTGCATCACCATAAAAATATGCGTTGATTTGCACGACAAACAAATATTCAACGCATATGAAAAAGGAAATTATCTCAAATAGCCAAAGGATGCAGAAGACATCCTGGTTTGCAAGGAACTCAGTTTGGACAATGGAGATTCCATTCTGATTGAAGTTAGAGAGAATAACAGGAGGTGCTTTACATCGCTTAACGGTCTCTTGACGTTTTGTTGGGGCAGCTCGTGAGCAATAAAGAAAGGGAGCTTATAGCACAGAAAGGGCAGAAACGTAATTAAAGCTGTGAATAACGCTTTTGCCCGTGCCTTAACAGAAATTACCTTAATAGCCGTGCCTTGCGAAATCACCTTAATAGCCGTGCCTTAACAGAAATCACCTTAATGGCCCGCACTCCGGCGGAATCATTTTGCCAATCGGAGAATCTCCTGCCATGCTTTCTCTTTGTCTGTAAGGTCAAGGGCAACATCCGGGACAAGTGTCTTGTCTTCAAGATGTGCCTTGTCCGGACGTGCAAAGAACTTACAGCTTACAGAACCGAGAACACCCGTGTTCGGCAGGCGGTAGGGCAGGACTTCACCGTAGTGCGAAGGCATATATGTCGATTTGCTTCCTACTATGATGCCAATATTGTTGTCGCGGGCAAGCGTCATAAGTATTCCGGCACTGCTGAACGTCTTTGCGCTCTGTACGAAGATGACCTTTCCGCTGTACACCTCCGGCTGTACAAAGCCGTTGGGGCTTTTTACGGGCAGAGAGTACAGTTCGTCGATATGTCCTTTCGCTTCCCATGCTTGCTTAGCAACTGCAATACGCGGGTTATAAGACGCCATAAGACGTGAGAAACGTATCTGCGTGGAGTAGTTCTCCATCTCTGCCAAAGGACGGAGGCGTATGAGAAGCTCGTCACACAACATGCTGCTTCCGCCGTTGTTATACTGAGCGTCGACAACGAGTGTCTTGATGCCGTCAGCCTTCATCTTTGAGAACATCTCGTCGAGCATGGTGTCCCATCGTGGCAACGAGTCGTTGCGGGAGGTGCGCGAGTCCATGCATTGGTTGAACTGCAGATAGCAGAGCGAATGCTCGGGAAGAATGATATAATGGAAGAGGTCGCCCTTCATTGCCATGATAGCGTCTGACGTCTCCGTGACCTTCTCCTCTTTTGCTTTCTTCGTTTTCTTTATCTTCTCCAATTGGTCAGGAGCAATTATGTCGGTATGCTTGTCATGCAGGTCGCCGAGAGTCTTGATGAGGAGAGACACGAAGACAGAGTCGTCGGTGCAGCGGGCGCATTCTTCGAGAAGGCTCTCCTGTCCTGCGAAGAGTATGTCACGACGTTCTTTCTTTATGTAATAAGGGTGTGTGTCGCTGAGCATATCTAAGAAGAGCATGGCGTCACGCTGATACTTGTTTCCCTTGACGTATGTCTCATTGTTCAGGAAGAGAGAGTCGTCGAGGTTCTTGAAATTGCCCGGGGCTTGTGCCTGAAGCATGGCGCAAAAGAGCATTGCACTAAGAGTGGTAAGGATTCTTTTCATTGTCTTGTTGTTTAACAGTTCAGTATATCGGTTCATTTATTTCTGATTTTCCAAGTAAGGTGTGCAGAGACGTTTTGCAGGTGTCTTTACCAATATAACGCATTATGCGAATAAAAAGTGACGTTCAAGACACAATATTCTGAAAAAAAAACTCCGTCTTCCTGCCAGAGAAAATCGTTCAGAAAGACGGAGAGAGTGGTGTTAAACAGGCATTTGGCTTAAGCCGTTTTCTGTCGTGTACCCATGCGTGCTTCAACGACATTCACCACGTAGTCACCAAGTTTCTCACATTCGTTGATGATGTCCATGTACATGGTGCCCATGGCGTATGTGTATTCGTGGTTGTTGACATTGTTGATATTCTGGCTACGCAGCTGGTTGCGGTAGTTGTTTATTTCCGTCTCAAGGTTGAAGGACAGGTTGGCGTCATAGTTCTCCTTCTTTCCGAGCATGAGGTTATACATCTGCAGGAGAGCGTTGTCAGCCAGCTGCATCATCTGTGAGATATGTTCATACTGCATGTCGGTGAAGTCCTCTTTACCGTTCATCTTGCGGTTGATGATGTTTGCCATATTGTAGCAGCTGTCGCCGATACTCTCTATCTCTGAAATCTCACGCAGCATGGCGCGGATTTTCGCCTTCGACACATCACTGAGGTGAGCATCGCTGACACCGTCGAGGTAGTTGGCTATCTCAATCTCCATGTTGTCGCTGATGTTCTCATATTTCGCTATGCGTGAATATAGCTTGGAGAATGCCGCACCGTCTGTCACGGTGAGCAGCTCACGTACCAAGCCGAACATGCGGTGTGTGCGTTCTGCATAAGAGATAATCTCTTTCTGAGCCTCAAGCAGTGAGAGCTCCGGAGTCTCCATAATGGTATTGCCACCGATGTAGAGCAGACGGAATTCCTCTTCGTCGTTCTTTGTCGTAGGCTTGATGATCATGCATACCACCTTCTCTATCTGAGGTATGAACCATAGGAGCAGGAACGTATTGCTGATATTGAAACAGGTATGGAACATGGCGAGGACGACAGGAAGCTTGGCGGCAAGAGCTTGCTGCGACAGCGTAGTGTCGTTAGGGTCGTAGCCTACCAGGGAGCAAACCATATTGACGAAAGGATAGAAGAGGCAGAGCACCCAGAAAACACCGAACACGTTAAACACCAGGTGAGCCATGGCAGCACGGCGGGCTTGGCTGTTTGCGCCGAGAGCTGCAAGGTTTGCTGTTGCCGTGGTTCCTATATTCTCACCCATCACGAGCGCTATGCCGAGATATATAGGCAAGACACCTGTTGAACACAGGAGAATGGTGATTGCCATGACAGCTGCCGACGACTGTGCTATACACGTTATCACCGTGCCTATCAGTAGGAAAACAATTATGGAGTAATGGCTGCTTGTGTCAAAAGAAGAAAAAAACTCTATGGCGTCAGCATTGTGTGCAAGGTCAAGAGCCTTACCTGCGCTGCTTAACATGACAAGCGAGAAGAAAAGGAAAGAAATGCCGAAGAGGAAGTCGCCGACATATTTGAAACGGCGGGTGTAGAGGAGGATCACTCCGATGAAAAACGACGGATATACCACGCTGGTGAGGTCGACATTATATCCGAGCGACATAATCCATGCCGTGAGGGTAGTACCGATATTGGCACCCATGATCACCGAGATGGCTTGTGCCAGGGTGAGAAGACCGGCGTTTACGAACGACACCGTCATCACCGTCGTTGCCGACGACGACTGTACCGAACAGGTTACGAACATACCGGTGAGCATTCCGGTGAAGCGGTTGGTGGTCATCGCTCCGAGGATATGGCGCAGTTGCGAACCCGCCATCTTCTGCAATGCCTCGCTCATGATCTTCATGCCATAGATAAGAAGAGCCAGTGAGCCGATAATCTGAAACAAGATTCCAAAAGTCATAAAGAAATATGTAAAAAATGATTGTTGCCACAAAAGTTTCCAGCGCTCCCGGCGTAAGGCATTTCACGTGGTTGAAGAAAGCCGCCGGTCGTGCGCATGTTACATTCATGTTACAAAATTATGACATTTTTTCTAATTATAAGAATATTTTTTGAAAAAGATGACTGTCAACCATGATTTTTTTTCCTTGAGGGCATTTTACACCGTCTCTTTTACCTTTTTTATATATATTGTAAAGCTAAGACAAGAAAAAATGTATTACCTTTGCAAACACTTTGTGAAAAAGTTTCTCTATTGGCAAAGCATGACACGCATGACGGCAGAGAGACAAATAATAACGACATACACCAAGACATGAAAGAAAAAATAACGCAGATAATAGCCAAAGAGTGCTCACTGCCGGAAAAAGGCGTCGAGGGAGTCCTCACACTGCTTGATGAGGGATGCACCATACCGTTCATCTCACGTTACAGGAAAGAGAAGACCGGAGGTCTCGACGAAGTGAAGATCACAGAGATTTCCCAACGCTATGCCAAGCTTCAGGAACTCATACACCGTAAGGAGACCGTGGTGAAGACCGTCACTGACCAAGGCAAGATGACACCGGAGCTGGAAAAGAGGATAGAGGAATGCTGGGACGCTACGGAGCTGGAAGACATCTATCTGCCATTTAAGCCAAAGAGAAGGACAAGGGCACAGATAGCAAGAGAACAGGGTTTGGAGCCTTTGGCACAGATCATACTCTTCCAGCGTGAGCAGAACCCCGACCGTTATGCGGAACGCTTCGTAAAGGGAGACGTGAAAGATGTAAAGTCTGCCATAAAGGGAGCACAGGATATCATAGCGGAAATGGTCAGTGAGGACGAGAGGGTGCGCAACAGAGTGAGACAGATCTTCAGACGTGAGGCGGTAATATCGTCGAAAGTAGTAAAGGCAAAGGCAGAAACCGACGAGGCAGCAAAGTACTCCGACTATTTTGATGCGGAAGAACCGCTGAGGAGATGCTCCGGCAACAGACTCCTTGCCATGCGACGGGGAGAAGCCGAGGGTGTGCTGCGCATCACGATAACCATTGACGGCGAGGATGCCACAGAACGTATCAAGCCTCTCTTCGTACGTTCGTCCGGACGCTGTCAGGAGATTATCGAAGAGGCTGTCGACGACGCCTACAAGAGACTCCTCGCTCCTTCCATAGAAAACGAGTTTGCAGCATCGTCGAAGCAGAAAGCCGACGAAGAGGCCATACATGTCTTTGCAGAGAACCTGCGACAGCTTCTTCTCGCTGCACCGTTGGGACAGAAGCGCGTGCTCGGAGTGGATCCCGGCATAAGGACAGGGTGCAAGGTGGTATGTCTCGACGCACAGGGCAACCTCCTCTTCCATGACGTGGTCTTTGCCGTAGGCTCACAGAACAGTGCCGTGGCGGCACAAGGGAAGCTTGCTGCCATAGCACGCCGTTATAACGTGGAGGCTGTAGCTGTTGGCAACGGCACAGCGTCACGTGAAGCAACGGAAGTGGTGAAACGAGCCATGGCAGACGTGGACGGCAGCATTGCAGTATATGTCGTCAGCGAGGATGGCGCTTCGGTATATAGCGCATCGAAGGCGGCACGTGAGGAATTCCCCGATGAGGATGTCACGGTACGTGGTGCAGTAAGTATAGGTCGAAGGCTTATGGACCCTCTCGCAGAACTTGTGAAGATTGACCCAAAAAGCATTGGGGTGGGGCAGTATCAGCATGATGTTGACCAGACAATGCTAAAGGAAAGCCTTGACAGAACGGTAGAGAGTTGTGTAAACACCGTCGGCGTGGACCTCAATACCGCAAGCGTTCATCTGCTGACATACGTCAGCGGACTCGGACCTACGCTGGCACGTAATATCGTGGAATACAGAAGGGAGAACGGACCCTTCGCGTCAAGGGCGCAGCTGAAGAAAGTGCCGCGATTAGGACCTGCCGCATTCACACAGTGTGCCGGGTTCCTACGCATTCCGGGTGCGAAGAACCCTCTCGACGGCAGTGCCGTACATCCTGAGCGTTATGGCGTAGTGGAAACCATGGCAAAAGACTGTAAATGTACCGTTGCCGAACTGATTGCCTCTCCCGAGGCGAGGAAGAAGATTGACCTTGCACGATATGTCTCCGAAGACCTTGGCATGCCGACTCTCACCGACATCATGTCTGAGTTGGAGAAACCAGGACGTGACCCGCGTGCAGAGATAGAAACCTTTGAGTTCGACCCTTCCGTCCATACTCCTGACGACCTGAAACCCGGCATGGTTCTGCCAGGCATCGTAACGAACATCACGAAATTCGGTGCCTTCGTAGATATAGGAGTTCATAACGACGGTCTTGTACACATTTCACAGATGGCAGACAAATATGTTTCCGACCCGCTTGACGTGGTGCATCTTCACCAGCATGTCACGGTAACGGTGCTTGAGGTGGACAAAAAACGAAACCGCATATCCCTGTCAATGAAAAAGGTCGTAAGCAAATGATACAACCGTAAACTCGCGAAAGGCATGTCTTAACGTCGTCTTCCCTCATTTCACACCTCATGAGGGAAGACAGCAACAATGCCAAGACGCCAAGGCCGATTATGGTCATCACGAAGCAATGTAAGTCACGAAAAATTAATATAGGTGGGTTCTATTAATTCCCACCTATATAAAAAGTAAAAATCAGAAAGAGCAATAATAATTTACGTTAAATTGCTGCGTAAGGTATTGGCGTTTTGCTACATAATATGTATATTTGCAGTCGAATTTATAAATGACATATTGTTAAACAAACCCCAGACAGGGTGTTGGGCCCTGTCAATAATAAAAAAAACGAACAATGAAGAAAGTTATGATTATGATGGTCATGATGCTTTGCACAATGACCATATCTGCACAGACACAGGCAGAGACAAAGAAGTGTGACAAGACTTGTCAGGTAGAGAAGAAAGACGGATGCTGCAAGGCAGACAAGAATTGCAAGAAAGAGTGCAAGAAGGGTGAAGCAGGATGCTGCAAGGCAGACAAGAATTGCAAGAAAGAGTGCAAGAAAGGTGAAGCAGGATGCTGCAAGGCAGACAAGAATTGCAAGAAGGCTACAGGAGAAAAGGCTTGCAAGAAAGCTGAGTCAGGCTCATGCTGCAAGAGCAAGTAATGTTGCTTAGAAGTAAGACTTCTTACACGTATCTTTAAGACTTCTTACACGTTATAGTTTATATGAAACGCGCAGAGAAAAGCAAATGTTTCTCTGCGCGTTATTGTTTACAGCGTCTCTATAAGCCGGGTTCTGTAGCCGGAAGCAGTAACCTTGCGGTCACGCAACTGACTGTCTGTCATTTATCTACTCTGCATGTCACCATGCAGCTCAAGCGTTCTACCCTCTGCCTCGGGCGGGCTACCCTCAGACGGCAGTTTACATGAACTTGCAGCCTCCAGGACGTACAGCGATGATGTCACCACCACCCTGGTAGGCTCTTACCCTACCTTCTCACCCTTACCGGAGAAGCCGAAGCCTCTGCGGCGGTTATTTTCTTCTACGTTACCTAACCCTTGCGGACTACTACTACATTAGGTAGTGGAGTGCCCTGCGCTGCCCGGACTTTCCTCTTGCATTTTCATGCCAGCGACAGACCGAGACGCTGTATTATCGTCTTACCCTTTCTCTTATTCCGTCATCTCGCCGCATATGGAAAGCCTTATGACCTGGGGCTCGGCGTTTGTACGTACGGTTATTGTTTTTCTGAATTTTCCGAACATCTTTCCCGTACCGTTGTATTTCACAGTAAGCTCTCCTTTATCGCCGGGTTTGATAGGCTCCTTGCTATAGCTTGGCACCGTACATCCACACGTTGCCACAGCCTGTGAGATGACGAGGGGTTTGTCTCCTACATTGGTGAAAGTGAACACGCACGTCTGGACACCGTCTTTCTCAGAGAACGTTCCATAGTCGTGAGTAAGCTTGTCTAACTTGATTTTTGCCTGTGCTGACGCTGAGAGAGAGAGAGTCATGAAGGCAAGCAATATAAAAAGATATTTCTTCATGATGGTAATGTTTTATCCTGTTCACCTATCCGAGGTATTTCATTAAGATACGTGCGTTTCCGCTCTCACGAAGCTTGGCAATAGACTTCTCACGTATCTGCCTTACGCGCTCACGTGTCAAGCCCAGCTGGTCGCCAATCTCTTCGAGACCCTTTTCGTGACAACCGATACCATAGCATTCGCGTATGATGGTTATCTCACGCTCTTTGAGCACCTTTGTCAGCACGCTGTTCAGTTCCATAGCCATAGACTCATGGTCAACCTGCTTGTCTGTGCGGGAGTCTTCGCCGGAAGCCATGACGTCGAGCATACAGTTGTCTTCACCGTCCTGGAATGGAGCGTCGATAGATACATGATGACCGTCCGCCATAAGGCTCTGTCCTATTTTCTCTTCGTCAATCTGAGTTACCTCGGCAAGTTCCGAGACAGACGGATGACGCTGGTTTTCCTGCTCAAACTTGTTTATTTCATGGTTTATCTTGTTAAGCGAGCCAACCTGGTTGAGCGGGAGGCGGACAATACGGCTCTGCTCCGCGATAGCCTGCAATATCGACTGTCTGATCCACCATACAGCATACGAAATGAATTTGAACCCTCGTGTCTCATCAAATTTCTGTGCTGCTTTGATAAGTCCGATATTTCCCTCGTCGATAAGGTCTGTAAGCGTGAGGCCTTGGTGCTGGTATTGTTTTGCCACAGAAACCACGAAGCGTAGGTTTGCCGTTACGAGTTTTTCTTTTGCTCGCTCTCCGGCAGGACCTCCTTTGCGTATTTTCTGAGCCAGTTCAATCTCCTCGTCGATAGAGATAAGCGGCGCACGACCTATTTCAACAAGGTACTTGTCGAGAGCTTCGCTGGAACGGTTCGTAATACTTTTCTGAATCTTTAGTTGTCTCATCTTTTTCTTAACCTTAAATATTTTTTACCTTATTATATGCGATGCTGTTTATTGTCTCAATACACAAAAACTATGCAAAGTTATATAATTATTCGCAGAAAAGAAATCTGTGTCATGTTGATTTAAGTATATTTAACTGACATAATGCCTATTTTCTGTATATTTATATTCTTTGTCATGTCTCGTAATATTTCCTTCGACGTGTCATGTCATGATTTTCCGTCGGTGCAGGACCACAGAGAAGAGATTTTTTTTAGACATGGGTGTAATCTTTTTTCCGTTTTTCTGTTGCGGAATAAAAAAACCTAAAATCCGCAAGCAATCTCAATGGCAATCTCAATTGCAGTAAAGAGCTT
>CALZUQ010000037.1 GCA_945829425.1 uncultured bacterium | reverse complement strand
AATATCTTAAAAGTAAATTACTCATTATAAAAATCTTTTTGCACAGTTACTTATAAAAAAATATCTTTATAGCCCATGGAAAAAATCCTGTTGCCAAGAAGTACCTCGACGCCTCTTATCGGGCGTTTTTGTAATGTTTCATCGGGTGATGCGAGGGAACCGTCACTTAGATACTTGAATTGCTCAATACCGAGGACATGGTGAAGCAGAAAATCGACAATTCCTTTCTGTACAGGTGTAATCCCAATATCCTGTTTCTGATCTTGACATTAACCCTGGCATAAAACCTTGACCTAAACGACAACAAAGAAAACAGAGACAACTGAGACAATGAGGAAGACAATGAGTCCTAATTGTCTCCTAATTGCCTCCTAATCGTCCCTTTATTGAAATTGACTTTAAATAATTTCGGAAATTATTTGGAAGGAAATAAAAAATATGCTAATTTTGCAGGAGATAATCTATCTTTCCGGTGAAAAAGTGTGCGAGCGACCGGATTTTGTAGAGAAAATACATAACGTGTTAACATAACTAATACTAAAAAACTAATTCAATGAAGAACAAAGCAAGACAGAACTCACAGGGGAGACGTCGCGCCATAAGCCGTTATGCGGTGTACGGCGTGTTGACGTCTGTCCTTATGGCTCCTGCGCCATGGACGACAGGAACCGTGACGGCTGACAACGTGGCAAGGCTACAGGGCGTCAGCCAGAGTAATACCGTGAAGGGTACGGTGACCGACGAGTTTGGAGACCCTATGGTAGGTGTGTCGGTGGTTGTGGAAGGCACTACGCTCGGAGTGGTGACAGACCTCGACGGAAAGTTCATGCTGTCCAACGTGCAGCAGGGAACGACAATCGTGCTGTCGTATATAGGATACCAGAAGCAGCGCGTCAAGGTCGTGGACAGCAGGGAGCTGACGCTGAAGCTCGTCCCCGACAACCAGTCGCTTGACGAGGTCGTAGTGGTAGGCTACGGCGTAGTGAAGAAGTCTGACCTCACCGGCTCGGTAGGTAGCGTGAAGGCTGCCGACATAGCCGGAAAGGGAAGCACGTCGGTAATGGAGTCGCTTCAAGGACGCATGGCAGGTGTGAACATCACACAGTCGTCAAGCCGTGCCGGCGACGGATTCAACATTCAGATACGTGGTAAGTCGTCGATGAACGAGGACAGCAAGCCGCTGTATGTCATTGACGGTGTCGTATGCGACAACATGGATTTCCTCAACCCTATGGACATAGAGAAGGTCGACGTCTTGAAAGATGCGTCGTCAACAGCTATCTATGGCTCTCGCGCAACAAACGGCGTCGTGATGATCACGACGAAGAAGGGCGAGACGGAGAAAGGGGCAAAGACCACGATAAGCTACGACGGATATTGGGGTCTGAAGACCACTGCCAACATGCCGGACTTCATGGACGGTGTGGAGTATATGAAATACCGCTTCTCAAGATACCTCACGGAGTCTATTGACCGCACCACGGGTGTGACGACATGGACCATGAAGCAAAGCGACGCCACAAAGCTGTGGTGTAACGACAGCCCGGTGATCAAGGAGATGTACCAGAACAGGGACTTTACCGACTGGACAGACCTCGTGACACGCGACGGCTCGCAGCAGAACCACTTCGTGAATATCTCAGGCAACGCAAAAGACATATCATACCGCGTAGGACTGGGATATCAGAACGAGAAGGGCGTGCTCTACGACGACTATGAGCGCTGGAACATAAAGGGTGCTGTCGACCATAAGATCAGCGACAAGCTCTCGGCAGGTTTTTCAGCCAACCTCGCTACTTCCATGAAGTATAACGGAAGCCAGAACGCAGTGAACAACGGTTTCCTCATGAACCCTACCATGAGAGCGTACTATTGGGAGGGAGAGAATGCCGGAAAGCCTATATACCAGCCGGGCAAGGACGCTGTGCTGTATCCTTCCGGAGGTGGTCCGACATCTACCATAAACCCTATCGTAGACCGTGAGAACTCTAAGGACGATACGAGGACGTATAACGCCATGGCAAACGTTTACCTGCAGTACAGCCCTATCAAAGAGGTAATCCTCAAGACAACCTTCTCGCCAATGTACCAGAAGTCAAGACGTGGCGTTTTCTACGGAGCACAGACACAGGTGCGCGGAGGAAACGGAAACCAGGCAGAGGACTATAACGACGAGTCGTTCTCATACACATGGGACACACAGGCAAACTTCATAAAGTCCTTCGGCGACCATTCGCTCAACGCCCTCGCACTCTTCTCGGTATATCAGAACCGTGACGAAGGAAACTACATGAAGGTTACGAACATGCCTTTCGACGTTGACTGGCACAATATGGGCTCGGGAAACATAGAAACACGCTCAAGCTATTACAGCAAGATCTCCATGCTCTCATATCTCGCGCGCATAAACTATTCTTATAAGGGAAAATACCTCGCCACGGTATCGGCACGTTGGGACGGCAGCTCGAAGTTTGCGAAAGATGACAGATGGGGCATATTCCCTTCCGCCGCCCTCGCATGGCGCATCACCGAGGAGGAGTTCATGAGCTCTACACGCGACTGGCTCTACAACCTCAAGCTGCGTCTCTCATACGGTGTGACAGGAAACAACGCCGGCGTGGGACCTTACGACACACAGTCGTTGGCAAACATAAAGTACTACTACAACTTCGGCAATACGGCTGCTAACGGATACGGATATGAGCTCGCGAATAAACTCCTCACATGGGAGAAGACCACGGAGGTGAACCTCGGTATAGACTTCGGCTTCTTCGACAACCGCATAAGCGGTAGCATCGATGTATATAACAAGACGTCGAAAGACCTCCTCATGGAGCTGAAGACTCCGGTGGAGATGGGTTCGGCGACAGGCTCTATCATGTCGAACGTAGGTAAGGTGCGTAACCAGGGTATTGAGATCATGCTCAACACGGTGAACATCTCTTCACGCGACTGGCACTGGGAGACGGCGTTCACCTTTGCCAGAAACCGTAACAGCATACAGGAACTCAACGGAGGAAAGGAAGACCTCGTAGGCAACAAATGGTTCATAGGACACCCGATTGACGTGATATACGGATATAAGCACACAGGAGTATGTACTGCTGAGGAGGCCAAGGCCTTTGCTGCTGACCCTAACTGGAAGACAAAGTTCACTGAGGGTACGATGAAAGTGGCTGACAAGGACGGAAACGGCACAATAGACGCTTCAGACAGATATATACTCGGACACTGTGCACCGACATGGACGGGAAGCATCAACTCTACCCTGCAATGGAAGAACATTGACTTCGCGTTCAGCATATATACCTCACAGGGAGGGTATGTCTACTCTCCGTTCATGCGTGAATTTGGAAGATACGGCTCACGCGGCACACAGCATATCAAGCTCGACTACTACATACCGGACGGAGCACCCGTGCTTGACGCTAACGGAGATATAACGACACAACAGGGAACATACTACGGTGACTGGCCATTCCCGACAGGAGGAAACGCAACGGCACAGTCAGGAGCAGGATCATTCTGGAGCGAGGATGCCAACGGACAGGCGTTCTGCGTGGACAACTCATACGTAAAGGTGAAGAACATCACGCTGGGATATACGCTGCCGAAGAACTGGATCTCACGCTTGGGAATCAGCAGCCTGCGCGTTTATGTGAACATTCTCAACCCATTCACGTTCACAAGCTACAAAGGCTTTGACCCGGAATGGGCTGACGCTTCTGTAACAGACGGTACGGGCGGTGTAAGCACACGTACATACCAGTTTGGAGTAAACCTAAAATTCTAAGCATTATGAAAAAAATATATATAGCATTATTCTTCGGCGCTGCGGTGATGACAACGGGATGTAGCGACTTCCTTGACCCGGACAACCGTTCTAACGCCCCAACGGAACAGTTCTACAATACGAAGACTGGTTTCGAGAGCCTTACAAACTCCATGTACTCCACGTTGAGACAGGTATTCAACAGACAGCCGCATGTCTTCGTGGGAGGAACAGACCTCTACGGCGACGGAAAGTCGCAGGGTATGGCAATGACGTATTATACATATACCGTAGCAGACGGCGGAATAGCAAACTTCTATACGGACTGTTACAAAGGCATACAGGCTGCCAACGAGGTGATTGCTTATGGAGCCACGACAGAGCAGTCGGCGGTAAGAGAGAAATATATCGACGAGGCACGCTTCATACGTGCATGGTATTACTTCCAGCTTGTCCAGCAGTTCGGCGGTGTGCCTCTTGCAAACGAGATGTATGAGTCGGCGGTAATGGAGTTTCCGCGCAATACCCTTGCCGAGTGTTATAAGTTCATCATCAGC
Source organism: uncultured bacterium (assembly GCA_945829425.1). GTDB lineage: Bacteria > Bacteroidota > Bacteroidia > Bacteroidales > Bacteroidaceae > Prevotella. The sequence continues at coordinate 26,534 of CALZUQ010000037.1, read as the reverse complement.
GAGTTCGAATATTGTGCTTCGTCTGCTTCAAAACTCGACGAGACGAGCACTGTAGGAAGGGCAAACAAGAAAGCGGCAAAGTTCTTCCTTGCAAAGGCATATCTTACAAAGGGATGGCTGAACGGAAAGGACGAGGAGGTTCAGGAGGAAAACATCGCGGAGGCAAGCGACTTCCAGAACGCTCAGAAATACATCCTTGAGGTGATAGGTTCAGATGTTCCTACGGAGTCTTTAGACGAGGCGTTTGACATCAACAACGAGCAGAGCAAGGAGTTCTTCTGGACCGTACAGTATTCTATCGGATCGGTTAACAATCCGAAGAACGACGGCTCCTACCAGATGGCACAGTTCGGAGCATACCTCGGAGGTGCAGAGTTCCCCCGCACAAAGGCTATAGACGGAACATATTCGCCTACGTACTACATGCACAGCCTCTTCTCACGTGGAGACGGACGTTACGAGCAGACTTTCATGCTTGAGCTCTATGGGACAAACGAAACGGGCATGCCGACGTACAAGTACTTCGACTACTACTATCCGGCTAAAGGCTCCGTCGTATTATACTACTACGCTCCGTGGTGGGCTACAGAGGCTGACATAGCAGCATGGAGAGCCGACGACCCGACAGGAGTAAAGGCTGGAGCCATTGTAGGACAAGTGGCTCTCAACGCTGACAAAGGATATGACCCTAACGCTAAGAAACCTGCGGATTGGGCTACGCGAAGACACTCTGACTGTGGGGTGCCATGTATCAAGAAGTTCGATGACTATACCGAGGAGTCTATAGTAAACCGTAACTCTACATGTTCCATGCACGATGTTTCATGCGCACGTCTCGGAGAGGCTTACCTCATTGCTGCTGAGGCTTATATCATGCAGGGAAACAACGCTGAGGCAGCAAAGATGATAAATGCTCTGCGTAAACGTCCTGGCACGATAAAGGCAGGATATGAGGATGCGATGACCGTTACGGCTGCTGACATGTCGGTGGACTTCATCCTCGAAGAGAGGGCACGTGAGCTTGCAGGAGAATATGTCCGCTGGACAGACCTCAAGCGTACTCACAAGCTCATCACGAACGTCCTGAAATATCAGGAAGACCCTGTCCTGGAGTCAAACATGAAGGGACCGGACGGAAAATACAAAATACTCCGTCCTATACCGCAGGATGTCATTGACCGCAACAAGGCTGAAATAACACAGAACCCGGGATATTGATACTCGCCGTTATATGGGCAATAACAAAGCGGGAATGTCACACGAATGTGGCATTCCCGCTTTTCGAATATATTACCCGATGTGCGCAGGACATGGGGTGTGGGGGGCTGTAGAGGTGTGCTTTGACGGCTAAGCCGTTATTTTACCTCCCAGATGTCGTTCGTCTCTAAAAGCTCTGCAAAGTTGTGGTATTTCTTTGCTGCCTTGACCTCCTCAATCTGTGCTGTCACGCTGTCGTCGTATGTCGGAGCCTCTACGCCGCGTATAACACCGAGAGCGATAGGGAAGCCGTCGCCGTTGCCCATGAGAGCCAGCTTCAGCTGTAGCGTGTTGTCTTCGCAGTGAGCGTCATGAACAAGGATGTCGGCTTCTGTTATGCCGTTCTCTCCTATGCGTACCACCTTCAGTCCGAAGCCTTCCTGCATAAGGCCGAACTCACGGTCTTTTCCGAATACCAGCGGTTTGCCATGCTCTACGTAGATAGCGTTCTCTGCACGTCCGGCGTTGGTATATACAGAAGCATGTGTGCCGTCATTGAAAATGACGCAGTTCTGCAACACCTCTGTGACACTTGCGCCCTTATGCTCGTAAGCTGCTTTCAGCATTTCTACGGTATGCTTGCCGTCGGTAGCTACCGTACGTGCGAAGAAATGTCCTCGCGCACCAAAGCATAGCTCTGCAGGGCGGAACGGGTCTTCTACCGTGCCGTAAGGTGACGACTTGGAAACGAAGCCACGCGGCGAGGTAGGAGAGTACTGGCCTTTCGTGAGACCGTAGATACGGTTGTTGAGAAGAATCATGTTGAGGTTGATGTTCCTTCTGTTGGCATGTATGAAGTGGTTGCCACCGATGGCGAGACCGTCGCCGTCGCCACTGACCTGCCACACCGAAAGGTTCGGGTTTGCGACCTTGCAGCCTGTCGCTATAGCTGCGGCACGTCCGTGGATTGTGTTCATGCCGTATGTCGCCATATAGTGTGGCAAACGGCTGGAGCATCCTATGCCTGAAATCACTGCGGTGTTCCATGGCTCTACGCCAATCTCCGCCATTGCCTTATGGAGTGAAGCGAGGAAGAAGTGGTCGCCGCATCCCGGACACCAACGTGGCTGTCCTTTTTTATAATCTGAAGCTTGAAATGCCATATCGTTTATTGGTTTTATGTCTTCCGAAATATCGAGGTGTAATATGTTCCTTTTGAAGAACTCTCAGGCTTGTTCCCTCTGTCTTTAGACTCTTATCTTTTAACAAGGTCACTCTTGGTGAAGATATGTGTATGTTGAGGTTAAAGAGTCAACAGTAAAGAATACCTTCCTCTTGGTTTATCGGATAAACTTTATTTTATTATTTCTGTGAATGCTTCAACAAGTTCGTTGACAACGAAAGGCTGTCCCTTGACCTCGTTGTACTGTGCTGGTACGAAGCCGTCGACTTTCATGCGCAGCCATCCTGCCAGTTGCCCCATGTTCTGTTCTGCCACGACAACCTTTGGATAACGTTTCAGCACTTCTGCGGCATTCTTTGGCAGAGGGTTGATATATTTGAAGTGAGCCTGAGCCACCTTCATTCCCTTGGCACGCATCTCGTCCATTGCTGCGCGAAGATGTCCGTATGTGCCACCGAAGCCTACGATAAGCAGTTCTGCATCATCGGCATCGCCTATCACCTCAAGGTCTGGAACTTCAATGTTGTCTATCTTCTGCTGGCGTTTGCGTGTCATGAGGTCGTGGTTCTCCGGATTGGTAGAGATGGCGCCTGTCTTGTCGTCCTTCTCCAGTCCGCCGAGAATATGCTCAAAGCCCTCACGACCTGGAACAGCCCAATAACGTGTGCCGTTCTCTGTACGCATATATGGTGTCCATGAGCCTTTCAGCTCTTCAGGTACGTATGGAGGGATTATGGATGCCATGGCGTTTAGGTCCGGGAGGCGGAATGCTCCTGAGCCGTTGGCTACGTATGCGTCAGTAAGCAGTATGACAGGTGTCATGTGTTCCAGAGCCATCTTAGAAGCCTCGTAAGCGGCATAGAAACAGTCTGTAGGTGATGTTGCTGCCATGACAGGCATCGGCGACTCGCCGTTACGTCCGAAGAGTGCCTGCAGGAGGTCCGTCTGCTCTGACTTTGTTGGGAGTCCCGTTGCCGGTCCTCCGCGCTGTACGTCAAGAACGACGAGTGGCAGCTCCATGATTACCGCAAGGTTCATGGCTTCTGACTTCAGACAGATGCCAGGACCTGATGTCGACGTTACGGCGAGGGCTCCGGCGAAGGCTGCTCCTACTGACGAAGCGCATCCTGCTATCTCGTCTTCACACTGTACTGTAGTAACACCGAGTGACTTGTGCTTTGAGAGTTCGTGAAGCACGTCGGTTGCCGGTGTGATAGGATATGAGCCGAGGTACAGTTTCAGCTCGGCTTTCTCTGCTGCCGCAATGAAGCCGTATGCTGTCGCCTTGTTGCCCGTGATGTCCATGTAACGTCCCGGTGTCTTCTCCTTTGTCTCTATGCGATAGACGTTTGTGGCGTTGGAGTGGGTGTTGTGTCCGTAGTCGTAACCGGCCTGTATCACCTTGATGTTCGCTTCTGCTATGGCAGGCTTCTTGGCGAATTTCTCCTTCAGGAAGTTCGCTACGAGTGAGAGGTCACGGCTGAAGAGCCAGCATACCAGTCCGAGTGCGAACATGTTACGGCATTTCAGCATGGCCTTGTTGTCCATGCCGGAGTCGGCGAGAGCGTCCTTAACCATTTGTGTTATAGGACATGCTATGACACGGTCGGGGTCTATGCCCATTTCTCCGAGATAGTCCTCTGTCTGGAACTTCGCTTTCTCCAGGTCTTTAGGTCCGAAAGAGTCCGTGTCTATTATTATCGTAGCCTGTGGCTTTGCAAACCTGTACTGTGTCTTCAATGCTGCTGCGTTCATGGCTACGAGCACATCGCACTGGTCGCCAGGGGTATAGACCTGTCCTTCGCCGATATGCACTTGGAAACCTGATACTCCCGTCAGCGAGCCTTGCGGGGCGCGGATGTCTGCGGGATAGTCGGGGAATGTGCTGATGCCGTTTCCCACTGTTGCTGATACTGTTGAGAAGATGTTTCCTGCTAATTGCATTCCATCTCCTGAGTCTCCGGAGAAGCGTACTACTACGTCTGCAACCTCCTTTATCTCTAATTTGTCTGTCATAAAGTATGTGATTTGAAAGCTTTGCTTACTAAATGTAAAAAGCTTGGCGTTATTTGGATGCAAAATTACGCATTATTATCCAAATATCCAAGCTTTTTGATATGTTTTTATCTTTTAGGCTGTTAATTTAGTATGTTAAAGCCGTGGCATGTGCTTTTCTCGCCTAAAACGATTGTTTTTCTTCACCTCTTGTGTTCCTCTATCCATTTACGTGCGTTGACGAATGCCTCGTGCCATGGTGTCACGGCGTCTGTAAGACGACGCTCCTCAGGATAGTATGCACATTGCCATGGGAACTGTGTGCGCTCAGGATGTGGCATGATGGCGAGGTGGCGTCCGTCAGCACTTGCTATGGCTGCTACGTCATAGTCAGAGCCGTTAGGGTTGGCAGGGTATTCATGGCGGTTATACTTCGCCACAATGTTATACTCGCCCTCAGCCTTCGGCAGCCGGAACTTCCCTTCTCCGTGAGCCACCCAGCATCCTATCTTCTCTCCGGAGAGAGAGCCGAACATCACGCTGTTGTTCTGTGGTATGGCGAGTGTTACGAAAGCCGACTCGAACTTGTGTGAGTCGTTGTGGAGCATCTGGGCGTAGTCACGTGCGTTGGTAGAAGCCTGAGTGTTGTTGAGAAGTCCCAGTTCCACCATAAGCTGACATCCGTTGCAGACACCGAGGGAGAGGGTGTCTTCACGAGCATAGAAACGGTCGAGGGCTTCCTTTGCCTTTGGGTTGAAGAGGAAGGCTCCCGCCCAACCTTTTGCCGAGCCGAGGACATCGGAGTTGGAGAAACCGCCGCAGAAAGCCACGAGGTTCACGTCTTCCAGGGTCTCCCTTCCGTTTATAAGGTCTGTCATGGTGACGTCGCGCACGTCGAAGCCGGCAAGATAGAAGGAGTATGCCATTTCGCGCTCGGAGTTTGTACCTTTCTCGCGTATTATGGCAGCTAAAGGTCTTCCGCTTTCGGGACGTGGCGTCACGGCGAGCGGATTGCCTTTCAACGACCATTCCACAGGTATCGTGCTGTAGTTCCTGTATCTCTCGTCAGCCTTTCCGTTGAAGCTCTGTCGGCGGTCGAGGAGGTATGACGTCTTGTACCATGCGTCGCGAAGGTCATCAATGTCGAAGACGAAGGTCATGTCTCTGTCTGCTATCTTGGCGTTAGGAACCTGTGCGTTGCTGATGTTCTTCGTTATGGTCACCGTACGCTCTTCGGTTGGCACGCCGATCTTTGCGTAACCCACTCCGGCGTCTTCGAGTATTTTCTTTGCGCGGTTAGCGTTCTCGTCGCTTACCTGTATGATGACGCCGGGGTTTTCTGCAAAGAGGATCTTTACGATGTCGTCGTCAACAATCTTGTCGAAGTTCAGCGACAAGCCACCCTTGGTATTGGCGAAGCACATCTCAAGGAGTGCCGTTATGATGCCTCCGGCAGAGATGTCATGACCGGCGAGAATGAGTCCCTCGTCGACAAGCTTCTGTATTGCCATGAAAGCGTCGCAGAAATATTCTGCGTTCTTCACTGTAGGAACGTCAGAGCCTACCTTTCCCTGTGACTGTGCAAATGCCGAGCCGCCAAGTTGCAGGCGGTCGAAAGAGAAGTCTATGTGGTAAAGCCTGCTCTTCTTCTCGTTTTTCATGACAGGAGAGACAATCTTGCGGATGTCTGAGACCTCGCCGCCGGCAGAAACGATTACTGTTCCCGGAGCGATGATTTTCTTTCCGTCAGGATATTTCTGGGTCATGGAGAGAGAGTCCTTGCCTGTAGGAACGTTAATCTGAAGGCTGCAGCAGAAATCGGAGAGAGCCTTTACTGCGCTATACAGACGTGCGTCTTCACCTTCCTGTGCCCGGCAGGGCCACATCCAGTTTGCAGAGAGTGAGATGCTCTCCATGCCGTCGGCAAGAGGAGCCCATACGAGGTTTGTCAGCGCCTCTGCCACGGAGAGTACCGAGCCTGCTGCAGGGTCGGCGAGAGCCGCCTGTGGTGCATGGCCTATTGATGTCGCGATACCTTTTCTTCCCTGATAGTCGAGTGCTGCCGCGCCACAGTCAGAGAGAGGCAGCTGCAGTTCTCCCTGACATTGCTGACGTGCTACACGACCCGTCACGGAGCGGTCTACCTTGTTTGTCAACCAGTCTTTGCAAGCTACAGCCTCTAACTGCAGGACGTCCTTGAGGTATTTCGACAGTTTCTCGTTGAGTGTCATGCCCTCGTCAATGCCCGAGAGGTTGTATGTCACCACGTCGTATTTTCTCTCTACGGTCTTGTCGACCATATATGTCTTTGGTGAAGAGCCGAACATCTGTTCTACGGCAAGGTCGAAAGGACGTATGCCGTCAGCCTGTTCAAAGGCGAAGCGGTGGTCGCCTGTCGTCTCTCCTACGGTGTACATCGGAGCACGCTCACGGTCGGCGATTTTCTGTACATGCTCTATGGCACTCTCGTCGATGAGCAGTCCCATGCGTTCCTGGCTCTCGTTGGCGATAATCTCTTTTGCCGAGAGCGTCTTGTCGCCGATAGGCAGTTTGTCCATGTGTATCAGTCCGCCACACTCCTCAACGAGTTCCGAGAGGCAGTTGACATGTCCTGCAGAGCCATGGTCGTGAATGGACACGATAGGGTTGTTGTCCTCTTCTCCGAGTGCTCTTACCACGTTGTATGCCCTTTTCTGCATTTCCGGGTTGGCACGCTGTACGGCGTTGAGCTCTATTCCGCTGGAGTAGCGTCCTGTCTCCACCGACGATACCGATCCGCCGCCAAGTCCTATGCGGTAGTTGTCGCCACCCATTACGACGACTTTATTTCCCGGCTGGGGCTCTCCCTTTATGCAGTCGCGCTTTATGCCGTAGCCTATGCCTCCGGCAAGCATTATTACTTTGTCATAAGCATATTGCTCTTCATGCTCCTTATGCTCGAAGGTCAGCACGGAGCCGCAGATCAGTGGCTGTCCGAACTTGTTGCCGAAGTCTGAAGCACCGTTAGATGCTTTGATAAGTATCTGTTCTGGAGTCTGGTACAGCCATTCCCTTACGGGCAGTATCTTCTCCCACGGCTGGCAGTCAGCTTCGTTGCTCCATGCCGGAGTATTTGCGGGCACGTTGGCGTTTGCTGTGTCTGTAGCGTTTTTCCTTGGGTATGAAGTCATGTATACCGCCGTTCCGGCAATAGGCCATGAGCCTGTTCCGCCGCCCATGCGGTCACGTATCTCTCCCCCCGTTCCTGTCGCTGCGCCGTTGAACGGCTCTACGGTGGTAGGGAAGTTATGTGTCTCTGCCTTGAGTGAGATGACCGACTGTATCTTCTTTATTGCATATAGGTCTGGGCGTGAATGGTCGGCAGGTGCGAACTGCTCTATCTCCGGACCTGCTGCGAAGGCTACGTTGTCTTTATATGCTGAGAGAATCTTGTTAGGGTTCTCCTGTGTAGTCTTTTTTATCATCTGGAAGAGACTTGACTCTTTCTCTTCCCCGTCGATGATGAATGTTCCGCCGAAGATTTTGTGACGGCAGTGCTCGGAGTTTATCTGTGCGAAGCCGAAGATTTCAGAGTCTGTGAGAGGGCGTTGCAGCTGTTCCTCAACCTTGTGCAGGTACTCCATCTCTTCTTTTGAGAGTGCGAGACCTTCTGCCTCGTTGTATTTTTCGAGGTTCTCAACATGTTTTATGCTTTCCGGCTGTATGTTCACGGTGAAGATGTCCTGGTTCAGACCGTTATACATACGTTGCAGCATGGTGTCATGCTCTGCTTCTTCCGTTGCTACCGGGAAGTATTCCTCAATACGCATGATGCCTTTGAGACCCATGTTCTGTGTTATCTCCACGGCGTTGGTACTCCACGGGGTAATCATCTCGCGTCGAGGTCCTACATAGAACCCTTCCAGCTTTTCTGCTTCCAAAAGCTGCGCGTTGTCGTAAAGCCACGACAGTTCCTGTACCTCGTTTTCGGCAGGACTATGGTCTATCTGCGTAGCTATAATACTTTTTGCTGGTGTTTGAAAGAATATTACCATTCTGTTTTATGGTTTTATATTTTTATAAAAGTTGTTGTGGCCTGATATTCCTGCTCTTCCGCTGCTTCTCTGCCTCCTTTTTCTTGCAGAAGAACATAATACGCTTGCAAAGTTAATAAAATAATTATAATTATGCCCTTTTTTTCAGAATATTTTTCATGCCATAGTATTAAAAATATTTACCATTACTTAGCAAACGTTTATTGTGTGTCAGGTAATAGGTTTCTTTTGTCAGCATGATGTTTCGAGGAGGGCGAAGGACACAGAAAAAGCCATTCCGGACCCTCCAGAATGGCTTTTAGGATTAAATCGTCGGTATTTGTGGTGGAACATCCCCACCTTTTTCTATTGAATACCTTATGCCGCTGCGGCAGCGTAAATAGCCTCATAGAGGCAGCTCGCTATGCCGAAGAGCAGTATGCCTGCCGTGCATATTGTCAGCACGAGGCGTGTATTGCAGTCGCTCTTGAATGCGGGGAGTGGAGTCTCGCTCTTGTTTATGTACATTGCCTTGACGATGAGCAGGTAGTAGTACAGTGACACTACGGTGTTGACCAATGCAATGAACATTATCACGTAAGGCCACCAGTTACCTTCCTGTCCGTTTACCGAGGCAAGGAACACGAAGAATTTGGAGAACATACCGGCAAAAGGAGGTATGCCGCCGAGAGAGAAGAGTGCGAGTGTCATGAGGAACGCCAGTTTCGGGTTTGTACCGTAGAAACCGTCATAGTCTGCTATCTCCGTCTTTCCGTCGTTGTTCTGCTCTACGACAGATATTATAGCGAAGACACTCATGTTTGCAACGATATATACGAGGACATAATATGTCAGGGAAGATATCGTAGCTGCGTAGTTCGCTCCTATCACTGCCAGCATGATATATCCTGCCTGTGAGATTGAGGAGAACGCCATGAAACGCTTCAGCTCGCTCTGGCGTATAGCCATGAGGTTGGCAACAGTTATGGAGAGTACGATGAGGAAATACATCATCACCTCCCAATATTCTGTCATTGGTGAGAATACCTTCATGAGGAGTGTCGCGAGCGTGAATGACGCTGCTCCTTTTGAAATGACGCTGAGGTATCCGGTAACCGTTGTCGGAGCACCCTGATAGGTGTCGGCTGTCCAGAGGTGGAACGGCACGAGGGAAATCTTGAATCCCAGTCCCGCAATGAAGAACACCATGCCGCATATTGTCATAGGTGTGGCTGTGAGAGCCGCTGTAAAGTCAGTGAAATACAGTGTTCCTACAGCACCATAGAGCAGTGAGATGCCGTAGAGCATCACTCCGCTGGAGAATGTTGCGGTGAGAATGAACTTTGCTGCTGCCTCGGCAGCCTCTTTACGCCATTTGTCAAGAGCCACCATACATGCGAGCGGCACACTGGCAGTCTCTAATCCGAGGAAGAACATCAGGAACGATCCTGCGCTCATCATCATATACATTCCGAGGAGGGTAGATACCGTGAGCATGTAGAACTCACCTTCCAGCATCTCTGTCTCCTTGTTTGACAGCCACCTCTTGCTTTGCAGTACGACGATGAATGTTCCAGCGCAGAGTATCGCCTTCATCATGGCGTTTGCCGGAGTTGCCACGTAAGCCCCTCCGAAGAGCACGCTCTCTCCTTCTGCAGTGAAGAGTGTCACTGCCGCCGCTGCTATGAGCATGATGCTCACCAGAGGGTTGAACCATTTGCGTGACCCCTTGCCGTGGCTTGCAAAGTCAGCAATGAATGTTACTATTAGTATGGCTACGAGCAATGCCTCGGGAACCATATCGAAAAACTGTATATAATTCATCTCTTTTATCTTTTACAAGGAAACGACATTAAGGATATTGAATACCGCACCGTCTATGACGTTGCTTGCCCACAGAGGGAAGGAACCCAGCGCTGCCACGCAGAATATCAGACATGCTACGGTGAAACGCTCGTCCCATGTCGCGTCGGTAAGTGTCTCATAGTGAGGGTCTGCAACTTTCTCGAAGAGAATAAAGCCTACGGTACGCAGGATATATACCGCTGTCACGACAATTGACGTACATGCTATGATGGTACAGCAGCGATGGAACGTGTCAGCGTTCTCAAACGATCCGACGAAGATGGTCATCTCGGCAATGAAACCGGAGAAGCCCGGCAAGCCGAGGTTTGCAAGACCTGCAATGACATAGCCTACAGAGAGGAACGGCATGATTTTCATCAGTCCGCCGAGCTTCCTTATGTCACGTGTGTGGGTACGTCCGTAAATCATGCCTATGAGGGCGAAGAAGAGAGCCGTCATAAGTCCGTGGGAGAGCATCTGCAGGATAGCTCCGGTACATGCTGTCTTTGTCATCATGAGAAGAGCGAAGAGCACAAGTCCACAGTGTGACACGGAAGAGTATGCGTTGATGAACTTCAAGTCTGTCTGGACGCAAGCCGAGAAGGCTCCGTAAACGACGGATATCGTCGTGAGGATAAGGAATATCCACGCCAGGTCATTGGCAGCATCAGGAAGGAGGAACATCGCGATGCGGAAACATCCGTAGCCACCGAGCTTCATAAGCACTCCGGCATGGAGCATGGAGACAGACGTCGGAGCACATCCGTGACCTATCGGTGACCATGTGTGGAATGGGAAGAGAGCTCCCAGGACACCGAAGCCGATGAATACGAATGGGAACAGCACCTTCTGCACGTCGGCAGGTATCATGTTGTTGTGGGCTATCTCCAAGAGGTTCATCGTCGTGGCACCGTTGAAGAAATATATTCCTACAAGACCGAGGATGATGAGAGCCGAACCACCCATGAGCATGAGGGTGAGCTTCATGGCTGCGTATTCCTTTTTTCCGGAACCCCAATAACCGATGAGGAGGTACATAGGTATAAGAGCCACCTCATAGAACATGAACATCGTAAAGAGGTCTATGGAGATAAAGAAACCGAAGACACCTGTCGAGAGCAGTGTAAACCACAGGAAGAACTCCTTTGGCATGTTCTTCAGCTGCCAAGTGGCAAATGTGCCGGTGAAGACAATTATGCTCGACAGGAGAAGCATGACGACGGAAATGCCGTCAACGCCTACTGCGAGACAGATATTCAGCGAAGGGAACCATTCGTGTGATGCCTGCAACAGCATCTCTGCCGTATTGCCTGCTGCTCTCTCGCCGATGAAATATACGGTAAGCCATGCTGAAAGTGCCAGTAAGGCTGTAGCACCTGTTACCATGACGCCACGCACTTGGTTGACATTGCGGGCAGCCCAGAGACCCAGCAGCGTCAAAAGTGGGATTATTACGAATAATGATAGTATATTCATTGTTGTGTATATTGTTTTGTATTATATTGCCAAGAGAACAAGTGTCAGTGCTACGGCACCTGTTATGAACCATACCGCATAGTTGCGTACGTCACCCGACTGCCAAGAGCGAATGCTCTCTCCGCCTTCGTTGGCGCCCCAAGCGGTGAAGTCGATGAATCCGTTGATGATTTTCTCGTCAATCCATGCTACAGGCTTTGATACGAATCGGAACAGTATCTTATGTGTGACGAACATATATACCTCGTCCATGTAGAACCTCTTGTAAGCCCAGCGGTGGAGACGTGGCGCTGCTGCGTACATCTTGTCAGCGACAGGCTGCTTCTCACCTTTAAAGATATATGTTGCCAGAGCGATAGCCACGATGGCTATTACTGTCGACGTGGCGGCTATCTGAAGGTTGAAGTGTATGGTGTAAGGTGTTCCTGCCGCACTGACAATAGAACCGAAGCTGACGCTCTCCCAGTTGAGGAATCCGCCGAGTGTGGTGAACACTCCGACACCTACTGTCACCACGCTGAGGAAGATCAGCGGGAAGGTCATTGTAAGTGGTGCCTCATGAGGAGTATGATGTGCGTGGAGCTCCTTGTTCTCCGTACCCCAGAATATGCCGTAATACAGACGGAACATGTAGAATGCTGTCATTGCTGCGACACCCGTCATCCACCATCCGCATACCGGAGAGTATTCGAAACATGCCGTGATGATTTCGTCCTTTGAGCTGAAGCCTGAGAAGAACGGAATACCAGCAATGGCAAGGCATGAGATGAGGAAGGTGGCGTGAGTGACAGGCATGTATTTCTTCAGTCCTCCCATGGCCGACATCTCGTTGGAGTGTACGGCATGTATGATACATCCTGCTCCGAGGAAGAGACATGCCTTGAACATGGCATGTGTGAAGAGATGGAAGAGCGAAGCCATATATCCCAGCTGTGCATGGTTGTCGAGAGTTGCTCCGTGATGTCCCGGGAGACATACGCCGAGAGCCACCATCATAAACGCTATCTGAGATATCGTCGAGAAGGCGAGGACACGCTTTATGTCGCTCTGCGCACATGCTATGGCAGCGGCATAGAACGCTGTGAACGCTCCTACGACAACGATGATGTCCATGGCTTGTGGCGCATACTCTATCCACAACGGGAAGAGACGTGCTATTTGTATCACACCAGCCACAACCATCGTGGCAGCGTGGATGAGAGCAGAGACAGGTGTCGGACCCTCCATGGCATCTGGAAGCCAGATGTGGAGAGGGAACATTGCCGACTTGCCGGCACCGCCTATGAACATCAGTACGAGAGCCGTAGGGAGTATCATGCCGCCTGTTGCTGCGGCACGTGCCGCATCGCATGTGGTGAATGCCGTCATGCCCTCTGCTATCTGCACCTCAGAGCCTGTGAACGAGAAGTTGAACGAGCCCGTGTAATATCCGAATATCAGTATGCCCACGAGGAAGAACATATCAGCGAAACGTGTTACGATGAACGCCTTCTTCGATGCGTGGACAGCAGCGTGGAGCGGATAGTAGAAGCCTATGAGAAGGTATGAGCTGACACCGACAAGCTCCCAGAACATATACATCTGGAAGATGTTCGTGGCAAGCACAAGCCCGAGCATCGACATGGTGAATAGCGACAGGAAGGCGTAGTAACGCTGGAAGCCCTTCTCGCCGTGCATATATCCGAAGGAATATATGTGTACCATGAGCGACACCGTAGAGATTACAATGAGCATCATCGCCGAGATAGGGTCGAGTAGAATGCCCAGGTCGAAATGAAGTGAGCCTAACGGAAGCCATGTGAAGTTGTATGGCACCATGGTAGGCAGTGTGCCGTCGGCAAGGCGTGGCATGGTGAAATATTCGAATGCCGCCATATACGACAGTATGGTAACTATTCCGAGAGTCACCGTGCCGATGAGTCCGGCAGCCTTATGCGACCATGCGTATTTGTTTCCTGCAAAATCCGGCAAACCTATTACCAGGAAAGAAAGCAGAGGCAGTAAGAGAATGCCTATAGTATAACTGAATTCCATTGTTTTCTTCTTTTATCTTACAGGTTTGACATTATTTCTTAAGGTTCTTTATAGCATCTACGCTGTCAGACTTGTAGTGACGGTAGACGTTGAGAATGATGGCTATCGCCACGGCACTCTCTGCTGCGCTGACACCTATCGAGAAGAGTGAGAAGAAGAAACCTTCCATCTCTCCCGGATGCAGAAGTCGGTTGAACGCTGCGAAGTTCAGGTCAACAGCGTTGAGCACCAGTTCTATTGACACCAGCATGGCTATGAGGTTGCGCCGTGTGACAAAGCCGAAGACACCAATAAAGAACAGTATCGCACTAAGTATGAAAAAATATTCTACTGGTACCATAATTATTTCTCCTCCTTATGATTACGTGATACAACAAGTCCGCCGATGATACATGCCAGCAGGAATAGCGAGATAAACTCGAAAGGCAGCACGTACTGATATTTCTCTGAGCCTACGAGAGCGTCGCCTATTTTGTCCATAGAGACTTCCTTGTCGGCTACGGTGACGAATTTATCGAAGAAATAGCTCTTCATCTGCACACCTATTACCGTTGCTGCTCCCGCGAGAGCTACGAGTGCTCCGGCAACGCTTCTCTTGACGTTCACTTTCTCCTTGTAGTTCTGAAGCTTTCGTCTTGACACGAGCTGTATGGCAAAGATATATATCATTGTCATACCTCCGGCGTATATGCTCAGCTGTGCCGTGCCGAGATATGTATAGTCGAGCAGGAAATACATGCCGGCTATAGCGAAGAGCACAAAGAGCAGAGCTGTGACGGCACGCATGATGCGTGTGGTGAATACCGAGGCGAGCGCGGCTACTATGATTACCGCTGCCAGGACAGCGAATACTATGATGTTTGCCATGTGTTATTTCTCCTCTTTCTTTACTTGCTCGCTCTTTGCAGCTTCTGCGGCTTTCTGTGCCGCTTTCCTTGCGTTTTCTGCATACTGCTCCATTTCCTCTTGTGACGGTGGAGTATTGAGATGCTGCTTCAGTGCGTTGCGGTTGAACACTGCGTTTTCAAAATCCTTTACGAACTCTATTGCGCCCTGTGGGCATGCGTTGACACAGAGCTGACAGAACATGCAGTCTCCGAGGTCGTACTGATAGTCCATGAGGAGTTTCTTCTTTTTCCCTTCCTCTGTCGTAATCATCTGTGATACGATGCTTATACTGCCGTTAGGGCATGCTTTCTCGCACAGCGTACATGCGGTACACTTGTTTCTGCCGTTTTCGTCGACAGGCATCACGAGTGTTCCGCGGTGGCGCTCAGCGATATGCTGTGTCTTGCGGTTTTCGGGATACTGCTCTGTAATCTTCCTTGTGGCATACTCACCCATGGTGATGTCCATTCCGGTGAGTAGTGTCTTTATGCCTGCCAGAGCGCCTCCGAAATATGATTTCTTGTTTGACATTTGTTTTTGATGCTTTTTTGTTGCGTGCTGTCTTCCTTCGCGTGCGTATATATATAATAAGGTGTACCCTTCTGTACTGCACATCGTAGGCTTGGCTGCAGCCCCAGTGGTATATAGGTGGTTAAACTGTCCCACCCGAGAATTATTTGTCTGTGCGTATGGCCTTGTCTGCTCCGACAAGCTCCTGAGCGTTATTGAAGTTCGAACGGAACTTCAGTGCGCGTATTGCTATGACAGCGAGTATTACGGCTATCACGGCTGCCACGACAATGCCGACACCGATGTTTCCTGTCCATCCGAACGCTACGCATGTCGTCATGAGGATCAGGTTGAAGAGAGCCATCGGCATAAGGTATTTCCACTCCAGATTAAGTATCTGGTCGATACGCAGACGTGGGAAAGTCCATTTTATCCACATCAGGAGCCATACCATGGCGAATGCCTTGCCGAGGAACCATACTATGCCCGGGATATAGTCCATGACAGCGTCGAAAGCCTCTATGCCGATGTGTATAGGACACCATCCGCCAAGGAACATCAGCGTCGTCATGCCTGCTACGATGAAGAGGTTGAGAAACTCTGCAAGATAGTAGAATCCGAAACCCATACCGGAGTATTCCGTATGGTAACCTGCCGTAAGCTCCGACTCTGCCTCCGCAAGGTCGAAAGGACCGCGGTTTGCTTCCGCATTGCCTGCCACGAGGAAAATGAGGAAGGCTATAATAGCCGGTACATGACCCTGGAAGATAAGCCATCCGAACGGTCCGCTCTGTGCCTCTACAATTCCGCTCACCTGCATGGTACCTGTCAGGATACATGCTGTGATAAGGCAGAGACCGAGGGATATCTCGTACGAAATCATCTGCACGGCGCCACGCATGGCAGATATTACGCCGTACTTGTTGTTTGAAGACCATCCTGCGAGGAATACTCCTATCACGCCTATCGACGATACCGCGGTATAAAGGAATATTCCTACGTTGAAGTCAAGTACTACTGCACCGTTGTTCCACGGCAGGAACGCAAAGGCACCTACCGACCCAACGATAACCAGCACCGGTGCGAGGGCGTAGAGCAGCTTGTCGGCCTTGTCAACGAAGAAGATTTCCTTTATGAGCATCTTCAGCACGTCGGCAAAGACCTGAAGCAGTCCCCAAGGACCTACACGCATAGGGCCAAGACGGCACTGGAAGTATGCGCATACCTTACGCTCCATGAATATCAGTGCTATGGCAAGCAGTGCATATCCGACGATGATGAGCAGTCCTACGAGGACGCACTCTATAAGTATCGCCAGCCAGCTTGGACAGCCTGCTACGTTCAGCAGGAGGCTGTCAAACCATGTTGTTACTGTTGAAAAGTCAAACATAAATATTTATATTCTTTTTGAATAAGACAACCGTCGCATGGGCATTGTTCCGGGCTTTCCTGAACCGTCATGCCGTCTTGCGCCGTTGTCGTATGGTGTATAATAAAAAGGTGTCAGCGCCATGCTGCCTTCCGGCTTGCGCTGTCCACGCAAGGTTTTTATCGGTCGATGTCCGGAATGATGTAGTCAAGACCTGCACCGACAGCGATGAGGTCAGCCACCTTCGTTCCCTGCAACATCTCGTCGAGCGCACCGACAAGAGAGAGAGCCATAGGGCGCAGCTTCATGCGGTATGGCGACTTGTCCCCACGAGAGTCGAGATACACTCCAAACTCACCGCTCGTTCCTTCGACAGCGAAGTACCACTGTCCCTCAGGACATTTTATGATTGGTTTCTGTTTGATGTAGTATTCTCCCTCAGGAATGTTGTCTATGAGCTGTTCAATGATACGCAGTGACTGCTCTATCTCCTTCACGCGCAGCTCGTAACGGTCCTGTGCGTCGCAGTTGTCCAGTACTACCTGCTCCCAGTCCACCTTGTCATATACTCCATACGGATATTTCTTGCGTATGTCGTTAGCCCATTGTGATGCGCGTCCGTTAGATCCCGATATTCCGTAGTCGATACACTGCTCTTTGGTGAAGCATCCCACGCCTTCGAGTCGCTGGTGTGTTATGACGTTGTTTCCGAAGACGTTCATATATTCGTCCAGCTTCGGACGGAGGTAAGCTATGAGCTTCTTGACATTCTCCTGGAAGTGCTCGTCGATGTCTGCCTGCAGGCCGCCGATGCGGTAGTAGTTCTGTATCAGTCGTCCGCCTGTCGTTTCCTCCATGACGTTGAGGACATATTCTCTGTCGCGCATGCAGAAGAGGAATGCTGTCAGTGCTCCGAGGTCCTGAGCGTAACATCCGAGGTATAGCAGGTGTCCGTCAATACGCTGCAGCTCGTCCATGATGGTACGTATCGTCTTGATGCGGTCGTTCAGCTCCACTCCGAGAGCCTCCTCTATTACTCCGCATATCGCGTGGCGGTTCATCATTGCCGAGAGATAGTTCAGACGGTCTGTCATGGCGAGCGTTTGAGGGTATGTCATCTCCTCGAACATCTTCTCTATGCCACGGTGGATATATCCCAGGTGAGGGTAAATCTTCTTTACCGTCTCGCCGTCGAGGATAGTCTGCAGACGCAGCACACCGTGTGTTGAAGGGTGCTGAGGACCGATGTTTACTATGAAGTCGTCGTCAGTGAAGCGTTTCACCCTTTTCTCCACGACCTTTCCGTCTTTGTCGAGGCTGTATCGTGCCGTGTCGTCGCTTTCCACGTCGTCCTCAAGCGAATAGCCCTCCTTCGCTGTGTAGTCCTTGCGGAACGGATGTCCCTCAAAGTCGTTGCGGAGGAAGAGACGTCGCATGTCGGGGTGTCCGAGGAACTTTATGCCGTAGAAGTCGTAGACCTCGCGTTCCAGAAGGTCAGCGCATTTCCAAAGGTTCGTAACGGAGTAAATCACGTAGTCCTCGCCTTTCTTCTCTGCCAGTGTCCTTACCGAGATACGCTCGTGAGTGTCGGTATTCTCCATGATGTATATACATCCCAGTCCCTCCTCTCCGAAGTCCTCACCGATTATTGTCACGAGATAATCGAAATGCTTCTCGTTGCGCAGTGTTGCCATTTTTCCGGCAAACTCGTTGAAAGAGTATTCTATGTTGTTTAGTTTCATTTCGTCTTACCTCCTGATTATTTGAACGTGTCGTTAATCTCTTTCTTCGCTGCTTCGACACATGTCTCCGCAGCCCCCTTCATCTCGTTGATGAATTTCTTCGGCAGGTCTTTTATGACGAGTGGTGTGGGGTTTTTCTCCTTTCTGTTCACTCCTCCGAAGAATTTCTCCACCTTCACCTTACGCTGCAGCTGCATCATGCCGTAGAGTATTGCCTCAGGTCTCGGTGGACATCCCGGTATGTACACGTCAACAGGCAGGAACTCGTCTATGCCTCTCACGACGTGGTAGCTGTTCTTGAACGGTCCGCCGGAAATGGCGCATCCTCCTACGGCAATGACATATTTCGGCTCTGCCATCTCGTCGTATAGACGCTTCAATACCGGAGCCATCTTGTGGGTTATCGTTCCGGCGCACATGATGAGGTCCGCCTGACGTGGAGAGTTGCGTGTCACCTCAAAGCCAAAGCGTGCAAAGTCATAGCGTGCGCATCCGCAAGCCATGAACTCTATGCCGCAGCATGATGTCGCGAATGTCAGCGACCACAGCGAGTTGCTTCGTCCCCAGTTAATGAGTGAGTCGAGGTTTCCCAAGACGACGTTTACTCCGCCCTCGTTAAGTTCGTTGATGATAGCTTCGAGGGTTTCGTTGTCTTTCCACTCGTTGTATGGAATAGACTTGATAGAAGGCTTCTTTATTTCCATTCGAGCGCTCCTTTCCGCCATGCGTAAGCAAGGCCAAATACCAGTACCAGCATAAAGAATCCGATGCTGAACAATGCCATGGTACCAAAGTTCTTAACTACTACAGCCCAAGGGTAGAGGAATACTGTTTCCACGTCGAACATGAGGAAAAGGATGGCGAAGAGGTAGTAACCTACGTGCATAGGCAGCCATGAACTACCGTGTGTAGGAATACCACACTCGAAAGGCTCTCCTTTAACTTTGTTGTATGTGCGTGGTCCAAGCAGTTTTGCCGTGATGTAGGCTGCTACCACAAGGAAGATAGCCGTTATGATAACGGTGATAAACAAAGTGAAGTACATAAATTGTATATGATTTATAAATTTATACAAAACTGTTGCAAAGTTACTAAAAATCTCTGAATTAAGACACCAAAGACGGCAAGAAATCTCTTGATGTTAATTATTTTTTTTAATTAAGGTGTGGCTCCGCACTTTCTTGCGTTCTGTCAGAAAGACATCTTTGTTGGGGTTTTGGCGTTAAAAAGTTCTGTTTTCCTCTTTTCCTCTTCAGTTTTCCTTCTCTTCCGCTTTGCGGCTTACGTTTTGTCATCTTTGCTCCCCGTGACGGCTTTTCGCTCTATCGTGCGCATTACGCCTCTCTGCGGCTCTCGTCAGTCGTTGCTGCGCTCTTGGGCGCGAGAGAATGAAAACACCGTCTAATGTTAATTATACCTAAATATTTTGCACCTCTCGTAATATATATGTAACTTTGTTTGCGCAAATGTTTATATTCCCATCACTACCTTAAGGTGGGGCTTGATAATTCCCATCGAAAAACGTACAACCAATGGGTCTTCCGTTTATCCAAAGCGAATGAATAGACCCCACCTTAAAGAGAAAAATCTCTAAACACACAAAATGAAAAAGATCATCTTTATCCTCTCTGCTGTCTTTACAGCATTGGCACTACATGCACAGATTTCCTTTACGCCAAGCGTTAAGCAGACAGCGCCCGACGAGATTACTATATCTTTTGCGGGAAAGATAAGCAGCGGATGGCATGTCTATTCACCCACCGAGGCTAACGGTCCTACGCCGGCCACGTTCAATATCGACAAGATACAGGGAGCGAAGCTTGCCGGACCTCTCAAGGCAGACAAACCGGCGACAAAGAAATACGAGGAGATGTTCGAGGCTGAGGTAAGCTTCTACGAAGGCTCCGTGGTCTTCTCGCAGAAGCTGAAGCTTACCGACAAGACTTATAGTGTCGAAGGCTACCTGGAATACGGAGCGTGCAACGACGAGAGCTGCATCCCTCCTACAGCGGTGGAATTCAAATACTCCGGCAAGGGGATAGACCTTCCGGCTCCGGCAGCGTCAGACGAGAAAGCGGCGGAGAAGGCGGAGGAGCAGCAGCAAGAGTCTGCCGAGGCTCCTGCCGACACCTTGCAGGCTGACAGCGTGAAAGCTGACGTTAAGGCTGATGGCGGCATCTGGACTCCTGTCATCGACGAGCTGAACAGCTTCGGCTCTGAGGAGGGTGACTCCGACAGCTCACTATGGAAGATCTTCATGCTTGGCATACTCGGTGGTTTCATAGCTCTTCTTACACCGTGTGTGTGGCCTATCATACCTATGACGGTGAGCTTCTTCCTCAAGCGTGCAAAAGACGACAAGAAGAAGGGTGTCCGCGATGCCATGACATACGGCCTGTCAATCATTGTGATCTATCTCGTGCTGGGACTCGCCGTGACACTGCTCTTCGGAGCGTCAGCCCTCAACGCGATGTCCACGAATGCGGTGTTCAATATCTTCTTCTTCCTGCTCCTCGTAGTCTTCGGAGCGTCGTTCCTTGGCGGCTTTGAGATCGTACTGCCGTCGAAATGGACGAATGCCGTCGACAGCAAAGCATCGTCAACGACGGGCTTGCTGAGTATTTTCCTCATGGCATTCACTCTGGTGCTCGTCAGCTTCTCGTGCACCGGACCTATCATTGGCTTCCTCCTCGTTGAGATGGGAACGTCAGGAAATATCGTAGGGCCTGCCGTAGGAATGTTCGGCTTCGCCCTCGCCCTCGCCCTGCCCTTCACGCTCTTCGCTGTCTTCCCGACATGGCTGAAGTCTGCACCGAAGTCTGGCAACTGGATGAACAACGTCAAGGTGACTCTCGGCTTCATAGAACTTGCCTTCGCACTGAAGTTCCTCAGCGTCGCAGACCTTGCCTACGGCTGGGGCATACTCGACCGTGAGACGTTCCTCTCTCTCTGGATCGTGCTCTTTGCCCTCCTCGGCTGTTATCTCATGGGCTGGATACGCTTCCCTCACGATGAAGATGAATGGGACGAGATGGGTGAGAAAATCATCAACCACCGCACACCGGTGACAAAGTTCTTCATTGCTCTCTGCTCTTTCGCTTTTGCGGTATATATGGTGCCCGGACTTTGGGGCGCACCGTGTAAGGCTGTCTCTGCCTTCGCACCTCCTATGAACACTCAGGACTTCAACCTTGCGAAGACAGAACACATCGAGCCGCAGGCGCTCGACTATGAGGCGGGCATGATGGCTGCCAAGGGTGTCGGAAAGCCTGTCATGATTGATTTTACCGGCTTCGGATGTGTCAACTGCCGTAAGATGGAGGCTGCCGTATGGACCGACGAGAGCGTAAAGAAAATCATCACAGAGGATTATGTCCTCATACAGCTCTTCGTCGACGACAAGACGCCTCTGCCAGAGCCTATAGAGGTCGTAGAGAACGGACAGACACGTAAGCTGCGCACCGTAGGCGACAAGTGGAGCTATCTCCAGCGCACAAAGTTCGGTAGCAACACACAGCCGTTCTATGTCCTCCTTGACAATGAGGGACATCCGCTGAATACGTCTTACAGCTATGATGAGGATATAGAGAAATACCTTGATTTCCTCACCACAGGACTGAAGAACTACAAGAAATAACCTTTTTATCGACAGCTCCTCTCTTCTGCGCCACACCGTGCAGGAGAGGGGAGCACTTCTCTTTTTCGGTGGGGATTAACAGACCCACGTTATATTCCATTTTTTTTACCATGATACCAGAAATAAAACGCAAGAAAATCATCAGCTTCGTAAAGCGGGAGGTAGTACCTGCCATGGGATGTACAGAGCCTATAGCCGTTTCACTATGTGTAGCAAAGGCTACTGAGATCCTCGGACGTCAGCCGGAGAAAATCGACGTACAGCTGAGCGCAAACATGCTTAAGAACGCCATGGGCGTGGGAATACCCGGCACAGGGATGGTAGGACTGCCCATAGCCATAGCCCTTGGAGCCTTAGTAGGCAAGAGTGAGTATAAGCTGGAGGTGCTGCGCGACGTCACGCCGCAGGCTGTGGAGCGTGGAAAAGAGTATATCGCCGAGGGACGCATCACTGTCTCGCTGAAAAATGACGAATGTGACAAGCTGTACATCGAGACTCAGGTGAAGGCGGGCGAGGCATACGCCAAGGCGGTCATAGCGGGAGACCATACGCATTTCGTACACATAGAGAAAAACGGAGAGGTAGTGCTCGAAGATACGGGAACGAGAAAAGACGGGGAAAATCATGACGGCGTAGACCTTACACTGCGTGAGGTATATGACTTCGCCACTACGGCTCCTATCGAGGAGATAGCCTTCATCGACGAGGCAGGACGTCTGAACTCTGAGGCGTCGCGCCAGTCGCTCCTCGGCAACTACGGCCACGAGCTGGGCAAGACGTTAAGCAGGCCTCTCGGACGCGGCATAATGGGCGAGTCGATGTTCTCGCATATCCTCTCTGCCACAAGCAGCGCATGTGACGCACGTATGGCAGGAGCCATGATACCCGTCATGTCCAATTCCGGCTCCGGAAACCAGGGCATTGCAGCTACCATGCCCGTCGTGATCTTCGGACGTGAGAACCATAATACCGACGAGGAGGTGACAAGAGCACTAATGCTGAGCCATCTCACTGCCATATACATCAAGCAGAGTCTCGGCAGGCTCTCTGCGCTCTGCGGTTGTGTCGTGGCATCGACAGGCTCCAGCTGTGGCATAACATACCTCATGGGAGGGTCATACGAGCAGGTGGCGTTCTCTGTGAAGAATATGATTGCCAACCTTGCCGGCATGGTTTGCGACGGTGCCAAGCCGTCGTGCGCCCTGAAAGTCACCAGTGGTGTCTCTACCGCCGTTCTCTCTGCCATGCTTGCCATACAGAACAAGCATGTCTCTTCTGTAGAGGGACTTATAGAGGATGACGTTGACCGTACGATACGTAATATGACACGCATAGGTTCCGAAGGAATGAATGAAACTGACCGCATGGTGCTCGACATCATGACGCATAAGAAATAATAGAAGAGGAGAAGGATGCCGTAGGCAACACAACGAACGAAGCGAGCCGAGAGCCGAACGTTGGGCTGTACCGAGCGAATCATGGGAAGTGTATTTCTGAACATTACTAAACAAAGAAAGTAAAGCATATAGGTGGGTTCTATTAATTCGCTTTGTCAGATTTCCGAATTATCTCTGAGAGCAGAGTGTCAGTTTTAGAAGGTTTCTGTCCCCCGGGAAACGGGGGAACCGACGAACGAGTGAGAGGAGAGCGGAGCTTGCTCCGGCTATCCAGAGCGAGGAGGAGGAAGACGAAGTCAACCTCGAAGGGGGTAAGCGACCATTGACCGATGCGGGCATCGTGACTGAGAACCGACGCTCGAAGCAAGAGCAGAGACAAAGCTTGCTTTGGCTATGCCTTGCAAGGAGGAGGAAGCCGCAAGGCAATAACTGGCAGTATGCGCCAGAGAGAAACGGAAAGATGACAAAATTTGTGCCAGCGAGTGCAGAGCATTAAGCTTGCTTAAATGCTATGCCGAGTGCAGCCAAATTTATGTAAAACGTCAACCCATAATTAATAACATTTAGACGGTGGGAATTAATAGAACCCACCTATATTTAATGAACTGGATAATATTGATTCTTGCAGGGATGTGTGAAGTAGGATTTACTTATTGTTTAGGACGTGCAAAGAACGTTGCCGGCATGGAGTGGTGGGCATGGATACTCGGCTTTGCCGTATTCACCATAGCGAGCATGGCATTTCTTGCCAAAGCCACCCAAACCAATAGAATAGGGGGTGTGTCAGTTACTTTTGACACACCCCCTATTTTTTTTCAATATTCATTACTGTTATATTGCAGTGAGGCACCGCAACTACTATTAGACATTGGGAATTTTTAGAAAAAAAAGGTGTTTCTCTCTTTAAGAGAAATATTGTTTTGCTAAACAGCTGATATATAGGTGTTATTTAGCAGCAAATAGTCATGTTTGCTCAACATCCGCTTGACAAAAATCAACAATTTTTGATGCTTTCATGAAAAAAATCGATGTATAATTTGGTGATTTGGAGTAATTTTCATATATTTGCAGGCTGAGAGGTTTCTCTTAAAGAGAGAAATACCTTTGTATGGCATTTCCGACCGACATTTATATGCCGGAAAGAGGGGCTTTACAGAGGTGGACTCGTTAAAATGAAATAGATGACTATTGTAGTTAAAATACAAGGGAAGTTACTGATATACAGACCGATACACATATCGGGGTGAACCATGAGTATGCTCTTTTCCCAAAAACACATATCAAAAAAATATGGTAAATGGACTGGATAAGGATAAGCCACAGTGGTATGTCATGCGGGCCTACAAGAACGAGAGTACTGCCGAAGAGCGGCTCTCCGATGAAAAGTACGGCCTGACGCATTTCATACCCAAGGAGAAAGTCCTTCGCACCATCAACGGCAAGAAAGTCATTTGCATGGTACCGGTCATCCATAGTCTTGTGTTTGTGTATGCAAGCCATAGGCAGATTGTTGATTTCAAACACAATTATTATTACGACCTCCAGTTTGTCACATGGAAAAGTGGCGGCGAACTCATCTATCTGACCGTACCCAATGAAGAAATGACCAACTTTATCAAGGTATGCAAGCAGACGGAGAAAGAGGTCCACTTCTACAAAATCGGTGAAATCAACAATGAGAAAGATAAAATCAACATCGAAAAGGGCAGGAGAGTAAGGGTACATGGCGGGCCGTTCGACCAAGTGGAGGGCTATTTCATGAAGGTGGCAAAAAAACGAGGTCGTCAACTTGTCGTCATCATTCCCGACTTGCTGGTGGTCTCCGCTGAAGTTGAGCCGGAATATATTCAAGTCATAGACTGAGAATTTAATCCGTTTAACATCTGTCTAACATCCGCGGATAATTAGTTAAGGTTTTAGAGGTTTCAAGTTTCAAGGGGTTTCAGGTTTCAAGAGGTTTCAAGAGGTTTCAAGAGGTTTCAAGGGGTTTCAGGTTTCAAGGGGTTTCAGGTATTACAAAAATTCGCGTTCAATTATTCGCTCATTTCATATTTTTCTTTGGTGCTCATCAGTTTCACAGTCACGGCCATTTACGTTCATCTTCTAAATGGTATCATTGGCAGAGAGATCAGACACCAAGATTATGTCTATGCACAAAGAGCCAGAGTGTGAAGAGCCGTGTGAGGGGAGACTTTCACGCACGGTTATGTGAGAGGGTGAGGATGAAACTCCCTCGCTCTACTCGACCCTGACCCTCTCCCTGACCCTCTCGTCCTTCCTTCCGCGGATAAGAAAAACAATGCATAATTAATAAAAAATGATGCAATATTTGCTCAATTGCAAAAATGATATTATCTTTGCACTCGAAAAACAGGTGGGAATCCACCTAAAAATCGAATAGCTTATGAACGTCAACAGAGACATATATCTACAACAACGAGTTGCTTTATAGGGGATTCAACGTCGATGTAGGAGTCGTAACCACAGAAACGACATCAACAGAAGGAAAGCGGCAGAAAGTGCAGTTAGAGATAGACTTCGTGTGCAACCTTGGGTCAAAGAGATATTACATCCAGTCGGCCTATAAGATGGATACCGACGAAAAAAGAAGACAGGAATGCCTTTCGCTCTCCAAAGTCGATGACTCTTTTAAGAAGATAGTCATTGTAGCCGAAGACCAACTCGTGCACCATGACGACCATGGCATCACGACAATATGCTTAAAAGACTTCCTCACCCATCCTCAGGCCCTTGAACTATAATTATCCACCATGCAGGAGCACCTGTCCTTCAGGGTGAGGGTGAAACTCCCTCGCTCTACTCGACCTTGACCCTCTGAATCTTATACAATCAGTACTGGTTACAAAAGAAATAATCAGTAATCAATAATCAATTTACGACATGCTGGCAATCCGCCCCATGCGGAAGAAGGATCGTCCCCTTCTGTCGTACCCACATTATTCTTTATCGAAAACGACAACAAATAACCATCCAATATAAGTAAAATAAGTCAAATTTATTGATCAAAACGTCCGCACCAATATTTGAAGTCAATAAATCCAACTTATCAGACTTATCCGATGACTTACCAAAATCCACAAATAAGTTCAATAAGTCAAATTTATTGATAAAAATATCAGTGTCAATATTTGAAGTCAATAAATCCAACTTATCAGACTTGTCCGATGACTTACCAAATAAGTTCAATAAGTCAAATTTATTGATAAAAATATCAGTGTCAATATTTG
>CALZUQ010000036.1 GCA_945829425.1 uncultured bacterium | reverse complement strand
AAACCTGCATGATGATTATTATGGGTATGCCATACTTGAACTTCTTGTGCATCGTCTTGTGATGCCATAGTCTCATACCTGCCCATGCTCCTATACTGCCGCCAATGACTGCCATCATCAGCAGTGTAACCTCTGATATACGCCATTCTTTCTTCTTGGCTCTGTACTTGTCCATGCCGTACAAGAAAAAGGACGCAATGTTGACGGCAAGGAGATAACCATGAATTATATTCATAACCTCAATGTCCTTTCCGTTTCCATGGCTTATAGACAGACACTATGGTAACGAAGGTCAACAGCAAAATTTGGAGCAGACCGGCATAGGCGTTTGCCGTAACATTCTGCCAGTATTGCACTGCATCACCGTTTCCCTCCATGATAGCCTTGCCTATCAGCACATTCTCCTTCACCAATGGTCCCATGTAGAACGTGCCGAAAAGGATCATGAAGAGGGTTAGCACCCATTTCACCGTGAGCCATCTGTGCTTGAAGAAACCCCAGTTGGTGAAAATGCCATAGCCAATGCCCGTAAGAAGGCAGCCTACAGCTCCTGGCACCAGTATCTTCATGTCAATGGCTTCCAGTATTTCTGACATCCAATACATTCCTGCCGCATCCTTCACCTCTACAAGGTGACGCAGCAGATTCATGGATATGGCAGAGCCAAACCATGCTATGGCACATACAAGGTGAACCACCCTCAGTGCCTTCATTCCTTTTGCTGACAGTTTCTTCATTGTCTTATCTTCTTTGATATAACTTACTCCACCAACGTCCAACCATGGTCACCATGGTAAATCATCTGTTTAGTCATGCCGCCGTCAATGCAGATATTCTCGCCTGTGATGAAGCCTGCCTTATCCGAGCAGAGGAACAGCACCATATTGGCGATGTCCATAGGGTTGCCAACACGTCCTGCCGGTTGCTGCACGGCATCTGCACCATCGTATTCCTTGTACTCAGTGTCAATCCATCCCGGAGAAATGGAGTTGACCCTTGCCTTGCCCCGCAGTGTGACGGCAAGGGCATGGGTGAGGGCGGCAATGCCTCCCTTGGCTGCCGTGTAGCTCTCTGTCTTCGGCTGACTCATGCGGTCGCGTGAGGACGATATGTTTACTATCGATGCTCCTTCGGCAAGATACGGAGCAAGCAGCTTTACAAGATAGAATGGTGCAGTAACCCCGACAGCCATGGCATACTGAAACTCTTCCCACGTACATTCATCCAACCCCTTCATCAGGGGAAGGGCATTGTTGATGATATAATCTACTTTGCCGTATTTGCCGATTACTTCATCGACAAAGGCTTCCAGCACCTCCTTTTTGGAGATGTCCCCAACGAAGTGGTCGCCCTCTCGCACATCAATGACCGCAACAGAAGCCCCTCTCTTGCGGAACTCCTCTGCGATACATTTGCCGATGCCATGCGCACCGCCTGTTACTACTGTTACCTTATCCTTATATTCCATAGCGGTTATTTAAAAACAGAGTTGTTCAGACGCGAATTGTATTCCTTCTCCAACTTTGGCCAAGGAAGCAAGTCGCCCATGGACACCCAGCGATTGGACTTGTCCAGACCCTCGAAGGAAGAGCGGAACAAATCGAGGCTCAGTTGCTTGTGATGTGACGCATAATAGTTCATCTTACTTAAATTTAACACTACAAAGGTACTGAATTTTCATTAAACAAACGAATATAAATAGTTATATAGACTTGATATTCAGTTAAATAAAACAAATTCAGCAAACACTATTTACCGATGCAGAAATGTTTGAATATGTTTCCGAGGACCTCGGTATCGTTTATTACGCCGAGGATTTCGCCGAGGTGGGAGAGACAGAGACGGAGGTCCTCGCTGATGAGGTCGCCGGAGAGGCCGAGATGCATGGCATCACGTGTGCGACGTATATCTGCAAGGGCTAAGTCCAGGGCTTGCTTATGCCGAAGATTTGTTATGAGGACATCATCCTGACGTATGGCAGGAACAGAGGCGAGCAGTTGCTCGTGGAGACGTGAGAGTCCAGTGCCGTTAATGGCCTGGAACTCAGGAGTCTTGTTGGTTACACGTATGACTATCTGGTCGGGGTGGACGTCAATGTCTGGAAAAGGAACACCCGGCTCGTTCATGAGAATGATGATATGGGCACGTTGTGCCGCAGAGAGCGAGCGCTCTATGCCGAGCTGCTCTATGCGGTCGTGGGTATGGCGTATTCCTGCGGTATCAATGAAGCGGAACTGCGCTCCTCGTGAGCCGTCGGGTGAGGAGAGATAGAAGGTGTCTTCTATGGTGTCGCGCGTCGTTCCTTGTATGTCGCTGACAATGGCTTTGTCGTCTTGAAGCAACTGGTTGAGTAGTGTTGACTTTCCTACGTTTGGCGCACCGATGATAGCGACAGGAATACCGTTTTTTATGGCGTTGCCCGTAGCGAAAGAAGAGGAGAGACGCATAATTTCCCGTTCTATCTCAGAAGCCAGAGAAAGCAGCTCGGTGCGGTCGGCAAACTCCAGTTCTTCATGGTCGGAGAAGTCCAGTTCGAGTTCGAGGAGGGAGGTGAGATGAAGCAGGCGTTCGCGTAGCATGGCGAGCTTGGTAGATATTCCGCCACGCATCTGCTGCATGGCAACACGATGTTGCGAAGCGTCGTGAGAGGCTATGAGGTCTGCCACAGCCTCAGCCTGCGAGAGGTCCATCTTCCCGTTGAGGAAGGCACGTTGAGTAAACTCTCCCGGACGCGCGAGCCGTCCTCCCTTGGCTATCAGCAGCTGCATGACCTTCTGAAGTATATATGACGAGCCGTGGCATGATATCTCTGTGGCGTCCTCTCCGGTATATGAGTTTGGTGCTCTGAATACGGAGACGAGTACTTCGTCGATAACCTCCTCTCCATCCACGATGCGCCCGAAATGGAGAGAATATGGCGTTACGTCCGCGAGGGATTTTGTTCCGCGGAAGATGCTGTCGGTGATACGTATGGCATCAGGTCCTGAAGTTCGGATAATACCTATTGCACCGCCCTGTGCGGTGGCTATGGCGCATATTGTCATGATTTGATTTTTTTATAAACGGGTGCCAAGCAAGACCGCCAGCAATCCCAGAATGATGGAAAGGATGAGATAGAGTAAAAAGAGCGTCATATGTCCGGAACGCAGAAGCGAGAGTCCTTCCCACGACAAGGTCGAGAAGGTGGTGAAACCGCCACAGAGTCCCGTCGTGAGCATCAGCGTTGTTTCAGGCTTTATATGCCATGACGGGGCGTGGCTGTAGAAAAGTCCTATGAGCAGGCAGCCTATGACATTGGCAAGGAGTGTGGGCCATGGAAAAAGCACATCAGCCAGACAAGGCACTTGCCGGGCTGATGTCCATAAATATGAGAGGAGGAAGCGCAGGCATGAACCGCAGCCGCCACCTATGAAGACATAGAGGAAATCTTTCATATTACATTATTCTTCCCCTTTGAGTAATAGTGTTTTATGAGGGGAGAGAGGAGGTGTTCAAATGCGGTCCAGTACAATGCGGATGAGGTCGTCAATCTGGTTTTTGTATGCTGTATTCATTTCCTGCGCATGGCGGTTGGCAATCACCATGCAACATGTCATGGCGTTATGTCCGAGGAGCGCAGAGAGACCAGCGAGAGCTGACGACTCCATCTCGAAATTGCATATCTTCAATTCCTCTCCACTGTCAGGAACAGTATATCTGAACTCCTCAACCTTCCGGTTCTGCTGTGGGTCTTGTATCTCAAGACGCAACCTTCTGCCCTGCGGACCATAGAAGCCACCGCAGGCTATGGTGATTCCTCGCACCATGTCGTCGGCGGCTATACGTTCCAACAGTCCGTCAGACGCTGTGGCAACATATGGCGCACCTTTCTTCGGACACCATGTCATGTGTTTTGTGAACGCCTCTTCCAGCTTTATGTCACATACCTCGTCACGACCAGCGTAGTAGTTCAGGAGTCCGTCGAAGCCAATGCTTTTCACCGAAGCAACGAATGTCCCTATCGGTGTCTCCGGCTGCAATCCGCCACACGTCCCTATTCTTACGATGTCCAACGTCCGATGAGTGTCGTTCTCCATGCGTGTGGAGAAATTGATGTTTGCAAGAGCGTCGAGTTCGTTCATCACGATGTCTATATTGTCACATCCTATGCCTGTAGACTGTACAGTAATTCTCTTTCCTTTGTATGTTCCTGTTATGGTATGGAACTCACGGCTGCTCACCTCGTTCTCAACAGTCTCAAAATGTGATGCCACGAGCGTGACACGCCCTGGGTCGCCAACGAGTATCACTTTGTCAGCCAGATGTTCCGGATTCAGGTGAAGATGGAAAGCACTGCCGTCGGCATTGATAATCAGTTCTGATTCTGGGAAATATCTCTTTGTCATGGTAGTATAGGTTAGGGCTATTACAAAATGTTTGTAATTATGGGTTGACTACATTGATTTATTATTCTGTCTCCATCTCACGAATACGTTTTGCGGTGTCTGCCGTTTCTTGTTCTATGGCGGCAATCTCATGTTCGGTGGAGAGTATTGTCTCACGGATTTTTCTGTTGTTTCCGGAATCGGTGTTGTGGTATATCCTTCGGAATTCAGCAAGCTGCCTTCTCAGAGAATATAGCCTGTTGCCTTTCTCAGCATAATCCAGGAACAGGCGTCTGCCCTCTTCTGTTCTGAAATCGTTTATAGAACGGTAGACCTTCCTGTCGTTTACGACAAACAGTATGGTTGCGTTTGCTGTCTGCTTCCCTTTCTCCTCTTCCTTTACCTCTTCGAGTCTCTTCGTCACCTCTTTCTTATGAGTTTCCGATGTCCATGTGTCCGCTATTTGTGTCAGTCTTGCCAAAGCCTTAAGTTTCTGCGGCTCAGTGTTCTCGCTGTCGTAATACTCCCAGGGGTGTGTCACGCCCATGGTGTATATACATGCCTTTCCTGTCTTCTGGTGTCGCTTTGTCACGAGCCATGCCAAGTCAGTCACCTCGTCCTCAATATAATAGAGGTCGTCAGCATCAGAGACGAAGGGATATGGCAAACGTTGCGGTTCGAGGAAAGCGTTCGAGGGGCTGTCGAATGTTGTAGTATAGAGCGACAACGAGTTGTCCTCCTCCGTACTCTCGTCGTCCTCCTCGTTATTTTTCTCCCTTGCCGCAAAAAACAGTGTCATGCCGTCGGGCATCAATACAGGGTTGTGGAAATCGTAGTTTTCACCTTTTATGGTCACCATCTCCGGTTCGCTCCATTTCCCCGCCAAAAGTGTCTGGCGGTATATCCTGCTCTCACCCTTGGCATCTTCTGCCGAGAAGAAACGCTGGTCGCCAAAGTCGTTCTCATGGACAATGCGCCCCATTGATGTTTCGTAATGCAAACGTCCGAGATATTGCGGCAACGGCAGATGACCTACGATATCGTTCTCGTCGACCACGAGGCTGTCTATGACGGTAACCTTGCATATAGGGTTTTCCACCCATTGCGAAAAGTCCTCTTGTTTCTCGGCTTTCGGCTTTGCCGCTTTCTTTCTGTTCTTCTGTGGCGCTAGGAATTGTGACATCCAATCCGCAGCGTAGACACTTTCCGCAATGTTGGTGATGAGAAACAATGCGAGCAAACAGAACATTGTCCTTTTTACGTTATTCTTCATAAGATATTTTTCTAAATTAGGTGTGCCCCCTTGCTTTATTGACCATGCAAAAATAATGCAAATCTTTTAAACCGCCAAATATTTAAGGAAAAAAGTTAAAGTAGGTTCTATAAAACTACAACATCACGTCGAGCGGCATGAGAACTTTTCGCTATGCTTGAAGAGACTGACGCAACCAAACAGACAGACAAACAATTCGTTTGGGCACAAAAAA
This sequence comes from uncultured bacterium, assembly GCA_945829425.1. GTDB lineage: Bacteria > Bacteroidota > Bacteroidia > Bacteroidales > Bacteroidaceae > Prevotella. The sequence goes on along the minus strand of CALZUQ010000036.1, from coordinate 25,679 downwards.
ACCGTTAGTCCTGAGAACTAACGGTTTGTCTGTGTACTGTTCGTAGTAAATATTACTCAGCAACAACAGTATCAGCAGCAACTGTGTCAGCAGCAACTGTGTCAACTGCTACTGTGTCAACTGTATCCTCAGCTGGAGCCTGCTCAGTCTTGTTACCATCGCAAGAAGCGAATGAGATAGCTGCAACAGCTACGAACATAAATACTAATTTCTTCATTTTCTTAAGCTTTTAAATCTGTAAAACAATCAATTGTTACTAAAACGCTGCAAAGGTACATACTTTTTTAATACGGACAAAGTTTTTTTTCGTTTTTTTTTATGCTGTTTTTGTAACTTTTTTGTAATGCTCTGAAATACAAAGAAATACAAAATGTTAAATTATTGTTAACTATACGCTTAATTAAGAAACCGATATAAAAAATGCATTTTGAACTGTTTTTTATGGTGTCGCAAGCATTCCACAAAAGTAAAAGGAACGACAGCCATAACCTTATTATACCTTATTTATATATAGCCATAAGAAATGTTATACTTTTGGAATTTTCATCATAGAAATTTGGATTTTTCCGTTAGTATTTCTAACTTTGCATAACGAAACAGCAACAAAAAAACCACCTTAATTCCCACCTTAACACAACATGCAATCAGAACAATGGAAAAAAAAGTACGTTATACCTTTCTCACAGCGTTCATTATGCTTACACCACATATCCTGAAAGCACAGGAGACGACAGACAGCATTGCGAAAGAGCATGAGCTTGGCGACATAATTGTGAAAGCATCAGCAGGCACACGCTCACGCTCAAGGGTGGAGAGCGTGGACATTATAGGCAAGAGCCAGCTGATAAGGGCGGCATGCTGCAACCTCGGCGAGTTACAGCAAACCCTTCTGTGGACGTGAGCTACAGCGACGCTGCAACAGGAGCAAGACAGATAAAGCTATTGGGACTCTCGGGGACATACGTTCAGATGCTGACAGAGAACATGCCGAACCTCAGGGGTGCGGCACTACCCTACTCGCTCGGCTTCGTTCCCGGGCCGTGGATGCAGTCGATACAGGTGAGCAAAGGAGCGGCAAGCGTGAAAAACGGCTATGAAAGCATTACGGGCCAGATAAACCTTGAGTTTCTGAAACCACAGGCAACAGACGGGATAAGGGCTAACGCATATCTTGACAGCGACATAAAGGCTGAGGCGAACCTCGACGGCAGCGTCCACCTGAACGAAAGGCTTTCTACAGCCACGCTGCTGCATTTCGAGAACAGGCAGACGGAGCACGACGGCAACGGCGACGGCTTCATGGACATGCCGAGGATAAGGCAGTACAACATCATGCACCGTTGGGCGTATGTCTCGCCACTATGGATCAGCCAACTCTCCATGAGACTTCTAAGGGACGAAAGGACAGGAGGCCAGAGTAATGCACATACGGGGAGCCCCGACGCTGAACTGTAATCCACCCACGTGACGACAAACCGCTATGAGGCTCAATGGAAAAACGGCTTCACCCTGAACGCGGACTACAATATGTAGATAGCCTTGATGCTCCACGGCTCATGGCATGACTCAAGCAACTCTTTCGGCCACACGGTATATGACGTAAGACAGAAGAATGGTTACGCACAACTGATGTTCGAGACGGACATTACGGAGGAGCACAACGTAAGTGTCGGAGCTTCGGTAAACCACGACGACTATAGCGAGCACGGAACGCTGGCAGAAAGAGAAGGAGAAAGAGAGACAACAAGCGGTCTGTACGCGCAATATACATATAAACTGGGCGAGAAACTGACGGTGATGCCAGGAGTCCGGTGGGACTGCTCCTCGATTTACGGTGGCTTTTTCACTCCCCGTCTTCACGTGAGGTTCATGCCGTGGGACATCGTGACACTCAGGGCTTCGGCAGGAAAGGGATACCGCACGCCCCATGCCTTGGCAGAGAACGCCACACTGCTGGCAACAGGACACAGGATTGTCGTGACACCGGACTTGGAGCAGGAGGAAACATGGAATGTGGGACTCTCGGCAGGTCTCGCCATACCTCTCTACGGCAAGACATTAGAGGTAAACGCAGAATACTACTATACCGACTTCAGGCACCAAATGGTGATAAACTACCGCGGAAAGCAGGGTGAGGAGACGATAGCTTTTGAAAACCTTGACGGAAAGAGCTATAGTCATACATGGCAAATAGACGCAACATATCCTTTCGGATGGGTGACACGCTGAAGATTACCACAACACCAGTAATGCACTGCGAGGGGTGTGAGAACAAGATAAAGAAAAACATCAGGTTCGTAAAGGGTACCAAGAGCATCGCTACTTCGGTTACGGAGCAGACGGTAACAATAGTTTACGACGGCAGAAAGACAAAATATGAAGACTATGTCGAGGCTTTCAAGAAAATCGGTTACGACATAGAGAAAAAGTAAAGGGCGTACAAGCAATGCCAGCCAAGCAGTACGCACAAAAAAAGACTTCCGTCATTGGAAGTCTTAATTTTTAAGGAGTATTGGAGGGTGCCCGGTGGGACTCGAACCCACGACATTCAGAACCACAATCTGACGCTCTAACCAACTGAACTACGGGCACCATGTCTTGCAAAATGAGATATTTCTCAAAAGCGAGTGCAAAGGTACTGCTTTTTTTTCTTTCCACCAAATCTTTTCACCATTATTTTCAAAAAAGTTGGGAAAAAGACTTCTTCAGGAGGCAAAACTCCCTATTCTCAACGCATCTTGGGCGTAAGGGAGACAAGAGGGATAAGCATTTCCTCAAGCGATACGCCGCCATGTTGGAACGTGTCTTTGTAATAAGACACATAATAGTTGTAATTGTTTGGATAGGCGAAGAAGGCATCGGACGTAGCAAAGATATAGGACGAAGAGAGGTTTGGCGATGGCAACTGCGCCTCCGACGGTTCCTTTATCGTGAAGATATCCTTTGCCTGACAGTTGAGGTTCTTGCCGACCTTATATCTAAGGTTGGTATTGGTATTCCTGTCTCCAATGACCTTTACCGGCGTTGAGGATCGTATGGATCCGTGATCGGTAGTGATTATTATCTTACACGGTATCTGCGAGAGGTATCTGAACAGGTCTGCAAGGACAGAATGGCGGAACCACGAAAGTGATAAAGACCTGAATGCAGACTCGTTGCTTGCCAGCTCACGCACCATCTTTGACTCTGTGCGGGCATGTGAGAGCATGTCTATGAAGTTCACGACAAGTACATTAAGACTGTTCTTGCGCAAAGACGGCAGACGGTCTATGAATTTCTCTGCGCCTTGCGAGTCGTTGACCTTATGATATGAAAAGGTGTCGTGACGGCGGTAACGCTCTATCTGCGTCTTTATCAACGGTTCTTCATTGAGGTTCTTGCCCTCCTCACTGTCTTCGTCTACCCACAGTTCCGGAAACATCTCGGCAATCTTGTTTGGCATAAGCCCGGAGAAGATAGCGTTGCGGGCATACTGAGTAGCGGTAGGCAGAATGCTGAGATATGTCTCCTCCTCGATATTGTATGCGTCGGCAATCTCGGCAGAGATGACCCGCCACTGGTCGCAACGCAGGTTGTCGATGACGACGAAGAAGACCGGTGCCCCGTCGGCATTGTCTATGGCAGGGAACACCCTCTCACGGAAAATATCAGGTGAGAGCATGGGACGTCCCTTATGGTTCATGAAAGTCTTCGGAGAGACCCAGTCAAGATAGTTACGTTTTATGAAGCGTGCAAAGGCTTTATTCGCTTCAGCCTTCTGCATGGCGAGCATCTCCAGCATTTGCGACTCAGTCTCAGCAAGTGTCAGCTCCCATGTCACCAGTTTCTGATACACCTCTTTCCAGTCATCGAGAGTGCGGCAGTCATCAATCTGCATTGACAGCTGCATGAAGCTCTGCTGGTATTTACTTTGTGTCACCTCAGAGACAATCTCCCTCCTATGTATGTGTTTCTTAAGGGTAAGAAGTATCTGCGAAGGGTTGACAGGCTTGATGAGATAGTCGGCAATCTGCTGTCCTATGGCCTGATCCATGATATTCTCTTCCTCAGACTTCGTAACCATCACGACAGGTGTCTGCGGCTGTATCTCTTTTATACGTTGCAAGGTCTCCAAACCGCTTAGTCCCGGCATCATCTCATCGAGTAGAATGAGGTCGAAGACCTGCTGCTGGCATTGGTCTATGGCGTCCGTACCGTTAGACACTGTCACGACATCATAGTTTTTGTTCTTCAAAAAGAGCAGATGGGCGCGGAGCATCTCTATCTCATCGTCAACCCAAAGGAGTTTAGCATTTATCATAGGTATTCTTTTTTCTGGATAAGGTGTTACACTTAAGGGGATACACTACACGTAGCCTTTTCAGTTAAGACTGTCGGGCAAAGAGACGCCACTCTGCCGGCATTCATCAGAAGCCGTCGAAATCGAAATATTCGTCATCGTCGACATCAGTCTTTTCCCCAGCAGACTTATTGTCTTTCTTTACGGCAGACTTGTCATCTTTCTTTCCTGTCTGTTTATCCTCTTTCTTTTCAGCTTTCTTCCCATTGCCTGCATTGGTCTTTTGAGATTTTCCCGATGTCTTCTGTCCGGCTTCTGGGTCAATGATCTCAATGATATCAGAATTTATCTCCTGACGTGTTGCCGCCGCCTTTTTCTGAGAAGTCTCTGCCGTCTTTTTCTCTGGTTTTACAACCTTTGGGATCTGTTTTTTCTCTGCGTCCTCCTCAGGAATTATTATGCCGGAGTCAGCATTCTTCTCCGTCTCAACCTCAGGAATTATTATTTCGGAGTCAGCCTGCTTCTCTGTCTCTGTTTCAGGAATGATTATTGCGGAATCATCACCCGATGTATCAGCGTTGTTGTCCAATATCTCGAAAGTATCGCCTGATGATGTTTCGGCAGGTTTCTTCCCTTCATTCTCTTCATCATTTTTTTCAGAAGGCCTCATCTCAGGGTCATACAGCTCTGGCGAGATTTCCATCTCGTTGAGAATATTCTTTCCGAAGAGTTTCTCCTCGTCAGCATAATGCTTTTCATAGAACTCCTCATAATCGTTGTAGCTCAGATGTATTCCGAGAATATCCAGGTTCTTACGGCTTATCACTATGCCACGGCTACCGTGTGCCAGCGTTGTCACGGCGGTATTTCCGTAGAGGCTTCTCGCATATGTAAGAGCCTCGTCGTGGTTATGGAATCCGCTGACCACGATGCGGTGCATGCCCTGGAACTCTTCTATGCCCATGTCGAAGTTACGCACAAGATAGCTCGTAAAGTTATGACGTGCCATCTCGTAGAGCAGCAGATGTTCCGGGGTTCCCTTTCCTTTCGCTACCAGCGAGTCGGGATGATATGTCAGGAGGAAGACATGCTCTTCGTCAGCATTGTCAGAGAAAGCATATGTCGTGCTGTCATTCTCTGCTCCCGAAGTTTCTGTACGGTAGTTCCAAATGTCGGAGATGTCGAAACGTGTGGCTTTGAGCTGCCTTCCGCTCTTCACTCCGTTAATTATCATTCCGGCTATTGCCGAAACGTCACTCTTCGGAAACTCTTTCACCACACGCTCCATGGCTGCCACGCAACTGTCTGCATCGCCACGACTGAGTCTCGCCAATCCGCTTATAAACAAGAACTTATCCCTATGTCCGCCATCAGGATAACGTTCTTCTGAAATTCTTCCGTTACGTTCTACGGTGTCATATACATCATCGCGGAAGGCATTATATGTATCGGCATACAGCGAGTCCTCACGATGTGTTCCGTAGCGTGCGTTCTCTTCGAAATACGGGTCGGAAATAATCCGCGTCAGCGCATTGTCAGCATAGTCCTGCTGAAGCTTCGCCTTATAATATGCCGCCCTTTCCTTGTCTCCCTCTCTGGAATAGAGCAGGAAGAGGTAGTAGAACACCTCGTCATTCTGCTTAAAGTCCGGGAAATCATTGTTCAGACGCAGCAGATGCTTACGACAGAGTGCGAGGTTGTCCAGTTTGTCCATGAAAATCTTTCCTGCCGAGAAGAGCGACTGCGACAATATAGAGTTTGAAGCCTCCACCTGCTCGGGTGTGAAAGGAATCTGTGCGAGGTAATACTCACGTTTGTGCGGGTCAAGGGAAGCAGAGTCGGCGGGAGCCTCCTCTGTTGACGTAGAGAGAGAGTCGGCAACCTCCTCGTTGTCCGCACCTTCCGAGGTGTCGTCAGCAGACAGCGAAGCCACAACGGTCTTGTTGTTACGCTGCCAGTCGTCAGCATTCTCACGTTTTCCCCACAGTTTCTGGAAGGTCTGTTTTCCCTGTTGCACAGCAATAGGATTGTAGAAATACCACGTAGCGTCGCCACGGTTTGAGGGCGGCGGCGTTGTAGCGGCAGTATTCTTCTGAGGCATATTACCTGCGTTTTGCGCGTTTTTCTGCGCCTCGTTCTCCAATTGCTGCAGCTTCTCTTCCTTCTCCTTTTTCTTCAGTGCTTCAATAACCCTGTCTATCGCCTCGTTGCGGCTTTTCTCATCCATCTTTGCCAAAGCCTGCAGCGAGTCCTGAAGATGTATGGCATCTGTATGGGGAGCCAGTTCGTCGAGCACCTTAGAACGGTGGTCAAGCTCGGCATAGTCTTTCCTGTCCTTGTCGAGCAGACCTATTGCCGAGCCGTAGCAACGACGTGCGTCGCCGAAGCGTTCCTTTGCCCAGTAGAGATTGCCGAGGTGGAGCAGCAGGACACCTTTCTCCACGCTTTGGCGTGTAGACTTTCCGTTGCCTTCTTCATAAGCATAAATGGCTTTCATGGTGTCGCCCTCAGCAAGGTATATGTTTCCTATGGCGTAATATACCTGGTCGAGGTATTCTATGTTCTTGTCAGAACGTGCCATACGTTTCAGACGGCGTATCTTTGACTTTGCCTGTTGTCCTGACATCACCTCCGTCATTGCGATACGTGCGTTAAACTCCAGTTCGTATGGCGGGTTCTGCCTTATCACCTTTCTATATGCCTTATATGCCTCAGAGTCATGTCCTTGTGCGGCGAGTATCTGTCCGAGGAGGAAATACTCCCTTGCTTTCTGCACTTTACGCCTTTCATGGCTTATCACTTTCCGCAGATAATCCACAGCCTTGTCCATATCGCCGGTATGCAGGTAATAGTCAGCGAGGGTGTAGTCCCATTCTTTCCTTGCCCTCCAGTCAATGCTGTCGCGATGCATGTTACGTATCACGTCTTCTGCATCATACAGCCATTCCTGCTCTATATAACATTTTGCCAACCACGCCCTTGCCTTGCCGTATATGGCAGGCTGTGTGCGGTATAGGCGTGACATATAGGAGAATGTTGCGGCAGCCTCGTCGAAGCTGCCCTTATAGAACTGCGAGCGTCCCATGAGCATCCATGCCTTCCAAAGGAACGGGTTATACTCTCGCCGGTTGAGCCATTCTATGTCACGCTCCGTCTTACGCCTTGACTTTGTCCACTCTGGTTTCTGCTTTATGGAATGTTGCTTTATGGCTTTCTTTGCCTTCGTTATTGCCGTCTCGTATTGCGCCTCACCTATTTTCCGGCTTTCTTTGTTGCCTATGGTGTATAAGGGCAGAAACTCCGTATAGTTGTCTTTGTTGCCTTTCTCTTTCTGCTCCGACGCTTCGATATATGCCACCGAGCCGTTATAGTATGTGTTGTAACGGGCGTTGAAGCTATGCCACCACCTCGATGCCTTGGTATTCTTCTGCGTAGAGCATGACGAACCAATGCCAAGCAGCAGAATGCCAAGCAAAAGGGTGAATGTATGTCGGAGGTTCTTTCTCATAAAAAAAAAGTAACTGTTTTGAAGGGAAGGGCGTGCCGGATCATGTCGTCAGAAGGGCAATCAGCTCATCTTTCAGCGCATCAGGCACCTCGATATGGCGGAGTATGAGACTGCGGTTCCATCCTGCCACATCGGAAGGCAGCAAGGTGTACATAACGTCAGCAAACTCCTCTGTCTCGTCGTCGGAATAGCTGTCTGAAGGCCGTCCTGCGAAACGGTCAAGATGTTCGTCGTCGTAATATTCTATCTCACGTACTGCCGCCTCAAGCATACATGTCTGCTCGCAGCGCTCGTCGTCGTCGGTGCATGTTGAGCACGAGGGTCCCTGTTGCACCCTCTCCTTGCCGTTATCGCGAGAGAGAATGCCGAAGAGCGCTGCAACCAACGCGAGTATCACCAATGCTATTATGAGAACTGTCATGTATCTTTTCACTTCTATGTCGTTTTGACAACCAATGATCAGGAACAGAGTCTTCCTGCCATCGGGGGCTCAACGGCTGACGCTATGTCGAGCGTCCGGATTTCCTTTGATATTATAACGTTTTTCCACAACAAATATTATATCCCTTGCTTGTTAATATATCCTATTTCTTCAGCCACAGCATCATTTTATGACGTTTCGTCTATGAGGAAATATACGTTTCGTCTATAAGGGAAAGACATAGGCAGATTCCTGCGAACCTGCCTGAAAAAGAAAAACCTTAAAACTATTCACACTCCTTAATGATGAACCCTGCCTTACGCAGGTCGTCCCAGAAATGTGGATAAGACTTAGACACCACATGCGGGTCGGCTATTGTCAGAGAACCGAGGATTATGGACATCGGAGCGATTGCCATAGCCATGCGATGGTCGTCGTAGGTTTGTATCACAGCAGCGTTCTCCGGCTCGCAGCGTTCTCCGTCCCATCGCAGCTCGCTGTCGTTGTAGTCATGGAGGATATATCCCAAACGTCGCATTTCGGTCTTCATAGCCTCAATCCTGTCTGTCTCCTTGATTTTCAGTGATGCCAAGCCACGGAAATGGAAATGCAGCCCACAGGCGAGACAGGTGGCTATAAGCGTCTGTGCCAGGTCGGGCTGGTGAGTGAAGTCAAAATCGAGACGTGGAACCTGACGGTCGTAGCACAACAGCGACACCTTGGTAGGCACCAAAGGCTCATGGACAGCAAAGGACGTATGCACACCGAGCATGGAGTATATATACTTCACCTGAGCGTCGCCCTGACGTGAGGCATCCATAAGTCCGAGAAGATACACATGGCAGTCTTCGTTGCAATATAACGCCATCATCTGATACCAGTACGATGCCGCGCTCCAGTCGTTCTCTATGAAATACTCCCTCGGTATATACGGCTTGCTCTCTACATGTATGCTGTCTACCCCACTCCATTCCGCAGAAGCTCCAAAGTCGCGCATGGTGGAGAGGGTGAGGTCGATATATGGCCGGGAGACGATATTGCCCTCAAGAGTGAGGTGAAGGCCTTCTGACAGCGTAGGACCTATCATGAGGAGGGCAGAGATATACTGTGAGCTGACACTGCCTGCCACCGACAATTTTCCTCCACGGAGTTTCTTTCCCGTAATACGCAACGGCGGGAAGCCTTCCTCGCCGAGATATTCTATCTCTGCCCCAAGATGTCTGAGGGCGTCGACAAGAGTGCTTATAGGACGGTGTTGCATACGCTCCGTGCCGGTAAGGACGTGAGTATGTCCGGGGAGAATGCTGAGATAAGCCGTCATGAACCTCATCGCCGTTCCCGCAGCCTTTATGTCTATCACCTCCGGCATATCACGCAATGCCGAGACGATGACATGAGTGTCGTCACAATCTGAAAGATTATCAGGAAGTATGAGTTTCTCGCCTTGCATGGCAGCCGCCATAGCACTTATCACGAGTGCTCTGTTACTTATGCTCTTGGATGCCGGCAAGGATATATCGGCATGAATATTGTCTGGTGCTTGTATTATATACTTCATTACTGTTTCTCTTGTTGATAATTTTATTACCCACTAAAAGGCATGTCATTCTCTCTTCCTGTGCCAAGACGACGTATGAGGGGAATTATCCGACGCCGAGAACAATATCAAGCTCGCTTGAGCATTGCCGAGGTGCGAAGTAGGAGGGCGAAGGGCAACACGCCTGCAGAGAGTTGTCGGCGAAGCGCATCAACGTCAAGACGACGTACGAGGCGTGAGGCCCATAGACGCCGCCTTGGATATGAGGAGTTTCATAAGAGGCTCCCTCTCATTGGGTACGGTGTTGTCGAGTACGGCATTCTTCAGCGTCTGCTTCAGCGTGCCTACCTCACGCGATGGCGTAAGGCCGAAAATCTCCATAATCTCGTTGCCGTCGATGACGGGCTGAAGGAGGCGTTTGAAGTCGCGGTCTTTCAGGTCTGCGAGTTTCTCGCGCACCATGCGGAAATTGTCGAGGAACTGTCTCTTGCGCACCTCGTTCTTGCTGGTGATGTCTCCTTCGCAGAGCGTCATGAGGTCGTCAATATCATCGCCGGCATCGTTGATAAGACGCCTTACGGCACTGTCGGTAACCTCTTCGTCGGCAATGACTATGGGACGCATGTGAAGGTCTACGAGCTTCTGGACGTATTTCATCTTTATATCAAGCGGCAGCTTGAGCCTACGGAATATCTCAGGAACCATCTTCGCCCCAATGTAGTTGTGGTTGTGGAATGTCCACCCTACGGCATTCTCCCACCTCTTCGATTTAGGTTTGCCTATGTCGTGGAGCAATGCCGCCCACCTGAGCCATACGTTGTCGGTATGTCGTGAGACGTTGTCGAGGACCTCAAGGGTGTGATAGAAATTGTTCTTGTGCACCCTACCGTTTGGTCCTTTCTCTACAATGTCGAGAGCCACGAGCTCTGGAAGGATGATGTATAGCAATCCGCAGCGGTGGAGGTCTATGAACCCTTTTGAAGGGACGGCAGAGCGTAATATCTTGTTCAGTTCTTCCTGTATGCGCTCTCCGGAGATGATATTTATCCTCTCACGGTTGCGCTCCAGAGCCGCAAACGTCTCGTCCTCAATAAAGAAATTGAGTTGTGTGGCAAAGCGTATGCAGCGCATCATGCGAAGGGGATCGTCAGAGAATGTTATGTCGGGGTCAAGCGGTGTGCGTATGATGCCGTCTTCAAGGTCTAAGATGCCATCAAAAGGGTCAACAAGTTCTCCGAACCGTGCCTTGTTGAGGCACACAGCCAAGGCATTGATGGTAAAGTCACGGCGGTTCTGATCGTCGGCAAGGGTGCCATTCTCAACTATGGGCTTACGGGAGTCGTGGCTGTAGCTTTCTTTCCTTGCTCCGACAAACTCTATCTCCATCTCCTTACCGCTTTTCATGCGGAACTTCACCTGAGCTGTGCCGAAGTTACGGAATACGGAGAGATGCGCCTTACGGCCCAGCTTCTCCTTCATGGCCTGTGCCACGGCAATTCCGCTGCCTACTACAACGACATCTATATCGTTTGACGGTCGCTCAAGAAAGATATCCCTGACATATCCGCCCACGACATAACACTCCACACCAAGTTCATCTGCCGTGGAGCCTACAAGGCGGAACACCGGAGTGTCGAAGATATCGTATAATTCATCGTCGGAATATAATTTCATAATGCTGTCAGTTCTTTTTTTCTTGTTCGTCCTAACGGGAACTGTTTGCGCCAAAACGCCGTGCGTAATCTTGGGGTGGCATAATCTCCCTGAGAGGAGACATCACGAAATCTCTGTCCTTCATCAGCGGATGAGGGACGACAAGTGTGTCGGAATATATCTCCACCTCGTCGTAGAGCAGTATGTCAATGTCTATTATCCTGTCGTGATAGATACCTCCCAGACTTTTCATCTCACGTCCCATTCCGCGTTCTATACGTTGCGTCACGTCGAGAAGCTCATATGGCGGCAACGACGTTAGGAGGCATACGACGGCATTGAGGAAGGTATTCTCACTCTTGAAGCCCCACGGCTCGGTAACGTAGAAGGAGGAGAGTGACGTTATTGTGCCGGCGGAAGACCTGAGTTGTTCCACCGCATGGCGTATGTTACGTTCCTTGTCGCCGAGGTTGGTGCCCAACCCGAGATATACGGTATGCTTAGTCATTGAGTATAAGCATGGCGTCACCGAAGCAGCCAAACTGGTATCCGTTCTCAAGAGCCAGGCGGTAGCCCTCCCAAACGAGTTCGTAACCTCCGAACGCCGCAACATTCATCAGAAGTGTCGACATAGGATGGTAGAAATTGGCCATCATACAGTTGGCAAAGCCAAAGTCATAAGGAGGGAAGATGAATTTGTTTGTCCAACCCTCAAAAGGCTTCAACATTCCATCGGTACCTACGGAGCTTTCCGTAGCCTTCGTGACGCTTGTTCCTATGGCACAAATGCGATGTCCCGCAAGCTTTGCCTTGTTCACGGCGTCGCAGGTCTCCTGCGTGATCCTCATCTGCTCGGAGTCCATCTTATGCTTCGTAAGGTCTTCTACTTCTATCTCGTTGAAGTTGCCAAGACCGCAATGCAGGGTGATAAACTCCTTGTGGATGCCAGCAATCTCCATGCGCTTTAGCATCTCACGTGTGAAATGCAGCCCCGTAGCAGGTGCTGTCACTGCGCCCTCATGCTCTGCGAAAACACACTGGAAGTCGGCTATGTCATCTTCCGTGACCGGACGTTCACGCCCTCCGTTAAGTTCTGCATCTATGATATAGCGTGGCAGGGGCGACTCGCCAAGCGCAAAAAGCTCACGCTTGAACTCGTCGTGGGGACAGTCATATAGGAAACGGAGTGTTCTTCCGCGACTTGTAGTGTTGTCAATGACCTCAGCCACCATTGTCCCTGACTCGTCAAAGAATAATTTGTTGCCTATGCGTATCTTACGTGCCGGTTCAACGAGAACATCCCACAGGCGCATCTCCTGGTTCAGCTCACGGAGCAGGAACACCTCAATCTTTGCGTCGGTCTTCTCCTTAGTGCCGTAGAGACGTGCCGGGAAGACCTTGGTATCGTTGAAAATGAATGTGTCACCCTCGTTGAAATAATCTACGAGGTCTGTTATCCTCAGATACTCGTTGTTGCCCTCCTTGTCTTTCAGTATCTCGCCGTCATAGTCTTTCTTGTACATATCAATAGTACCGGAATTCTTGTGAAGCACCATGAGACGAGCGCGGTCAGGACGCTTTACAGAGAACTTTACCGCGTCATTTACCTTATGCTCTTCGGAATACGGATACAGAGCAATCTGCTCTGCCGGAAGCTTAAACTTGAATTGAGACAGTTTCATGTATTTATATTATATATGGTCAGAAAAAGATTGTGTTCTGAAAAAGATGTTATGAATGGGTGTTATGAATAGATGCCCTAAACTGATGTCGTGAACTGACGTGTTCTAAAAATATTTTCTTCAATGCCGTCATATCAGCGTACAGGTGTCACATCCTGTTTGGCAAACCATTCGTGGAACTCGTCGAAAGTCATGCAGTCGTCAAGGGTGACATTGCCTGAGCGGGTGCGGCAGAGTGAGGTAAGGAAGGCTCCGCTTCCTACGGCATTGCCAAGGTCGCGTGCGAGGGAACGTATATAAGTGCCTTTTCCACATACAATCCTCAGCGTTACGCTCTTGGCGTTGTCATCGAAGCTCACAAGTTCTATCTCGTGTATCATTACCGGCTTTGCCTCAAGCACTACGTCATGTCCTTTGCGGCCAAGCTCGTATGCTCGCTTTCCATTGACGTTGCATGCACTGAAAACAGGTGGCACCTGCATTATCTCTCCCACAAACTGTTTCAAAGCATCGGCAACCATATTACGTGTGATATGGTGCTTGGGATATGTAAAGTCTACGGTGTATTCACGGTCGAAGGAGTCTGTCGTAGCACCGAACTGTATCGTGGCGACGTATTCTTTCTTATGCTTCTGCAATGCTTCGATGAGTTTTGTCTTCTTGCCAGTACAGAGCACGAGAACCCCCGTAGCAAGGGGGTCAAGGGTGCCGGCATGTCCTATCTTCACTCTTTTTATGCCAAGACGCTTTGACACGACATAACGTATGTGTGCCAAAGCCCCGAAGCTTGAGATACCGTATGGCTTGTTGATATATATAAATTCTCCTTCTTGGAAATTCACAGAGATATTCTTTTTTACGGTTAGAAAAATTATGCGAAACAGAGTGCTACGACACCTAATATCGCACAATATATGGCGAAATATATCAGCTTGGAGTTCTTTACAAAGGATATCATCCACTTACATGCCAGACACCCGCTGACGAACGCTGCAAGGAACCCCGCTATCATAGCCGGCAGAGGAAGAGCCTCTGACTGGGATGTCACGGCATTTTCCGCAGAGAAGAGGTCCTTGAGGTCAAGGAGTGCCGCTCCGAGTATTGGTGGTATAACCATGATGAACGAGAACTGTGCCAACTTCTCCTTTGAGTTGCCAAGGAGCAGTCCTGTAGCTATCGTTGAGCCGGAGCGTGACAGTCCCGGCAAGACGGCGAGCGCCTGCGCAATGCCTATAATGAAAGCGTGAAGGGGCGAAATATTGTCCTTGGACTTAGGACGGTAGAAATGTGTCATGGTGAGCAGAGCCGCCGTAACAAGAAGACAGCATCCTACGACAAGAAGGATATGCCCCAGAAAGAGTGCTTCAACCTCGTCCTTGAAGAACACTCCTACGATACCTACCGGTATCATGGAGATAATGATATTCAGGGCGTAACGTTTCTCGTCATTCCATTGTGGCTTGAAGACTCCTTCTACAAGCCATAAGAGTTCCTTATAAAGAACGACTATCGTTGAGAGTACCGTAGCGACATGCACGAGGACATCAAACTCCAGTCCCCCGGCTTGTGCCCCAGGTCCGAGCAATACCTTTCCTAATTCCAGGTGCCCGCTGCTGCTTACGGGCAGATACTCTGTAAGCCCTTGGACAAACCCCAAGAGCAATGCGTGTAACCAATCCATTGTCTTTTCCTAATAAAAAATGTATCATGCAGGACATGAGATGCCCTGACAAAACTATGTGTTGCTAAAATATCGTTATGTTCAACAAAAACGATTTCCCTTTGTTTGTATCAATATAGATTCGGAATCCGTCGAACATCGTTCATCTGCTTCCTAATGTTTTTGCCATATAGCTCCAATGCCCGTCGAACTTCGATTATCTGCTCACTGCGTACCTTACGCCGCGTTATTTTTCCGCATCATCTTCTGCTTCAACGTTAGCACTATGCGGCTTGCGCACTATGGCATAAATTATAGAGAGAAAGCCTACCAGCGTAACAATGGGAGCCACCTTGGTGTGGCGGGCATCGAAAATAGAAGGGTCGTAATGGTCGGCAGTAGACGCACCACCGCTCATCAGAACGAATCCTACAAGTATTATCACTATGCCTACGAAGAGAGCGATAAAATTGCCTTTGTCAAAGGCGAAGTTCTTTCTATTCATATCGTTTTGTATTTTCTATATTTTGAAGACACCCATTAGGCTGTGATTTGCCAAGTGGATATCTTTACTATGTCTTTTTTGAGAATAACACCTTTCCCTTTGAAGATTATTCTCTTTACGGAAGATTCTCTTTACTAAATAAGTTTCTTTACGAATAGAATATGCGGAAGTCATATCTTATACAGGTCGCCCGCTTTCATTCGCAGAAACTTGTTTACGGAGAGGTATGTGCAGAACGTTGTCAGGAACAATCCACAGAACAATACACTTCCGCCTGTTATAGCCAATACGACATAATCCACTACCACGACAATATCCGCCTCAAAGGTGTACAAGGCATATACTGCTCCGGCAAGGATTGCATTTGCCACTATGGCAGCCACAAGTCCCTCGACCAACGCCAAGCGAATGAACGGCCATCTGATGAACGCCCATGATGCCCCAACAAGTTTCATGGTGTGTATGGTGAAACGACGTGAGAAAATACCGAGTCGTACCGTATTGTTTATCAGCGAGAAAGAGATAAATGTCAGCAAGGCAGCAAGGGCAAGGAGCACAAAGCTCACCTTACGTATATTGGCATTGACCATATCCATGAGGTCTTTCTGATATACGATATCGGTGATGCGAGGGTCGGACTTCAGTTTCTTCGTTATCCATCGTAAAGAGTCAGAGTTTGCATAGTCGGCATGAAGCTGCATCTCTATGCTTCCTACAAAAGGGTTGCCACCGAGAAACTCTGTGGGGTCAGCCCCCATGGCGCTGATATGCTCTTTCAACGCCTGCTCAGGACTGATATATTTCGTACGTGACGTAAAGCGTTCCTTGAGCAGCTTGCCTGTCAGCTGTCTTGACTCCTGCAATGAAATATCGTCCGTGAGCATAAGCGTCACGGTAAGATTTTCTTTTACATAACTGGAAAGATTGCGAGCTGTCAAGACAGTAAATATTACTATACCTAATAATATAAGTACTAAGGAGGTGCTTATACACAATGTCACAGCTTGCAGACCACCATGTCTGCGTGACTTATTCCTATGTTTTCTTGCCATCCGTGAGTTATCTTTTTCTACCGATAAGGGCACATTAACCCAAATTCTCTGCAAAGTAACGAACTTTTTTTTACCCGCACAAGCATTTAACCTTTTTTAATACCTTCCTACCCCATACTACGAGGAAAGCGAAGAGGATACGTGTAGAGAGAATCCAGAAAGCGGAGATGCCGAAAGCAGCGAAGACCAACGTGTCTTCGAGCATTGAGTGATTCATGGCAAGGTGGAAGTTGGCTTCGTTGGCTTGTTCTCTTGTGATACGTCCTTTCTCCTCAAGGTCTATCATAACGGCTGAGCCATAGCTTATGCCGAGCACGTTGCCTACAATCCAGAGATATGCAGCATTCTCTGGAAGTCCGAAGAAAAGCATCAGCGGGCGTAGGGGACGCTCAAGCATTCTCATGACTCCATAACGGTCGAGCACTCTCTGCAACACCATGAGGAAATAAATGAGCGAAAGCATCACGGCGGAGATACGTACAGAAGAGAGAAGCCACTCTTCAAAAAGGACTGTCAGCGACGACACCTCTTCGGCTGACGAGATGGTAAGAAGCCTTTCGGGCATTTCCGGCAATACGAGGTTAAGATAGCATGCCGCAACGATAGCGGCACATACACGCAGCACAGCCATCGTCGTAGCACTTGATCCTACCTTTTTCATCACCGTGCTCTCCATGGGCAGGGCATGACACAGAAGAGCCATAATAGCGAGGATTGTGGCTTCCCGCATGGTCAACGTCATGGTGAGCATTACGGCTATTCCGGCGTAGGTCGTCATGGTAGCTGCCGTCAGGAAGGCTATCGACGAAGAACCGGGAAGCCCAAGATAATGGAATAGCGGATTGAGATATTGTGCCGCCCATGCTATCACGCCGTAATACTGCATGACGCTTACAACAAGTGTTATGGGCAGCATGATACGCAGGAGCCACAGCGTAGTGCGCAGGGCTGGGCGCAGGGATTGCTTGAGTATTGTTGTCATCGTGAGAAAAATCGTTAGAATTTCCGGAATGTCAGGGTATATGTATTATTCAGGTCGGAAAGCACGAGAGCCTTCGACGTCAAGGTCTTTATTATGAACGTCTGACAAATCCTCCCTTCACGCTCCTTGTCCTCCACAGCGTTTATTCCGAAATTATATAGTACGTCACGTTTTTCGAATGGTATCCACTCGTTGTCGTCATTGGGGTTGGCATTATCAGAATAGTAGCACAGGTCGTAAACGAGAAGTCTGTCACCACGCTTGTCGAAGTGAGCGAACATCCTGACATTCTGTATGGCGTTTGTAAACTGAATGAGGTTTGTTCGCACGCACCAATACAGTTTTTGGTCTTTTATGGAATGTGACGTGCCGTCGTCTATCTCCATGAGCTGCCACATGCCGTCGAAGGCTCCGTTGTCGGGCCATTTGTTCTCACAAGACGGCAGGATGGCGAGAAGGAGGAAAAGAGTCCACGCCATGCAACATTTCAAGGTTCTTCGTATTTTCATATCATGTCCGTTTTCATCATGTCATCTCTTTCGTAAGTTGAAAGACTTACGCACTGTACATTGCACTCCGAAGCTGTTGCCTAGCAGATCGCCACGGTCAAGGGCGACACCCATGGTAATCTTCCAACCGGGCAGGAAAGAGGGTGTATATCTCGCCTCGGCAAGGTAGTGCTGCGTTTGCACGACATCGTCGAGTGGCGTGGCATAAGTTCCCCAGTTGCGTGTCCATGTAGCAAGGAGCCTCCACCCCAAACGGCTCGACGGCATGCCTTCCAAGCCTACATGCAACGCCTTGACCCTGTTGTTCTGGAACCTGAGCTGATGGTTGGCGTTATATATCGGCGAGGTAATCAGTGGATGGCCTATAGCCATGCCCCAATGCTGCCAACCGGTATAGAGATTGTGGTTGTAATAGTCATCAATGCCGGTATATGACTCTGGGATATTGTGGGTAAAGTCATGGTATACCGGTCCTGACTGGTCTTTCGTAGAGAGGTGTTCTAAAACGAAAGAACTTATCACGGGGTTCTCCGGGAGTCTCACCTCAAGACCGAGGAGATGGTCGAAAATGCCGTATTGCACGGTAAGCATTGACTGGTCTTCAAAATAACGTTCGAAATAGCCACGTGCCATCCAGTCTTCGTCGTTCCACGTCAGTGCGATATTGTATGAGCCTACGGTGTTGCCTGCAGAGTTGGGGTGGTTGCCGTCGGTAACGTCTTCGCTGCCTATATGACAGAAGGCCTGCCAGAACGCCTTGAAATTCTCAGGGTGTTTGATTGGTTGAGTGATATCATAGTGGTTTCGGCCTAAGGCGTTATAGCTCGTCCCTCCGAACTGCGTCATCATATGGAGCGAAGGTTCAAAGACGAGGTGTGACCACTCCGGTGCTATACGCAGACAGATGCTTTTCTCCAAGAGGAGGGTATTAGAGGTGTAGCGGTAGTTTTTCTCATGGTCAACCCATCTCTCCTGCCATGCTCCATCGGTAGTGCGTCCTACTCCGAGATGCCCTCTAACCTTCAGCCAGCGTCCTGTCCCGGGGACGGTGAGGTAGTCGCAATATACATATACCCCTGGCAGAGGTTGTGCGTTGATGCCTTGCGACAGTCCTCCGCTCGTCAGGGTGTCGTTCCTCATTTCGATATTTCTCTCCTTCTGTCCCAACGTCACGGTGAATTTGCGGTATTTCATCTCAAGGTACAGCTGGTGTATGAAGAAGTCATATTGCGCATTTTGCGACAGCATTATGTCGGCACAATAAGAGATTCGCAAGGCTTTGGTGCTGTCCTTACCTATCATGGCATCACCGAAGAGTCCGCAGCGTTCGTATGACGAGTCACTATACGGCGATACTGTTCCCTGGCGGTTGGAAGAAAGCCAGAGGGGAGCATATTTGCCGTCAGACGTTGTGCCAGAGGCCTCAAGGAAGAGGGTCTGCGAGCATACTGGCAGCACGGCAAGGATATGTAATGCAAAGAAAAGTATCTGTCGTAAAGAAGTCATTAATATTTTTTTACGCCAAGGCTTCCGCCCCAGCTTCAGTAAGTTTATTGAAGAGGAAAGCCACCGTTAAGGCGAATCTCCGCAGTATTGTATTTTTTGGGGGGCTCATGGGCAATGGCCTTCCCCACCTTAAACGCATGTTGTCACGGCAATCGCTGCTTTATGATACGAAAGAAAGCATTGTCCAGTTGTTTGTTACCTTGCCGCATTCTTTCTTAAGTCCCAATTCTGCGGCACGCTCTATGAGCATTGCGGCATCCTCTTCATAGAATCCACTAAGTATCAAACGTCCTCCGGGATTGAGTGTCTCGACAATGTGCGGCATATCGTCGTAAAGGATATTACGGTTGATATTCGCCACTATGATGTCGAAGAAACCGTCGACATGGCTTAACACACTGACATCTCCAAGGAGGATATCCACAAGTTCTATGTCGTTTATCTCGGCGTTATGGCGTGTGTTTTCCACGCTCCATTCGTCAATATCGTATGCCGTGACATGCTGGGCTCCACAACGCTTAGCCACGAGAGAGAGTATTCCCGTCCCGCAGCCACAGTCGAGCACGCGTTTCCCTTTCAGGTCTAAAGCGAGCAGTCGCTCAACGACCATCTTCGTTGTCTCATGCGCTCCGTTGCCGAAAGCCATCTGCTGGTCGATTGCAATGCTTATGGGAGCCTCGACAGAGAGTATGGCTGCATCACTGCTGTTTGCGTCATATATGATACAGTTGTCGTTGACACGTATAGGGGAGAAAATCTCCTTCTCGTACTCCGCATTCCAGTTTTGCTGCTCCACCTCCTCGGAAGTGTGCGTTATCTCCACGCCCTCTATGGGAAAGTCTGAAATAAGCTCTTCGGTAAGCACAGGGTTATAAAGGTGCGTCTGGATATAAGCATCCACTCCGTCGGACGTATCTTCAAAAGCTTCATAGCCGGCATCGCTGACAGCGTCTACGAGCAGTTCGCGTGAAGCCTGAAGCAGTTCGCGTGATGTAATTATCTTGAAATGTGTGACATAATATTCCATACCTCTTCAAATGAAATGTTATCATGCGATGAACACCACAGTATGATAAAACACCGGCATGACAAGCAGGAAAACATTGTTTATATATTATCCTAACGTTAAATCCTCTGCAAAATTACAAAAAATAGGGAAAATCCTCGCATCTTTTAGGGAAAATCCGTATATTTGCAGTGCTTTTTGATATAAATTTGCACCAAAAGAAGAATGGGTAGAGCGGTTTTGTGAAAAATTCACATCTTTTCGCCCTACCACCGAAGGTTCTTATAGTGCATATCACAGAAACGTAAACATCAAAAGAATCATATTATGGTAAGGATAATTTTCATACTTCTTTCAGCGGTTGTCATAACGCCGTCACGTCTTATGGCGCAAGACGACATGTACTTCACACCGACGCAGGAAATGGTGAAAGAAAACAAGAAGGCTCGCGAAAAAGCAAGAGAAAAGGCACGCCAAGCTCAAGCCATAGGCATCTCGCAGTATGACTACTACAGCGGGATAAACAAAACCGACGACGAGTACAACAGGCGGAACGTAAAGACGAAGGGCAACAACCCGTACAGCATAGCAGACTCAACACTTTACAGCACAGATTCCATAGCCAGCGACATCATTGAATTCAGCATAGGCGACGGGACATACCCTGAGGCTGTAAAGACAGACACGGTATATAAATACATTGTGATAGACGATGACGACTACCGCTATTGCCGACGTATCTCATGGTTCGACGATTTCTATTGGTGGTCGTCGTTCTATTCGCCGTATTCATGCATTCATCCCCTGCGGTGGTATTCAAGGTATTATTACATGTGGAACGACCCGTGGTATTGGGGGTGGCCTTACTACAGCTGGTACGACCCATGGTTCGCTTATGGATGGTATGACCCGTGGTATTATCAACACCCGATATATATATCCTCGGGCGGCAGACCTTCAGGAAACGGCGGACAGAGATACTATGCGGGTACACGTAACCATGGCTTCAACCGTGGCGTGAACACGAAGCCCGACAACAGCTATGCCATAGCAAAGAGAAACGGCGATGGCACATCACGTCATCGTGGTGTAGGATACAGATACAACGGGAACGCCGCAAGCAGATACAACAATGACTCTTACCGTTCCTCACAGTCAAACTTCCCGTCAGGCAACGCCTCATACAATTCAGGCAACTATAGGGGGGCGTCGTCAGGAAGCTTTAACAGTGGCTCGTCAGGAAGCTTTAGCGGAGGACATTCCAGTGGCTTCAGCGGAGGAAGCCGTTCTGGCGGATCATTCGGAAACGGCAGACGAAGATAGGCAAGAAAAGAAGAAGAGTTAGGCAAGGAAAGACGCAAATAGGCAAGGAAAGTCTCTGGGAAACACAAAGACAGTAAAGGGGGACGGGCAAGACTTACGTCCTATGTAAAGCAGGGTATATATAATAAGGTGTGACTGCTCTGGGGCAATACAACTTCTGGAAACCGTTGCAAATCAAACCTGAGGAGCACATCTTCTTCCACCCCATTCGTTTTTTTTAACCGGAACATTTCTGAGGTTTTACACCTCTGCATAAACAGAAACAATTCTGAGGCTTATATACCTCTGTATTAACAGAAACATACCTGAGGTTTATACACCTCGCTAAAAAAAAGACAATAATCATGAAAAGAATAATCGTTATGTCACTGCTGTCCTTGACAGCACTGGGTATTTACGCCCAGGACACCTACCAGAATGCTACCGTAAGCGAGAAAGACCTTAACGGAACAGCACGTTATGTCGGCATGGGCGGAGCCATGGAGGCTCTCGGCGCTGATATCTCAACAATAGGGAGCAACCCTGCCGGCATAGGACTCTTCCGCTCCAGCCAGGCGGCATTGTCGTTAGGAATACATTCCGTAACGGGCGACGATGTCTCCTTCGACAATCCGAGTAAGACAAAGCCGAGCTTCGACCAGGTGGGTTTTGTCATCGCTGTTCCCACAAACCAGTCATCATACCTTAACTTCGGCTTTAACTATCATAAATCACGCAACTTCAACAGCGTGATCTCAGCAGCCAACCGTCTGAACAACGCCTCACAGAACAAGCTGTCGTTTATAAAACACGACCTGGGACTCTGGGAAAGCAACGACAACAGCTACTCACAGGTTGACGACCTCTACGACTATGTCCTCAACGGTGTCGTGGACGAACGCGGACACATGACAGAGCATTTCAAATGCTATTATAACGCTGACCGTTTCGCTATGGAACAGATTGAGGAAGGATATGTCGGCGACTACGACTTCAACATCAGCGGAAACATCAACAACACGGTGTATCTTGGAGTTACCCTCGGCATTCAGGACGTACACTATCAGTCATACAGCGTGTACAGCGAGAACCTACTTGCCGCTGACGACCGCACCTCGCTCGGCACCGTGACACTCAACGACAGCAGGCATATCTCCGGAACGGGATATAACCTCAAGGCGGGCATCATCTTCCGACCTGTAGAGACATCACCATTCCGCATCGGAGCATACGTGCATACCCCGACATGGTATAAGCTGACGACCTCAAACTATACCACACTGTATAACGGTCTCGACAAACAATATGGCAACTACGACCGCATGACCGACGAGGAGTCGCTGGAATACAGGTTTAACACGCCCTGGCTCTTCGGCGTCTCTTTAGGACATACCGTAGGTAAGGACTTCGCCGTAGGTGCTACATACGAATACAGCGACTACGGAACCTTGAACAACCGTGTAATCGACGGCGGTTACTATGACGGCTTCGACGGATATTACTATGACAATTCTTCTGCCGACATGGCTATGAACAGGAATACGAAATACTCTCTCAAGGGTGTCCATACGCTGAAAGTCGGAGCAGAAATGAAGGTGACACCACAGCTTGCGGTACGCGCCGGATATAACTACGTCTCACCAAAATATTCTTCCGACGGATACCGCGACTGTTCCATAGAGTCGCAGGGCGTGTACTACGCATCACGTACTGACTACATAAACTGGAAAGAGACAAACCGTATAACCGCAGGCGTAGGTTTCTCGCAAGATAATTTCTTTATTGACTTCGCCATGAACTACAGCAAGACAAACGGCGAGTATTTCCCGTTCATGTCTTTCTACGCCAACAAGGGTGATGAGCACATGAACAATATCTGCGAGATGACAAAGGTAAGCAACGAACGTCTGCAATGTCTCCTCACTTTAGGCATGCGCTTCTGACGCAACGCCATTGCTTCGGCAGCGAATAACCATAGGCATTCAAAAAAAAACAGCAAGAATTGTTTGAGGTGGGTTCCATTAGTTCCCACCTTTCAGAAAAGAAACAGAAAGAGCTGTCTTCTTTGAACACCTGTAACCCAAAACATAGAAACATTGGAACAGCAATATCCCTCGCAACTGCTCGAAAGGGCAGTCAGCGAGTTTTCCAGATTACCCGGAATAGGCCGTAAAACAGCACTCAGGCTTATGCTGCATATCCTGCGTCAGGACGAAAAGGTGGCAGAGAATATCTCTACAGCCTTGTCAAGGTTGAGGAAAGAGGTAAGATACTGCTCGGTATGCCACAGCATCTCCGACAGCGAGACATGCCCCATCTGCTCCAATCCGCAACGCGACAAGTCGACGATATGCGTCGTGGAGAACATACAGGATGTCATGGCGATAGAACGCACAGGACAATTCTTCGGTGTGTACCACGTCCTCGGTGGCATCATATCCCCTATGGACGGCATAGGACCTTCAGACATTACCATAGATTCTCTCGTGGAAAGAGTAAAAGGAGGTGACATAAAAGAGGTTATCTTCGCCTTGGCATCGACAATGGAGGGAGACACGACAAACTTCTTCATCTCAAGGAAACTGCAACCTTACGGTGTGAAACTGTCGGTAATAGCAAGAGGCATTTCTGTGGGTGACGAACTGGAATATACCGACGAGGTGACACTCGGACGCTCTATACTTAACCGCACTGAGATAAAATAACTCTCAGGAAAAGAAAGAAGCGAGGCGCCTAATATTGGCATTTATATACGGCATAAAATATTTTTTCGGTAGGAACTGACAGAACCTGCCTAAACCCTTTTTTAACAGAATGAAGAAAAACAGCACACGCCTTATGGCGTATATGATTGCCAGCGTAGCCATAACAGTACTTACGGTGGTAGTCTTTGAGACCGGCATACTGACGGAAGGCATGCTCTGTGGCAATGTCCAGTCAGAGTTTCTTGTCACGAGCATCATGCAGCTCATCACCGTATGCGCCATACCCCTTGCGTTGCGCCTGTTCAAGTTCAACGCTGTAAGGAACCATATCACACAGCACGGCATTAAGGGACATTACCGCATGGCAGTCCTTCGTCTCGCCATGCTCTCCCTGCCTATGATGATAAACATGGTGTGTTACTACCTTTTCGTCAAGGTCGCTTTCGCTTACCTTGCCATAATACTCGCTTTGTCACTCATATTCATCATACCCACCCAACGCCGATGCGACTCAGAGCTTTAGAACCGGAAGACATAGAGTTTCTCTACGATATGGAGAACGACACGTCGCTATGGTGGGTCGGGGCGCAGACAGCTCCCGTATCCATGTATCACCTCCGCGACTATATCGCCAATAACGAGAATGACATCTTCAAAGACGAGCAGGTAAGGTTTGTCATAGAAATATCAAGCGAGGAATACCAAGGTATTGCGGGAAATAAAACAGCAGAGCGGCATGTCGCCATAGGGCTTATAGACCTTTTCGCTTTCTCCCCTCTCCACAACCGGGCAGAGCTGGGCATCGCTCTGCATAAAGACTTCCACGGCTTCGGACTTGCACAACAAGCCATATCCATGGTGGCGGACATAGCACGTAATATAATCCATCTAAACCAGATATACGCCATTGTACCGGCAAGCCACGCGGCATCAATACAGATGCTTGAGAAATCACATTTTGTATGCGGCGGAACGTTGTCAAAATGGCTCTTCGACGGTAAAAACTATCATGATGCGAAAATAATGCAACTTTTTTTGCAAAAATATTAGAAAAAAATTGGTGGTGTCAGAAAAATGTAGTACCTTTGCACCCGCTAAGAGAAAAAGACGCTTTCCTTGGTGTGTTAGTTCAGTTGGTTAGAATGCCAGCCTGTCACGCTGGAGGTCACGGGTTCGAGCCCCGTACACACCGCACAAGGAGAGATGTCACACAACATAAGGTGTGTTAGTTCAGTTGGTTAGAATGCCAGCCTGTCACGCTGGAGGTCACGGGTTCGAGCCCCGTACACACCGCTTCATGCTCTACTAAATAACACTGGTGTGTTAGTTCAGTTGGTTAGAATGCCAGCCTGTCACGCTGGAGGTCACGGGT
>CALZUQ010000035.1 GCA_945829425.1 uncultured bacterium | reverse complement strand
TAAGAGTGTGGCTATACGCCTTGCCGTCGATGGTGACGCTGATGAGCGACTTGCCTGCCGCCACTGTCTGCGGAATGACAACAGCACGATAGCGGTCGCCCGACTGCGGAAGCATCTGAATGCTGCGGTCGGGAGTGTCGTCAACGGTAATCTCCGCCGTCTGGAGGTTGAACTTGCAGGAGCGGACGGTGTTGTCCACCAATACCGTCTTGTCTATCTTCTCCCATTCCGTGTCCGTCATGCCGTCGCCCTTGACGAGGGTGACAAACACGCCAGCCAACTGATGACGATAGTCGATAACTATCTCATTCGTTGTCGGCTGCACATTCGTGGCCTTGCCCCACAGCAGGTCGGAAGCCTCATAGTTGGACATCTCGCCCTCCTGCGGCAAGACGCTCTGCTACCAGCTCACCTCGAAGGCGTAGGCAGCTGGATTGTCGATGTAGTTGACACCGGGGTAATAGCCATACACGTCGATAGGCGTACGGCTGTCACGCCAATAAATCTCCAAGGGTGCCGACCACACGTATTCCTCGCCGTCGAAGGTGTAGAGCACGTTGGAGGCACGGTTGCCAGTAGCAGCGAGTGTGCCAGGCACGCCATCGTCGTAGTCAACGATGTAGATACCCATGCGGTCGCCGGTTACGAAACCGAAGTCAGAGGCACGCGAGACATTCTCCTGACGGATATTCCCCGACAACCTTATAGCACCAGATCTGGGCATCGTACTGTCGTCGAACAAGCTGTCGCTGCACGCTATGACAAGCAGCAAGCATACGAGTGCGAAGGAAAGTTTCAAAAAATTTGTTTGTTTCATTGTATGTATAGATGTTATTGTTTTCATAGATGTGTAACACCCTTTCCGTACCGTGTAAGAAGAGCAAGAGTCTCCATAAGAAGGTAAAAGGTGGGTTAGATTTCTAAACGATATTGCCGTTGCGACTACAAAATTATAAAAAATAAGTGTAAACGTAAAAGAAAATGGAGAAAAATTTTCATTTTAGACAAAAAACGTCTAAAATAAGGTTGCAGGGGTAATGAATAATGTATAATGGTTAACGTCAAGGTCGCCCTGAAAGGGCATAAACCTTAGCCCAGGGCGACCTTGACCCTGAAACTTGAAACCCATTGAAACTTGAAACCTGACCCCCCAAAAAAATATATAAATTATACATTGTTCATTGTATCTCCCGTTTGTAGAGCACTACTGTGATGAAGAAATATACAGCAGCTTGAATACATAGCCCTATGAGGTAGGGCTGTATGTCAGACAATTCTGCTCCCATGGAATTCAAAGCTACGAAGGACTTTATGCCCAACGTGCTGGGGAAGAGGTAGCCAAGGTATTTCCAGAAGGCAGGCATAGCCGATGCCGGCCATGAGACACCAGATATGAAGAGGAGCAGGATGCTTGTGAAGACTACGATTATCATCACATCCTCCCTCTGGCGCATGAAAAACATTGTTGCCATGGAGAAGAATATGCATGACAAGAGATAACACGCTATGAAGATGAAGAAATCCGAAGCATTGAGGATGCTTACGAAAGAGAACATCCTCGGCACGACGAGAAGGACATACGCCGACGTTATGGCGTAGAGCATGGCATACAACAACACTTTGCCTGATATTACCGTAAACACTCCGCCATAGCTTTTACTTTGCGGCACGGCACGCCCGTATTTCTCCCTCATGGAACCTGTAGTAAGTCCCATGGCGAGCAGCAATGTCTGTTGCAGTATGAGGATAAGTACTGCCGGCAGGATAAAATTGCCGTAACCTCCTGTGGTATTGAATATCGGCACCTCGTCGAACTGAAGAGGCTTCACAGCCACCTCGTCGTCCCGCACGGTATAGTTGCCGAGCAGTCTTGTCTGTATCTCAGCACCCATCTCGCCACTTACGAGAATGACTGTAAGGTAGATATTCTTATACGCCAACATCAGCGACATGTCGCAATAGACACCTACTTTAGCCTGCTCAAGACGGTTTAGCCTTACGGCAAAGTCTTCCGGGAAATATACCACTCCGTATGCTTTCTGCCTGCCAATGATATCCTTCGCCTCGTCAAGGTCGTGGGCGTAATACGCTATGTCCACTTCGGCAGAAGCATCCATCCTACGTGTGAACTCCCTGCTCTTGGCAGAATGGCTTCTGTCCACAACCACTACGGGAACCTCATGAGCCACCTCGTTATTGTATATCCATGAATATACGACAGGATAGAACAAAGGTAGCGCGACAAGGAACAGCAGCAGTCCCTCGTCAGCGAACATGTATCGCAACTCTTTATACCATACGTTGCACACGTCAAAAATATATTTCCTTATCTTTTCCACCTTTTTACTTATTCCATATATGAGAATGTCAGCAACACCTTCTTTATCCGCTTCACAAATAGCAGGGGCATAAGGGCAAACGCCATAAGGCATGCTGCGTGAGGCCATGTGTATTCAAGAGAATATCCGTTGAAGACGTTCACCGAATACATCAGCCAGTAATGACGCATAGGGAAGAGCCATGCCAAAGACTGCAGGGGCGCATCCATAGCGAACGCCGGAAATGCCGCCCCGACCATAGAGAAGCTCAACACGCTCCATAGCGAGCATACGCTCATGGAGAGGCGCATGGTTGGCAAGAGTGCGAATATCGTCATACCAAAGCCCTGGCCTGCCAAGACCGCCAGGAAACATGCCAAGAGCATTATCGCCACTCCTCCGGCATGGACGAAGCCTAACACTCCATACATATAATATACGTGAAACGCCATGAGAGTCATGAAAAGAAGCGTCTGGGGCAAGAGCTTGGCGCAAAGTGCGAAGAAGACATTGCCGTCGGCCATGGCCAACAGCTCCCCACCCTTCTGTCTTTTCAGTTCCATGCCGAGGGTATATGTCGTCAGGAGCATGACAAAAAGCATGATGCACGCCGGTATGAGCATTGTCGAGAGATACTGGTTGTAATTGACATTAGGGTTATTGATAAGATGAGCGTCAAGACTTATGGGCTGTAGAAAGGTCTGCGCCTGCATGTCAGTAAACCCCTTTGCCCTCAACGTTGCCTGTCCCACGGCAGCATTGGCGAGGGTCAGCACAGTCTTCAGGTCTCTGAACAGCAGTGCCCCAGCCAATAACGACGTGCTGGAATAGTAGAACGACACCTTCGGCTGTCTTGCTGCCACGGTCTTTGCTGCCGTGGCCTTGGGAATATACAGGAAGGCATATATCTCGTTACGCTGTATCGCCTTACGGGCTTCTGCAACGGAAGAGTAATGCGCCACGACATCCGAAGTCTGCAAAGCGTCAAGACGACGTATCACGGCACGTGAGGTCGACGAGTTGTCACAGTCGACGACGCCTATAGGCAGTTCCTGCGGCTGTCCGTCGCCCATCATCGTGGTGAAGAAAACCATCACGAGCAACGGAAAGCACACCATAGAAAGCAGATATACCGGATTACGCCTGATATATCCACATTCACGGATTATTATGTCGAATAGCCTTTTGTACAATGTATAATTTATAATTTATAATGAAACCTGAAACTTGAAACCTGAAACCTGAAACCCTTGAAACCTGAGACCTGAAACCTGAAACCTGGAACTTGAAACCTGAAACTTTAACCTTAAGTTAAGACCAGTTTCAGTCATAACTTAAGACCGAAGTCGGTCATAACTTATCCCTAAGACAAAGTTTTCTTAACTCTGTACTCTGTCCCTTTGTTAAGGTTAAGGTTAAGGTTAAGATACAGCCAGAGGCTGTCTTCTCACCTCTTTACGAGCGTCATTCCCGGGCGTAAGCCGTCAAAAGGATTTACGAGACGTGCCCTTACCTCAAATGTCTTCAGGTCATACTGTCCGAGAGCCTTGGTAGCTTTCCATGCTGCATACGACCCTTGGTCTTTTATGAAATATACTTTCAGCTCTATATCCTTTCCGAATGCGGGACAGAAGGCAGAGAAGGTGTCGCCGACCTTCATTCCTTTCAGATGGTCCTCACGTACGTTGAATGTAGCGTAAACGTTTTTCATTATTGACACCGTCATGATAGGCGACCCTGTGCCTACCAGTTCTCCCACTTTCGGGAATATCTCGCTGACCTCTCCGTCCATTTGCGCTATCTGTACTGTCTCGTTGATATATGCGCTGACCTCCTGCATTGCACCCTGCGCCCTCGTCACCTGCGCCAGTGCCGCGCGTTTCTCCTCTTCGCGCGCTCCGTTTCTCGCCATGTCATACTGGCTCTTTGCCGCTTTCTCCTGCGCCTCCATGGCTTTGTATGTAGCATATACCTCGTCGCGTTTCTGAGCTGTCACGACACCCTCGTCGAAAAGTCTTTGTATGCGCTCATAACTTCTCTTTGCCACCTCAGCACCTGCCATGGCCTGCTGCCACAGTTCGTAAGCTCCCTTCACCTGCTCCTGTCTTGCCCCTTTCCGTGCCATTTCTGCCATGGCCTGCGCTGCATCCTCAGCTCCTTCCGCCTGCTTCTGCTTTGCCGTCACCTCCGGGCAGTCAAGGATCGCCAGCGTGTCTCCCGCATGGACATAGTCTCCTTCCTTGACACATATCTCAAGAATGCGTCCCGGCACCTTGCTTGACACTCTGTATTCCTCAACCTCTATCTCTCCCTGAATCTCTTCCTGTGAAGAACCGAAAGCCAGGAAGCCTATCGCTCCTACTACAATCACCACAATTGTTATCGCCACTATAGCATATAGGACGCTTTTGTTCTGCTGTTTCTCGTTCATAGTAATATCTTTTTTATGCCCCACACATTTAATCATCTCATCACGCCAAGTGCCTTGTCCAAAGCCAAGCGACACATGCGCACGTCAATCTCTGCGTCTATTCTCTGGCTCTGCGCCTGATACCATGCCGTCTGCGCTCCAAGGACATCCGTAGAACTTATCACTCCTTCATGGAAGCCGAGAGAGGCACAGCGCATATTCTCCTCCGCACTTTCTATATTGCTTTCCGCCATTTTCCTTTTACGCAAAGCCTCCTGCAGCTTATATCTCTCCTGGTTTACCTGCAGCTCCACGCCTTCTTTCGCCTCCTGCAACTGATATCTCGCCATAGCCACGGCACCCTTTGCCGCCCTTACCTTATACGCTCCGTCGAACCAGTTCCATACCGGCACCCTCAGCATGACTCCAACGTTCCATAGTCCGGCGAACGACCTGTGGAAGCTGTCGTAGACATTAGGGTTGGTTATGAGATAACCTCCTGTCAGCATCACCTGCGGAAGATATGACGCCCGTGTAAGACGTGTCATCTGGCCGGAGAGAGCCACGACATCCTCCAAGAGACGTATCTCGGGTCTCATGACCAATGCCGTAGCGATATCTGTCCTTTCCTCCTGCCCTTGTACTGCCGGCAGCGACTCCTGCGTCTCGTCATATAGCGTGAACTGCGTGTCAAGAGGCATGCCACACTGCTGGCAAAGCAACATCCGCGCCAAGGCGATGCCGTTCTCTGCCTGTGTCAGCGTCATCTCACTCTCGTTGAGCTTTACGGCAACCTTCAGTCCGTCAGCTTTTGTCGCTACGCCCTCACGGATCATTTTCTCTACGTCACCGTTCAGCTGTCTCAACAGTTCGTGATATTTTTTCGCCAAGGCGAGTTTATGACTCAGCGAGACGACAAGCCAGTAAGTATTGTCCACCTTATACCTCGTCTCATGACATTGCTTCTCATAGCTGTTCTCTGCCATACTCTCCTGAATGTCCGCCATACGGTTCAGCGCAGTCAGCGCACCGCCCATATATACTGGTTGCGTCACCATTACCGACGCTGCAAACATCTGCCTCGTGTCTGTCTTGAAAGCGTCGGTGACGGTCTGACCCACCTTGTTGCCTATGGCAGCCAACTGTTCACCCCTGCCCCCGAGCTGCTGCTGTATTGCCATGGCTGCATCAGGAGTTATCACGCCTTGCTGCACGAGCGACATGATATCCTGTGTCAGCATACCTGATATCGCTCCTGCCGCTGTCGTTCCGAGGTTATTCAGAACGCCCTGCTGTGCGTTGCTCAGTATCGATATCTCCCTGCTCATGAGTTCATATCCTCCTACCGCCGTGATGCGTGGAAGATATTTTGTACGGGCAGACTTGCGGATATTTTTCGAGACGTCCTTTTGTACGCGTCCTATCGCCAACTGCCTGTTGTTTCTTTCCGCCATGCTCCTGCAACTGTCTATGGATATCGTCTGCTGGGCAGACAATCCCAAGGCATAGGCCAGAAGCATGGATAAAAATGCAATAAGTCTCGTCATTCTTGAGTTTTTTTTCCGTGAAAACATTATTTCCCGATATTGGGGCAGATGGATTGCCCCCGTCATTCCTTTATTATCAATAATGCCGCCAGTCATTCTTATGACTAACGGCACTCTTCTTTCTTGCGATGGGTTCTATTAATTTCCACCGTCAAAAGTCAGTAATTACGGGTTGACGTTCTGTCATTCCTTTATATAGAGCCACACATCATTCAAAAGAGAATGAGCGTGAGCCAATCAAATTGCCATCGCAGAATATGCTTACCCTGTATGTTCCGGCAAGCAAAGCCTCCGAAAGTTGGCAATAGAAGCTCATAGGAGTCTCTTCGCCTGTGTATTCTATATTCTTTTTCGCCGTATATTGTATCTGACGGTTCTCATACGCCGTAGAGCCTGCTGGTGCGAGTACGACGTTTGTAGGAGTCTTTATCTGCACGTAAACCGTCTTGTTTCCTGCGCTGGCAGTAACGTTCTTTGCTATTTTGAACGTCACGAGGAACTGCCGTACTTTCTTCAGTTTGTTCGTCGCCTTACCTTTATTGGTCTGTGGCTGCAAGGCTATCGCCGTAGCGTCGAGCTGCGCTGCTATGGCCACTTTCTCTGACAGCGACGCCTTCTCAGTGTTCAGTCCGGCAATCTGTCTGTTCGCCTCTTCGTACTGCCCCCGGATCTGCGTATTCTCCTCACGCAGGTTCTGGTTCAGCCGGTTCAGGGAGTCTATCTCAATGATATAGCTTCTTATGATAGCCCTACATGTAGCCAGTTCCTTTTTCAGTCGTGCTATCTCCCTTGCGTCGTTGCTTTTCAACTCCTTCAGCTCCTTCAGGAGTTCCTGAGTCCTCATCTGCTCTTTTGTCAGCTGCGCCACTAGTGAGTCGTTGTTTATCCTCGTCTTCATCTCCGAGTACTGGTCAGCGAATTGCTGATACTCGTTCTCCATCTCTTTTTTGTCGAGTTCTGCCAGCTCCTGCATTTCCTGGTTGACAGCCTTCTGCTCCGTCAGGCTATGGCTGAGGAAGATCACCACACCTATCAGTATTACTAACAGAACACAGAATACAGGCAAGATAACTTTCTTATTCATAATCGTCATGTCGTTATTCCACACCCGCTTCTGGGTGTGACATGCGAACGACCACTTATGTGTGTGTGCCGCATGCAAAATTAGATAAAAATCACCGATCTGTCAGCATTATGCCCCAGATTATTTCTGATATTTGGTATTTTTTAAGCTTTACACAGTTTTTTGGAATATACTGAAGGTTTTTCAGAACAACCTCACCTCAGCAGCCTCGTCTTTGACGCTATTGCCTGAGCCAGGGCGAGAAAAACCTGTCCGGTCGGTAAAGCCACGTCAGTAGCTGCCGGGCGTCCGTTGTCTCCGTTCTCGCAGATGCTTTGCACTATGGGTATCTGAGCCAGCAGTGGCAGGCCGAGAGTTTCGGCAAGGTGCTTACATCCGTCTTTACCGAAGATATAGTATTTGTTCTCCGGCAGTTCTGCCGGAGTGAAATACGCCATATTCTCCACAAGTCCCAGTATAGGCACCCTGACCTTCTCGTTCTGATACATGTCTATACCCTTCCTGGCGTCAGCAAGAGCTACAGCCTGCGGTGTAGAAACAATCACCGCGCCCGAAATCTTCAGCAACTGCAACAGCGAGAGGTGTATGTCGCTTGTTCCGGGAGGGGTGTCCAAGATCAGGAAGTCAAGGTCGCCCCAATTTGCGTCAGCGAGGAGCTGCTTCAATGCGCTGCATGCCATGCCGCCACGCCATAGCGTAGCCGTCTCCGGAGACACGAAGAAGCCTATCGAGAGCAGCTTCACTCCATAGGCCTCTATCGGCTCTATGAGTTGTCTGCCGTCAACTTCCGTGGCATAAGGACGGGCATCTTCACATCCGAACATCTTTGGTATCGACGGACCGAAGATGTCAGTGTCGAGGAGGCCTACGCTATATCCCAGGCGTGCAAGCGCTACGGCGACGTTGGCTGATACCGTAGATTTTCCTACTCCGCCCTTCCCCGAGCTTACCGCAATGATGTTGCCCACCTGCTGCAGCAATGGCTCGTCTTTCGGCGGAGTCTTTGTCTTAAACTGTGTATTTATCGTCACCTCGACATCTTTTCCTACATGGTAATGTATGGCGGCTTCTGCAGCACGTAGCGTGGACTTCATGAAAGGGTCAGTCTCTTTTGGGAAGTGGAGAGAGAAGGACACCTTCATGCCGTCAATCCTCATATCGTCCACAAGCATTTCGCTCTCGACGATATTCTTCTTCGTGCCGGCATACATCACTGTCGCCAGTGCGTCGGTGATTAGTTTTGGATATATTGTCATTTCTTGTCGTGGGTTTCTGAATAGTACTGAAAGAGTCTTACAACACCGTCTCCGCCAGTCTCTTGGCTTTCTCACGGAGAACATCCGTGCCGTCTGCTAATGGTCCGTAGGTCAGGACGACAGCCATTCTTCTTCCTTTATGCGCCTCGGGCTTGCCAAACACGCGTATTCTGGCGTTTTCTTCTTTCAGCACTTCTACGAGGTTATAATCCGGCACGTTGTCATAGTCACGGTCGGCAAGAACTACAGCAGAGGCTCCCGCATGTTCCAGCTTTATGCTGTGTATAGGCAGTCCGAGGACGGCACGCAGGTGCAGCTCAAACTCTGAGAGGTTCGTGGAGTGTGACAGTGTCACCATGCCGGTGTCGTGAGGACGGGGAGAGAGTTCCGAGAACACCACGCCGGTATCTGTCAGGAAGAATTCCACGCCCCATATCCCCGCACCTGTCAGCGATGCGGTGACCTTTGCCGCCATGTCCTGTGCGTCCTTCAGGTCTTTCTCTGAAATCTGATATGGCTGCCACGACTCTCTGTAGTCGCCGCTTTTCTGAACATGACCTATCGGTGGGCAGAACAAGGTAGGACCTTCTTTCTGCGTCACGGTGAGAAGGGTAAATTCTGATGTGAAATGAATGAACTCTTCAATGATAACCTCACGAACATCGCCACGGGCACCCTCCATGGCAGCATCGAAAGCCGGACGAAGCTCTTCGAAGCTTTTCACCGTGCTCTGACCGTGTCCTGACGATGACATAAGAGGTTTTATGACACATGGGAAACCTATCTCCTTACTTGCCTCCACAAGTTCGTCGTAAGTCTTGGCATAAAAATATTTCGCCGTGCGCAAACCCAACTCCTTTGCTGCAAGGTCGCGTATAGCCTGTCTGTTCATTGTATAGTTTACGGCACGAGCCGACGGAACGACCTGTATGCCCTGACGTTCAAAGTCAAACAGACGTTCAGTGCGTATCGCCTCTATTTCCGGAACGATGATGTCGGGCTGATGCTTCGCCACGACTTCTGCCAGCTTGTCGCCGTCGAGCATGGAGAACACCTCACGCTCGTCAGCTACCTGCATAGCCGGCGCATTATCATATTTATCACAGGCCACAACATACACTCCCTTGCGTTTTGCGGCAATTACGAACTCTTTGCCCAGTTCTCCTGAGCCAAGCAACAATATTTTCTTCATCGCACTAAATTTTATCGCAAAATTACACATTATATAATATATAACCAAATATATTACGCAAAAGTTTCATAAAACCGTCGTTTTGAAAATTTCAAGATTACACTACGCATTTGCTGCGGTTAATCCATTTAAGGGCTGTTCTATAAATTTGGTTAAGGCGATTATTACCCCTTAATAGTCAAGAGCATACGTTACCGTCGTTACCACGCGGACTTTCTTTATATAGGGGGTGTTTGCGTCGCGGTCTTCAATAGAGAACTGTCCCTGCGTTGCGCTTACGATTTTCGACAGGCTGCTGTTGCTGCTCTCTGCGAAGAGCTGTGCCGTGGTTTCTGCGTTGTGTATCGCCTCTCTCATCATCTCGGGTTTCATCTGCTGGAAAGAGACATACTCATACCTTATAGGGTTTTCATATCCTCCGTCAACAACTGCCACGCCTTGCCGCAGCAGTTCGCCTTGTCTCGAAATGATATCCCTGACAAGTTTCACATTGTTTGAAGTCACCGTTACGACCGACGTGATATTATATCTGTACGGCTGGTTGTTTGTGCTGTAGCGTTCAGCATTAAGGTCTATCACGACAGGGGCGTTGATGGCGATCTCTTTCTCCGTCAACCCGTTTTTCTTCAGGAAGGCTTTCACCTTCTGTGTCGTGATGTTTATTCGTTCATACAGTTCCGGGAGGTCGTTACCTAACTCTTTGGTAGGTATAGGCCATGTCACCTTGTCGGCGTCCACTTCTCTTTCGGCCAGTCCCTTCACCGTAACGTTACGGTCTTTGGCTGCAAAGCCGTCAATGCCCATTTTCATGCAGATTCCGAAAAAGGCAATGCCTAAAGCTATTATGACGGCAGGCAACAATAGATTTCTTTTTTCCATAATGCGTTTTATTTTCAGAAAATCAAGGCGTGGTATATAAGTCTTGCAGCATAGCTCCTATGCTGCAAGACATTACAAAGAAATCTGCTCGAAGACAGAGCAAAATCCCATCAAATATATTATAACCTTTAGCGATATCAGTCCTTTAGCCCACGGTTGCGCAGCAGTGCCTCGATCTTGGGGTCTGCACCACGGAAGTTACGGTACATCGTCATTCCGTCGTCAATGCCGCCTGGCGTAAGGATATATTTACGGAACCTCTCGGCAACATCCTGGTTGAAGATGTCGCCCGTTTCCTTGAATGCCTCAAAGCCGTCGGCATCGAGCACTTCCGCCCAGATATAACTGTAATAGCCTGCTGTATAGCCGCCACCCATGGTGTGTGAGAAGTTCGTCACACGGTATCTCGGCTGTATCTGTCGCGGTATTCCACGTTCTGACAGTTTCTTCTCTTCAAACTTCATGACATCAAGGTCCTCAGGAACATCGGTAAGCACATGGAGGTCCATGTCAACGTATGAAGCCGCAAGATATTCCACGGTAGCGAAGCCCTGACCGTATTTGCTCGCCGCATCATATTTCGCCAGCAGTTCCTTAGGGAGAGGCTCGCCGGTCTTGTAATGCTTTGCGTAAATGTCGAGCACCTGAGGTTCGAAAGCCCAATGCTCATTGATTTGTGAAGGCAGCTCAACGAAATCGCGCTCCACGTCACCTACTCCGTTATAGTGAACGTCGCGCATGAAGGCGTGCAGGGCATGTCCGAACTCATGGAACATCGTCTGGACGTTGTCTATAGACTGCAGCGCAGGACGGTCGGCACTTGCCGGTGTCATGCTGCAAACGTTTACTACGACAGGCTCTATGCGTTTGTCCTCCTCATAAACCTGAGAGCGGAACGACGTACACCATGCTCCTGCCCGCTTGCCGTCGCGAGGGTAGTAGTCGCTATAGAATATGGCGAGGAGCTTCGAGTCACGGTCATAGACCTCCCATGCCTGTGCCGTAGGCTCGTAGGCGGGTGCTTCTGCCGTAATCTCTTTGAATGTCAAGCCATACAGTCTGTTCGCCACGTAGAAGACTCCTTTCAACACGTTGTTTATCTCAAGATATTCTGACAGCTTCGTCTCGTCGAAGTTATACTTCGCTTTCCGCGCACGCTCGGAATAGAATCGGTAGTCCCACCCTTCCGGTTCACACGTCAGGCCGTCCTTCTTCATCTCCTCGCGAATGTCATCCAACTCTTCGTTGGCTTTCTGAACGGCAGGAGTCCATATCTGGTCAAGAAGGTTATACACGTTCTCTGGAGTCTTCGCCATACGTGTGTCGAGGATTTGCGATGCGGCGTTCTTGAAGCCCATCAGCTTTGCACGCTCAAGGCGCAGCTTTACCAGCTTAGCACATATCTCACGGCTGTCATGGTCATTGCCCTGGCTGCCTCTGTTGCAGTATGCGAAGTACACCTTCTTCCTCAGTTCACGGTTGGTGCAATACTGCAGGACGGGGTTGCAAGAAGAACGCTGCATGTTGAACATCCATTTTCCCTCCTGACCCTGCGCCTTTGCCATGGCTGCGGCACGGTCAATGTCCGACTGCGACAGTCCGTCGAGGTCTGAGAGCTTGTCAACAGTGACATACGTATTGTTCGTCTCGTAGAGCAGGTTCTGAGAGAACTGCAGTTGTAGCATGGCAATCTCCTGATTAAGGTTACGCAGTGTCTCCTGGTCGGCAGCAGAGAGGTTCGCGCCGCTCTGTGCGAAACGCTTGTATATGTTCTCAACAAGTTTCCTCTGCTCCTTGTCGAGCTTGGTGCTGTCCATGTCATCGTAAACGGCTTTCACCCGTCGGAAGAGTTCCGGGTTCATCATGACGTCGTCGTTATGAGCGGAGAGTATTGGCGACAGCTCTTTGTCGAGGTCGCGGTATTCCTGCGTGGAGTTACTGTTTTCAAGAGGATAGAACGTCTCCAGAGAACGCATCAGTTCCTTCTCGCTGCCGTCAAGAGCCACGATGGTGTTCTCAAATGTCGGTGCTGCGGCGTTCGTCGTTATTGCGCGTATTGCCTCCTTTTGTTTCTCTATGCCCACCATGGTTGCCTCACGATAGTCTTTTGCCGTCAGTTTGTCAAACGACTCTATGGCGTGCTTATTTGTGCTCTTGGTGAGCAGACTGTTCTGGTGTAACATTTCTTCTGCTTTTACCGTTAGTTCTGCGTTGCCTGCCGACTTACATCCGGCGGCAAGCATCGTGGCAGCAATTAATGCTGTCATTGTGATTGTTGTACTCGTAGATCTCATAAGGTAGTGTTTTTTGGTTAATGGCTGATTATACAAGTTAAAAAAATGATGGCAAACGTCACCCACAATTAAAACTGCTTTTGACGGAGGAAATTTATAGAATCCACCTTAATGTTTTTTCTCCACAGCTATCGACACGCCGCTCTTTGTCTTTCTGAATACCACGGTCTGTTTTTTCAAGGTGTTGGTAGCGTGGTCGAAGATTTTTGACGAGTCGAAAGGTCTTCCGTTACACTTCATTTCAAAATGGCAATGCTCCGTCGATGCACGGCCTGTGCGTCCCACTATGCCTATCTGCTCTCCCGCCTTCACCCAGTCTCCAACCTTTACGAGGTTTTTCTTCTGGTGACTGTAGAGCGTTTCCAAGCCGTTGGCATGACGTATCACGATACACTGTCCGTAACCATAATGGTTTCCTGACAGCGTCACCTTACCTTCAAAGGCGGCATACACAGGGTCTCCGGCTTTCGTCTTTATGTCCGTTCCTGCATGGCGTCGCTTTCCGCCAAACGGACTGATGACCTTTCCGCCCTTCATTGGATAACACCATTGGTCGTCAGTGTATTCAGCAAAGTTTATGGTAAACTCATTGCTGTTTTTGAACGGAGAGAGAAGGTCGTGCTCAAATTGCATGGACTGGAACTCGTCAATGTCTAACACCTCGTAGTCGTCCTGAGGGCGTGCTATATGCTCGGTGTTCTTGCCGTACTTATCGTTTGCCGAAGCAGTCTCTTCTACTTTGCGGTTCTGACCGTCAGACATGTTTCCTCTCTGTGGCTCACGACGCCCCTTGCTGCGGGCTATCGTCTTCTCCTTCTCTTCGTTTACTACAGTGATCTTAACCCCTGCCACCTGCTGTTCGAAGAGTAGTGTATGTCTTCTCAGCCTGTGGCTCCTCATGTCTATCAGTGTCTCCAGATTCATCCGTGAACCGTTCACCATTACGGCGAACTCACAGAATGTCTTCTCGCTTTTCGTGCCTACTATAGCCACCGTCTGACCGGCTGTGACATGGTCGCCGACACTAACGAGATTCTGTGCGTTGTTTCCATATACCGTCTCAAGACCATTGTCATGGCGTATAACCACGGTATTGCCCCACTGGGGCAGGTCCTTAGAGAGGCGCACAACTCCACCGAACATCGCCTTGACGGCATCGCCATGCGTTGTTCCTATTATGACGTTGTTGTTCTTCCTCGTACCGAGGATTTTTCCTACGGGGAGAGGAAAGGAATACTCCTTTTCCGAATATTGGGCGAAGTCCACGGTGAAGCCTGTAGAACGGTCGAAAAGTCTGGGAGTCTCAGTGCTTATAGACTGTTGTTCACGAGGTGTGAACATCTCCTCCTGAGCCTGGGCAGCGAAGGCATGGAACAGGAGGGAGAAGAGTAATATGTATAATGTCTTCTTTTTCTTCGTCATGATAATGTGGTGGGGGCTATTGATTACTTCCCTATGGTATTAGGCAATGAATATAAGGTGTAGAGCTATTTGGATTGGTATGTCACAGTGAGCGGGAAGGTGTCAGTGCAGGACGATGCCTGACAGCATCCTACCTGTCTCTGCCCCCTCACGCCGTGCGCTGTAGAACCGTCCGTCTGTCATAGTGTCTATGTCAGACACCATGATGTTAACATCTGGCACACCGGCTTCCACGAGTTGCAGCCGGTTACACTCTTTAAGGTCTATATGCCATTTCATTGGCAGGGCATCGCTGTACGCCGCACGGGGCATGACATTCCGCGTCAGTCGTCTCTCGGCGAAGGCTTCGACCTGAAAGCCTTTGGCGAGAAAAGCGTCATAAACCTCGTCGCCGACCTCAAAGGAGTCAAGGGATATTCCTGGACCTATGATGCTCACCACGTTTTCTGCCATTGTGCCGTAAGCGAGCGCCATGGTGTCGAGTGTGCGCATCACGATACGCTCCAGAGAGCCACGCCAGCCAGCATGTATCGCTGCAGCACAATGATGTTCCTTGTCGTAGCATAACACAGGAATGCAGTCTGCTGTCGACACGCCAATACAAGCTTCCGTAACGTCGTATATCACCGCATCGACACCTTCCATAAGCATCTTGCGTATCCTTGTGTCGAGAAGGAAGAACTCCTCAGCCACCTGACGTATTATGACGCCATGAACCTGGTGAGGACGGGTGAAGCGGTTCTCGGCGACACCAAGCAAAGGGCATAATACGTCTGACTTCCTGCCTACCGCCTTGGTGGTAAAGAACGCCTCAGCCCTGCCGTGAGCAGACGAAGACTGCGGCGTGTCGCATAAGGAGTA
This sequence comes from uncultured bacterium, assembly GCA_945829425.1. Classification (GTDB taxonomy): domain Bacteria; phylum Bacteroidota; class Bacteroidia; order Bacteroidales; family Bacteroidaceae; genus Prevotella. The sequence goes on along the minus strand of CALZUQ010000035.1, from coordinate 16,470 downwards.
ACTCAGTATTGCACCCTCTTCTGTCTTTCTGAACATTAGGTTTCCATGTCCTGCCATATCTCCTCCTTCCCTATTCCTCGTCAAGGTCTTCCACCTCGTAGTCTTCAAGTTCTTCGATGTCATAATCCTCAACATCTTCCTCTTCGAAGAACACCACGTCGTCTTCGCCCTCAGCGCTCATCTCTGACATAAAGCGTGACATGTCCTTGTCTCTGTGTACAAGTGTATCTTCCTTGGTTATGTCAAGGAGTTTGTTGCTCTCGGAGTTCAGCTCCTTCCACAGAACGTCCTTAAGTTCCGCTATGCCTTGTCCGGTAACACTTGAGATGAAAACCACGGGAATGTCCCCTGGCGTCGTCTCACGCAGCATGTCACAGAGTTCTTCGTCAAGAAGGTCACACTTCGTTACTGCGAGGACACGGTGTTTGTTAAGCATTTCGGGGTTGAAGTTCTCCAATTCCCTTAGCAACAGCTCATATTCTGCCTTGATATCCTCCGTATCTCCAGGCACCATAAACAGCAACAGCGAGTTACGCTCTATATGTCGAAGAAAGCGAAGTCCAAGGCCTTTTCCCTCTGACGCTCCCTCTATGATGCCTGGAATATCCGCCATGACAAATGATTTATGGTCATGGTACGAGACTATGCCGAGGGAGGGTTCAAGGGTAGTGAACGGATAGTTGGCAATCTTTGGACGGGCGGAAGAAACGGCACTGAGGAGTGTCGACTTTCCGGCATTAGGAAGGCCTACGAGACCTACGTCGGCAAGCAGCTTAAGCTCCATGATTACCGTCATCTCCTGCATAGGTTCGCCGGGTTGGGCGTAACGTGGCGCTTGGTTTGTCGCTGTCCGGAACTGGAAATTACCCAGTCCGCCACGTCCTCCTTTCAGCAGTACCACCTCCTGTCCGTCGTAAGAGATGTCGCAGACGAACTTTCCCGTCTCTGCGTTATATACCACAGTACCGCAAGGCACATCAATAACGATATCCTTGCCATTCGTGCCATGACATTTATCACGACCACCGTTGCCGCCATGTTCTGCAAAGAAATGGCGTTGGTACTTCAGGTGAAGCAACGTCCAGTAGTTATGGTTGCCACGTAATATTATGCTGCCTCCGTTTCCTCCGTCGCCACCATCAGGACCACCGTTAGGATTGTACTTCACGTGGCGCAAGTGCATGGAGCCTCTGCCGCCCTTCCCTGAGCGGCATTGGATCTTGACATAGTCGACGAAATTTGATTCCATTTATTACAAAAATTATTTACGGTACGGATATCAGCCTTTTATAGCCTTGGATATTTCTGCATATATGCCGTCTATGGTCCCTACGCCGTAGATCTTGGCGTATTTCCCTTGTGCGATATAATAGTCCTTAAGCGGAAGGGTCTGGGCGTAGTATGTGTTGAGACGCTTTTTCGCCGTCTCTTCATTGTCGTCAGCACGTCCGCTGGTCTTTCCGCGAGCCACGATACGTTTAACGAGTTCCTCGTCGTCAACCTCGAGGCCTATCACGACGCTTACCTCTTCGCCTCGATCCTTAAGCATGGCGTCGAGGGCTTCAGCTTGTGGTATGGTGCGGGGAAAACCGTCGAAGATTACTCCGTTAATGTCCTTGCCCTTGCCGTCGAGGACAGAGGCGAGGATGTCTATAATAAGTGAGTCGGGCACAAGGTTGCCGTCGTTAATATAGCTTGCCGCTATCTTTCCAAGTTCTGTACCAGCCTTGATTTCCGAACGCAGCACGTCGCCTGTTGAGATATGCTCTACTCCGAACTCATCAATAATCTTGTCGCTCTGAGTGCCCTTTCCTGAACCAGGAGCACCGAAAATAACGATATTCTTCATGTGTGTTTCAATCTTTTTTTTACGGCATGTCAGAAAATGTGTTCCTCCAATGCCTTACCTTAAATATATAAGTGTTATCTTGTTTATGTAGATTCTATTGTGTATATGTCCCGGAGGTTTCGTCCCTTTTGGTCGAAGTCCAAACCGTAGCCTACAATGAAGTCGTCGGGAATCTCTATTGCGACATAGTCTACGTGGACTGACTTCTCTACAAGTTTTGCGGGTTTGTAGAACAGAGTGCAGACCTTCACAGAGGCAGGATTGCGGTTCGATAATGAGTCGAGCATCTGCAGCATAGTCTTTCCCGACTCTACGATGTCCTCGACGATGATGACGTCACGTCCCGTAAGGTCCTCGTTTACACCTATCACCTCATGGACATGTCCTGTTGACATAGTGCCGACATATGACGCAAGCTTGACAAAGCTTATCTCGCAGTCGATGGTCATCTCCTTCATCAGGTCAGAGGTAAACATAAACGCCCCATTGAGAACGGAAAGGAACAGGGGGTTCTTGCCGGCATAGTCCGTATTGAGCTTTTCCGCCACTGCCTTCACCCTCTCCCTTATCTCCGCTTCGGACATGGTCTGAACAAAGGTCTTACCGTTGATTTCTACACGCTTCATATTGTCTTTTATTGTGGAAATACGTTGCAAATCGCAAATTTGCCACAAAATTAATAAAAATATGAGAAATAATGGCACTTTGTTTACAAATATTTTGTATTTTTGCACTTGAAGAAGTTGTTTTTCCTAATTATGAAGATATTTACAAGCAAACAGATACATGAACTCGACAAATATACCATAGAGCACGAGCATATAGCATCCATAGACCTCATGGAGCGTGCAGCGGCAACACTGACACAGGCTATCATGAGACGTTGGGAGCCTACAATGCGTATAGTGGTACTTGCAGGACCGGGTAACAACGGCGGCGACGCTCTCGCTGTGGCACGTATGCTGGCAGAGAAGAAATATGAGGTTACGGCTTACCTCTTCAACGTAAAAGGTTCTCTCTCGCCAGACTGTAAAGCCAACAAGTCACGTCTTAACGACTCGAAATACATAAAACGTTTCGTTGAGATTACAGAAGAGTTTGACCCACCGGCTCTCGACGCGCAGACGCTCGTCGTTGACGGACTATTCGGATCGGGCATAAACAAACCGCTTGGAGGAGGCTTCGCCACACTCGTCAGATATGTCAACGCCGCTGAGTGTCAGGTGGTGAGCATAGACCTTCCTTCTGGACTGATGGCAGAAGACAACACATACAACATCTCGCAAAACATCATAAGGGCAGACGTAACGCTGACCCTACAGATGAAGAAGCTGTGTATGTACTTCGCCGACTGCCAGCAGTATCTCGGCGAGACAGAGGTGCTCGACATACAGCTCTCAAAGGCATGGATGGCTCATGAGCCGGCGCAGACGACACTCGTAGAGCGTGAGAACATTCTCTCATTGCTGCGACACCGCAACGACTACGCCCATAAAGGCACTATGGGACACGCACTGATAATAGCAGGCTGTTACGGCATGGCAGGTGCTGCATCGCTCGCCGCAAAGGCGTGTCTGCGCTCTGGCGTGGGAAAGGTTACGGCACATATTCCTCAGCGCAACTACGACATCATGCAGATTTCTGTTCCTGAAGCTGTCGTACAGCTCGACAAAGACGACCATTGCTTCTCGGAAGCCGTAGAGACGGAGAACTACCACGCTGTGGCGATAGGTCCAGGCCTGGGGCAGCGTGACACCACGGCTATTGCGCTTATCTCACAGATACGTCGTACGACATGTCCTTTAGTGCTCGACGCTGACGCCCTGAACATCCTTGGCTCACGACGGGCATGGCTGCAACAGCTGCCACCAAACATACTCTTCACACCGCATCCTAAGGAGTTTGACAGACTCGAAGGGTCTAACAGTAGCAGCGACTACGAACGCCTGGCAAGGGCAAGGGAGATGGCGCAAAGGGTGCAGGGGTATATACTGCTGAAAGGACATCATTCCGCATTATGTCAACCTGACGGCTCGGTGATACTCAACTCAACAGGGAACGGGGGAATGGCGACAGCAGGGGCAGGAGACGTGCTGACTGGCGTAATAGCAGGACTGTTGGCACGGGGATACTCTCCCGGAGCAGCAGCTATAGCAGGAGCATATATCCACGGACTGGCAGGAGACATGGCGGCAGAAGAAAAGGGGCAGGAGGGACTGATTGCATCAGACATCATGGAGGCTCTGCCAAAGGCTTTCAACAGTCTTTACACCAAAAGATAAGACGGCGTAAGAAGAACACTCCTTCTGCACTTACGCAAAACATATCTATAATACAACAACATACAACCATGCGCAAGATTTTTCTTTCATTATTCATCTGTGTATTATCCACAGCAGTTTCTGTGGCACAGACCACGACATATCATCTTCCGAAGACGGCGGTGAGGGTTTCCATACTCGTAGAAAAACAGTCATACTCACCGGGTATGCTCTCATTATACGCCCAACGTTTCCTCAAGAAAAACGTGGCTCAGGAAAGCTATGACGCTTACCGCATTATCGGCACACACCTCGAACCGTATGCCATACCAGATACGGCACGTGTCTTCGAGGCAAAAATAGACAACAGGCTTAACAACAATATGTTCACTCTCTCTGAAGAGAACATCCTCCTCGGAATAAACACGGAGGGAAAGGCCCTGAAATACCGCACGCCTTTCGCTCCGGCACCCAAGGGAGCACCTCTTGACCCGTACAAATATCTCAGCCAGGAGATTATCAGTGCCGGAAGCAAACTGAAAATGGCAGAACTGTGTAGCAACGAGATTTACGACATTCGTGAGAGCATAAACGAACTGACACGCGGACAGGCAGACTACATGCCGAAGGACGGCAGGCAGCTGGAGATTATGCTGAAAAACCTCGAGACGCAGGAACTGGCGTTAAGACAGATGTTTGAGGGTGTCATGACGACGGATACCGTGGAGCACACCTTAATATATATACCGGAGAGGGATACCACACGCGAGGTGCTCTTCCGCTTCTCAACGCACTTCGGACTTGTCGGGAGCGACGACCTCTCCGGCGAACCGTTCTATGCTGTCACGGAGGACATGCACTCTATGCCGGCACGTATCAACGAGACAGGAAAGAAAGCACCGAAGGACGAAACAGGCATCTGGATTGCCATACCGGGAAAGATACGCTTCTCTCTCGCCGACGACAGGAAGGCTTTTAAGACAATAGAGCTTAGCGCTGCACAGTTCGGGGAGATAGAGAACCTTACCGAACCGCTGTTCTCAAAGAAGGTGAAGACCACGGTGATACTAAACCCTTACAACGGAGGAATAGAGAAGATAGAAAGCAACCCGATAGAGAAGTGACAGACTCGCCGTAAGGGTTGTGGAAACAAGTACAAAAAAAACGGGAGATAAAAGGCTTTCACCTCTTGTCTCCCGTTTTTGGTTTAAGCTCCGCCACGTATATGCAACTGCGTGGGGGCAAAAGCCATAAATATATATGTCGGCGGGGAAAAAACCCTTACCTTTATATGTATGGTCTGTTTTTCTTCGGTTGTTTTACACGTCCCGATTACTTCTTCAGCTTAGCGTAACGGCTCATGAAGCGGTCAACGCGACCTGCTGTATCAACAAGCTTGCTCTTTCCGGTATAGAACGGGTGAGAGGTGCTTGAGATTTCTATCTTTACTACTGGATATGTCTCGCCCTCAAACTCTACTGTGTCGTTTGTCTTGCATGTAGAACGTGTGAGGAACATATCGCCGTTTGACATATCCTTGAATACAACCGGACGATAGTTTTCTGGGTGAATACCTTTCTTCATTTTTGATTTTTGATTTTAAGTTTATACGAATATTGCATAAAGCGGGTGCAAAATTACTATTTTTTTACTTAACAGCCAAATTTTATTCGATTTTTTGCTCTAATATCGTAAAGTTTTACTATTTTTGCATGTGATTTTCATATCTCACGCCCGAAAACAACAATTCTTGACATATTAAAGATGAAGAATATGACAATAATAGGAATAGCAGGAGGCACAGGATCAGGGAAGACTACCGTAGTAAGAAAAATTGTCGAAGCCCTGCCGCCAGACTATGTCGCTGTAGTGCCTTTAGACTCTTATTACAACGATACCACACATCTTACCGACGACCAACGCCGGGCGATAAACTTCGACCATCCTGACGCATTCGACTGGAAACTGCTCATAAAACAAATCGGAGAACTGAAAGAGGGGAAAGCAATAGAGCAGCCGACTTACTCATACTTGATAAGCAACCGCCTCGCAGAGACGGTACACGTAGAGCCGAAGCCGGTAATTATCGTGGAGGGAATCATGACGCTCGTAAACAGGAAGCTGAGAGACATGATGGACCTTAAGATATACGTAGACTGTGACAGCGACATCAGACTGATACGCAACATACAACGTGACACGATAGAACGCGGAAGGACGGTGTCTATGGTTATGGAGAGATACATACAGGTCTTGAAGCCTATGCATGAACAGTTTATAGAACCTTCGAAACGGCATGCAAACATCATTATACCCGAGGGGGGAAGCAACATCCCGGGAATAGACATTGTATGCAAATACATAGAACACCTATGCACCGGCAAAGACGAATAATGCACCATATCAAAACGAAATAAAAATACGGCTATGACACTAAAAACAAGCATTTCAGCAGACACAGTAACAGGAATTCTTTCCGGACGCCTCGATACAGCGGCGTCACAACAGTTCGCGGCGGACATGGAGACTCTGCTCGACAACGCTGACAAGCATATCGTACTCGACTGTACAGACCTTGAGTTCATCTCCTCGTCTGGACTGAGACATTTCCTGTCGTTAAGGAAAGCAACAATAGCAAAAGGGGGCGACGTGACAATAACAGGAGTGTCAAAAGAGATAAAGCAGGTGTTTACAATAACAGGCTTCTATTCTCTGTTCAAATTCGCGTAAAGCCCCGACGACACACTCTGTCACCTGATAATCTTGAGGGAATGAAGAGATGAGAAAAACACTAAACCTACACAATGACGTCAACGAAGTCGCCATGCTGTGCGAATGGATAGAAGTGACGGGAGAGCAGCTGGGGCTGCCTACCGCCGCAGTGTTCCAGCTGAACCTGGCACTGGAGGAGGCTTTCGTCAACGTCGTAGACTATGCCTATCCCGGAAAGTCAGGAATGCCTGTGCAGATAAACATGGAAAGCACGCCAGAAGGCATGACGTTCACGCTGATAGACGAAGGACAACCCTTCGACCCTACACAGCTTGCTCCTCCTGACATCACGCTGTCTGTTGAAGAGCGGCCCATAGGGGGGCTCGGAGTATTCCTCGTAACGCAAATAATGGATGAAGTGATTTACGAAAGGCAGGGAGCGAGGAACGTCCTCACCATGCGATATACCGTAAAAGACAAGTAACGGCACAAAAAACAATTCTATGGTTACAGACGATATACTCTCCGGACTGACAAACCTCTTCGCACTCTTCGGAGCGATGAAAAGTGTTGACACGACATATTCCACATCAACGCTGAGCAACTACCTCAGCCGGCATTTCGGCATACGGAACGTAGAGGTGTACACCGACTTATATAATGAGTTGCGCGACCTCTACGACATGACGCCGGACATTGACAAAGATGCCATAGTAGACGGGATATGCCAGAACCTTGCGGGAAGAATGCAGTCGGAAGAGCAGGAGCTGATACTGCTGCGACTCATGGAGTTCTGCAATACGGGGAGCGACACGTTCGACAGCGGGGAGTTTATCTTTCAAAGCGTGAAAAAACGGTTCGGGGTTGACGACGACATATACGCCGAGTTCTGCAACTTCATAGAGGGAAAGGTGTCTGACTATGTCACCATACAGAGATACCGCAAACTTGACGGATTCCTGAAAGTGTTGTGGCTGAAGAAATACAACATGATGCTCTTCTCGTATATAGGGAGAGACACGGTGCTCATGGACGACATACCCGTGCTGCCCGACGTATTCCAGGTGTGGATACAGAGCGGAGTGCTAAAAGAGGTGAAAAACGGTGTACGTATATACTATTACAATGCGTTCAGAAAATACCGTAAGGAGGAGGAATACGAAGAGATAGAGTTCTGCGGGCGTGACATAAACTTCAAATTTCCAAACAGTGAGAACGGGTTGCACAACTTTTCCTTCTCACTGACAAACGGACAAATGATCGCCATAATGGGTGGCTCCGGGACAGGAAAGTCTACACTGCAGTCGATACTCAACGGCTCGTTGAAACCGAACTCCGGCATCATAACCATAAACGGACATAGCATTTACGAGCCGGAGGTGAAGAGCCTGATAGGCTATGTGCCACAAGACGACCTGTTGATAGCAGAGCTGACGGTTTTCGAGAACCTGCTCTTCACGGCGCGCCTGAGCTTTGAAGGACTCACAGACGAAGAGATAGAGCAGAGAGTGACCGAAACGCTGAAACAGCTGGACCTCTTGCAGGCAAAAGACCTTAAGGTCGGCTCGCCAGACATGAAGACCATCTCCGGCGGGCAGCGCAAAAGGCTGAACATTGCCTTGGAACTCATACGCGAGCCGTTCGTACTGTTCCTCGACGAACCAACGTCGGGAATGTCGTCGGCAGACACCGAGAAGGTCATAAACATACTTAAGGAACAGACATACAAGGGAAAGCTCGTAATAGTCATCATTCACCAGCCGTCAAGCGACGTGTACAAGCTCTTCGACAGGCTTTGGTTACTCGACAAGGGAGGCTACCCCATTTACGACGGCAACCCTATCGACGCTATAACATACTTCAAGTCTGCAGCAAACTATGCCGACGCGGAGCAGTCGACATGTACCACATGCGGAAACGTCAACCCGGAGGTGATACTGAACATCATAGACGAGAAGGCTCTCGACAGCCGTGGAGAGAGGACGGAGACGAGAAAAGTGACACCGCAGGAATGGCATAAAATGTATCTTGACAGAAGGAGGAAATTCAAAGAGCCTAAAGTCTGCGACGTGCCTCGGACAGACCAAAAGAAGCCTGGACCATGGAAACAGTTCGTAATATTCCTGCAACGCACCATAGCGTCAAAGAAGACAAACACGCAGTACCTGCTAATCGCACTGCTTGAAGCACCAATACTTGCACTGATATGCGCAGGACTGACGCACTATGCTCCACAGGAAGGCTATTCGCTCATGGAGAACAAAAACCTCATGAGCTATATGTTCATGGCGGTGATAGTGGCGACATTCATAGGGATGAGCGGGTCGGCGGAAGAAATCATACGCGACAGACTCGTCCTGCAAAGAGAGAAATTCCTCAACCTCAGCTATCACAGCTATATCTCATCAAAAGTAGTGTATATGGCTGCCGTGGTGTTCATACAGACGCTGCTATTCATCGCTGTAGGCAATACCATCGCAGGACTGGCTCCGCTATGGGGGTTGTGGTGGGCGATACTGTTCATCGTGGCATTCCTCGCAGGACTGACAGGACTGCTCCTCTCAAGGCTGCTCAACACCGTCGTGGCGATATACATCACCATACCGCTGTTGCTGATACCGCAAATACTGCTCTGCGGCATCGTGGTGGACTTCTCTGACCTCAACACTCGCAGCACTACCGGCAATGTTCCGATAATAGGAAACATCGTGCCGTCACGATGGGCGTATGAGGCCCTCGCCGTGGCGCAATATAAAGACAACGCATACGAAGCACCGCTGTTCGAAGCTCATAAAGTGAAATATGAGACGCAATACATGCGGGCTGCATACATACCCGAGGTGGAGAAACAGATAGAGGAGATAAAAAGACTGAGGAAAGAGGGAAAGGAGACGACGAAAGAGCCGGTGAAGATCATAGCCAACGCCATGCCTGTCATTGAAAGATGTGCAGGAATAGAACCGCTGACAAAAATGGACGACATGGACATGCTCACACGTCATATAGAGCGTGCCGACTCCGCATTGACGCAAAAAAGCAATGCAGCGACATTGCTTGAAGACCGTATTATATCCGAACAGAGAAATTATTACGGAAAAGAGAAATACAAAGAACTGATAAAGGGCAGTGTCAACAAACGTCTCGAAGAAATAGTAGTAAACGCCAACAGCAAAGAAACTCACATCATCGTAGACGGACATATAGTGCCGAAAATGGCATATATATACCTTTCTCCGCAAACGGTCTACGGCAATGCGCCATTCTACAGCTCAGAGAAAAACATCGGCGGAAAGACTCTACCGACAGAGCTTTTCAATATACTCATGCTGATAATATATTCTGTCTGCGTTGCTTCAATATTATACATAGACTATAAGGAGACAAACAAATGACACTCCTTCTCTTTCCACGGGAAAAAGAGGGACAAACGCTACCGTAAAGAAAAAAAACAACAGAATAAAGTAATTTTCCACTTTAATATTTGTAATTTAAAGAAAAATTATTAACTTTGCAGAAATGATATAATGACAGAAGCGAGAGGGTCACTATCATCCCAAAAAAACAAACCCATCTCTGGACACATCATTCGAAAAATCTAATAACAATAATAAAAACCATTGCAATCATGAAGAAATTATCCCTTCTCGCCATTGCTTTTGCAGCAATAGCACTCGCGTCTTGCGGAAACAAAGCAAGTTCAAACGCCTCTGATGAGGACACCATCGTAAAGACCTTTGAGCAGGAACAACTGGAGGAAGCCGTGAAGATGAACCTCGACAGCATCGCCAACGCTATAAGCGAAAAGAAATTCACACCACTCTCACAAGCCTTGAACAATGGAAAGATAACTCTCACCGACGAAGAGAAAAAGGAGGCACCGACATATCTCATAGAACCAAGCATTGCTGACGCACTGCAAACAATATCACAGAAATACGCAGCACTCATAATGCTGTATACTGACAAAGGCGTGGCAGAACTCTACGGAATGAATACCGGAGACTATGACAAGGCTATAAAGAAACTGGCTGCCGACATCAACGACCCGGCTCTGGAAAATGTCGATGACAGCAAGCCTTTCAACGAAACAGAGAAGCAGATATATGCTGACATGGAGAAAAACGGACGCATAAACTTCTTCTGGATAGCTTCATGCGCCGCAACAGTGGAAAACCTCTATATCGCAAGCATGAACGCCGACAAATTCTTACAGGGATATGACGACGAGGCGGTAGCAAGCCTATCATACCGCATCGTGCTGCTGCTCGACGCCTTCGACCGTCTCTCCGTTTACGACGCTGAGATACAGGGTGTTGCTGACGCCATACAGCCTCTGAAGAAAATAAATGCCATAACAGTCAGCGAACTGAAGAAAGAACTCGAGGAAGTGAAAGAGGAACTGGCGATAAGCCGCAAGGCTCTTATAGAATAATGTAATCTTTCTGGTGCGGCAGAACGTCAAGTCCCTCACCGCCACAAAAGGAAAAGGGAGACGTGGCAAGTCGCCGAAAACAAAAGATCAGAAAAAGATATGAACACAAATACATCATTTACTGCCGGACAACAGGCATTATGTGATGAGTTGACAACAGTATTTGGGCAGTTGTGCGACCTGGAAAACGGGAAGCCACTGCCCAAAGGCGTTTCTAAGGAGCAATTCATTGACGACGTGATGAGCCTATGGGCACCGAAAGCAGAGCAGCTCGGCGAGGAAAGCCTGCAGAGCGCCATGCTCGACAAAGCAGTGAAAATAGGTTATCCTGAAGACTACCGTAGGCTCAAGACACTACTCTTGGAGTCTGAGGCTTCCTGCGAGATGGTATTCAAAACATTCGCACTGCCCCTCAGAGCCATGCTCGACGATATGGGACTGGAGTACGAATTCCATTACCGCATGAAATCCGTATACTCCATCTGGCGAAAGATGCGCATAGACAACAAACAGTTCGATGATGTCTACGACCTCTTCGCGACACGTATAATATATAAGGTACCGCAAGGGACTCCGCAACCGCTCATGGCAGACAACTGCATTGACATTCTCGGAGAAGTGGAGGAGGTGAAGAGAAAGACTCTTGGCGATATGGATTTGGAGAAGTACTACTGTTGGAGGATATACTCCGTAGTATGTATGCTATACCGCATACACCCCGACCGCATACGTAACTGGATAACATACCCCAAGCCCTCTGGATATCAAGCCTTGCAACTCACCGTCATGGGACCTGACTGCAACTGGATAGAACTGCAGATACGCTCAGAACGGATGAACTACGAGGCTGAGCACGGATGCGCCGCACATTGGAAATATAAGGCTGAGACGGCGGTAAAATAGCCGCATGGCACATACCGACACCCTGGGGGGGGGTAGAACCTACCTTAAGGGTGTTAGTTTTTTGCAACCTCTACGGTAGGGTGTTCCTTTCAGGTCGATTTTTCTCTCAATGTGGATTACAGGAAAACAAGGAGATTATGACAGAAAGCCTCTTTGCAACTCAGTTGCAAGAAGAATGTCGTAACTTTGCAGCAGAAAAACCCAAAAAACACATAAAATGAAGAGAAAGATACTTTTAGCAGGACTCCTGTTGCCTTTCGTCACGGTGTCTGCACAGAACGACTCCATATTCAAGGAGCATGAGCTGCACGAGGTTCATGTAACGAGCAAGAGCAATAACCGCAGAATGGCGGGAGCTGTAAACGGAACGAGGATAGGACAAGGGGAACTGGTGAGAGCAGCCTGCTGTAACCTCGGAGAGAGTTTCACGACAAACCCTACCGTCGACGTAGCATACACCGACGCTGCCACGGGGGCAAGGCAGATAAAACTCCTCGGACTGTCTGGAACGTATGTACAGATGATGGTCGAGGGAATGCCGGCATTCAGAGGTGCGGCACAGCCATATTCTCTCGGCTATGTCCCGGGACCATGGATGAAAGGTATTAACGTGTCGAAAGGCTCGGCATCGGTAAAACACGGATATGAGTCTATAACAGGGCAGATAGACATAGACTATCTCAAGCCGGAAGAGCCTGCTGCGGTAAATGCAAACGTTTACGGCGATACGCAGAGCCGAATGGAGGCAAACTTCGATACGAATTTCCATCTCGGAAAAGGGTGGTCGGGGAATTTCCTCGGACATTATGAAAACAGGTGGGGAGAGCATGACTCTAACCATGACGGCTTCCAGGACATGCCGAAAATAGAACAGTATAACATCACCAACCGGTGGCATTATGCTGAGCATGACTATATCTTCCACGGAGGATGGCAGGTGCTCACGGAAGACAGAAACTCCGGACAGGTTGACCACACCACAGGGGATAACAACATTGAGAACCCTTTCGAGATAGGCATCAAGACAAACCGCTATGAGGCGTTTATGAAACATGCGTTCTACATTGACCACGAGCATGAGGCGAACATTGCACTAATAACAAATGCTTCGCTGCATCAGCAGAAAGCGGTGTTCGGAAACGAGAACTACAAATGGTACACGGTAAATGAGAAGAACATCAACGCACAACTTGTGTATGAAGCGAAATTCGCTCATGTCCACTCACTTTCTACAGGTCTGAGCATAAACCACGACTATTTCAAGGAACGCTCTCTACACCCGGACGGATACATACTGCGGACACCGACAGAGGGAGGTGAGAAGGAGACAACGTCCGGCGCATACGCGCAGTACACATACAACTACGGTCATCAGCTGACACTCATGGCAGGACTGCGCTACGACTACAGTTCGCTGCATGGAGGCTTCGTGACACCACGCGCACATATCAAATACCAGCCTTGGGACGTACTCTCCGTAAGGCTCTCGGCAGGCAAGGGCTACCGCACGGTACATGCCTTGGCGGAAAACAGCAACCTTCTTGCTGCGGGAAGACTGTTGCAGATACAGGACCTGAAGCAGGAAGAGGCATGGAACTATGGAGCGTCGCTCGCCTTAAATATCCCCATAGGTCATGAGACGCTGAAGGTCAATGCGGAATATTATTATACCGACTTCGTCAATCAGGCGGTGCTTGACTTCGACACTGACCCTTCGAAGATTATGATTTACAACCTCGACGGAGACTCATACAGCCGTGTGTTCCAGATAGACGCTACATACCCACTCTTCAAAGGCTTCACCCTTACTGCGGCATACCGAAAGAACATCATAAAATGTACGTATGGAGGTGTGCTGAAAGAGAAACCGCTGACAAGTTCATACAAGAGTCTTGCAACGGCGTCATATAAGACGAACGACGACAAATGGCAGTTTGATGTGACATATCAGATGAACGGCGGCGGACGTATGCCAAATCCGGGAGAGGCAAAGCTCTGGGAAGAGAGATATGATGGCTTCGGACAACTCATGGCACAGGTAACAAGGAAGTTCAAGCATTTCGAGGTGTATATAGGCGGGGAGAACCTCACTGACTTCTCGCAGAAGAATGCTATCATCTCTGCGAACGATCCTTGGTCGGCATCCTTCGACCCAACAATGGTCTATGGACCTATCGACGGAGCTATGGCATATCTCGGAATAAGAATGTCATTCTAAGGGTTATTCTTCATAATCCCTTACCTTGACTTTGATACGCAATACTACTATCTCTTAAAAGAAGATATACTTCATCGGCTATAGAAGATATACTTCTCTGGCAAAGTAAGTATATCTTCTTTTATAAAGTAAGTATATCTTCTTTTATAAAGTAAGTGTATCTTCTCTGTCGCGCGACTTCTATGATATAGGCGAAATACATGCAAACCTATATTGTCTTGCCACTGATATGTGAAAAATCCTGTATGTTTTTGCCCCTGATACTACGTGGCGCACGCCAAGTAGGGAAGACCACCATAGTGAATATGTGTTAACAATGCGTAAAACAAGTTTGTGTCACACAAACTTGTGTGATCCGTGATTTTTATGTATCATTGCCCCCAAATTCCATTAGATGAGAAGATTATGAAATGTTAAGTATGGAGTGAACACCATACTGTTAGCTCCACGCCGTATGGGGGAAAACGTCTTTGTTGGAAAAGTGTAGAAAATTACGGCGAAAAACGTTGGAAAAGTGTAAATTATTAAAGAAAAAGTGTTGGAAAAGTGTAAGTTTCTGTCTTTCCAGATACATACCTGTCCCGCTTTTGTCCCAATTTTTCACCCGTTAAACAGAAAGATACATCAATCTGTCCATTGAGCCACGAGGCTTCACTGATATTTGCAAGAAAGTATGCTATACCTACTTTGTTGCCCCTGATTTGTGACAAACCTTATATATTTTAGCCCTGATTTGAGACAAATATTGTGTGTTTATGCCCCTGATTTGAGACGAATACTATATCTTTTTTACCCCTGATATTACGTGGCGCACGCCAAGTAGGGAAGATCACTATAGTGAATGTGTGTTAATTATGTATAAAACAAGTTTGTGTCACACAAACTTGTGTCACACAAACTTGTGTGACTTGTGTTTTTTATGTATCTTTGCACCCCAAATACATTAAATGAGAAGATTATGAAGAAACCTTTTGTATTTGGCGTAGCCGTGGAAGAGGAGAATTTCGTGGGTAGAAACGAGGAAATAACAGTGCTTTCCAACAATTTCAAGTATGGAGTGAACACCATACTGTTGGCTCCACGCCGTATGGGGAAAACGTCATTGGTGAAACGAGTCGCAAAGGATGTGCAGTCGGAAGAAATACGGATTGTGCATCTCGACATTTTCTCATGCCGTAACGAGTACGACTTCCTTAATATATTCGCTTCAGCAGTTCTTAAGCAAACATCCTCACATTTCGAGGAATTAATGCAGGATGCACGTGATTTCCTTTCGAGGATTGTGCCTAAAGTGAATTTCTCTCCGGATCCCACCCAAGATTACAGTATATCCCTTGGGATAACGCCGCGCACACACCAACCGGAGGATGTGCTGAATCTTCCAGAACAGATTGCCCGCAAAAAGGGAATACATATCATTATGTGCATAGATGAATTTCAGCAGGTGGGCGAGTTTCCCGATTCACTCTACGTGCAGAAAAGGATGCGCTCCGTTTGGCAGCATCAGGGCAATGTGTCATATTGCCTTTATGGCAGCAAGAAAAACATGATGATAACTCTTTTCCAACAGCGCAGCAAGCCTTTCTACAAGTTCGGGGCGACAATGGAACTTGGAACTATTCCTGCCCAAGATTGGATTCCCTATCTGCGTCGCCAGTTTGCGGCGGAGGGAAGGGAGTTGCCAGAGTCCTTGGCTGAAAAGATTTGCAATAAGGTGGAGCTACATTCGTCATACGTTCAGCAGTTGGCGTTCAACGTGCTCGTCTGCACCCCCACAAGTGGCACTACCACCGATGAAGGATTGGCACAGGCATACGAGAATCTTCTCGACGAAAACACCACGTTGTTTCAGGAGAAGACTGAGAACTTGACAAGTTATCAGTTGAACTTCCTGAAAGCAGTCATCTCAGGCATACACGACGATTTCGGCAAGGCCGATGTCAGGGAGGAGTATAACTTGGGTTCCCATTCCAATATCGTGCGCATAAAGACGGCATTGGTGGAAAAGGAACTTATTGAAATCCGAAAAGACGGGATTTTCATTGCCGACCCCGTAATGAAGCAATGGTTGCGATGCCGTTTTTGTTGGGCGTAA
>CALZUQ010000034.1 GCA_945829425.1 uncultured bacterium | reverse complement strand
ACCGACGTGAACGTGATGTGGACTCCCGGAGCAGAGTTCAAGAACCTCCTCGGCGACGCAGAGTTTAACCTCGTGGCAAGCCGTAACGCACAGGCGGCTATCATCAAGGCACTCAAAGCCGGACAGACCGTAGTGGACATCACGCAGCCGGAAACGCCTTCTGACCCTTCAGACAATGAGGGAGGAGGCACAGAGAACGGAGGAAGCAGCTCGGGCGGTAATGACGACATGCCTGAAAGAGAATAAGCAAAGCCGGTTGTAAATACAAGCTATACGGCTGGGATTTTACAACCGGCGTCTCTTTTCCGTACTAACGGCAAGAGTTGAAGCATATTCCTTCAGCTCTTGGTTTTTTCGTGACAATACATCTTAAGAAGCATAACCTTCATCAAAAACAACATCTATCATGAACAGGAAAGACATCATACAATACACCACGGCGTGTGTCATGCTCACGAGCGGCATAGTCCTCGCCTTCCTCTGCTTCTTCTTCAACGGCCATGACATCACGGACGGCGTGCTCTGGTATGTGGCACAGACCATTGTCTATGCCGGAAGCATATTCGGCGTAAGCATTTATATCAAATCGAAGTTTGAAGAGATACAACAGAAATGAGAAGGGTGAGATTAGAGAAATGAGATTAGAGATTAAAGATTTGAACTTAGAGAACTAAGCTTAGAGAACTGAGCTTAGAGAGTTAAGCGAAACGAGGGTGTGTCAGTTATTTTTGACACACCCTCTTTGTAAATCAGGATAAAAAAGCAGGTACGATTTCTTTCGTTTCCTTACCTCACCTTATCTGTTGACATTCTTCTTTACAGTACCATCGCTCATACGTATGATGTTCACTCCCCGTCGGAGTTCCGAAGAACGTATGCCGTTGATGCTGAAGATAGCTTCTATCGTAGCTTCTTGAGAAGATGAGGACTCGAAGATACCTGTTGCCGTATTGTCAACAGAAGCTTTCTTGCTCAGTCCGCCGTATTCGTTTACGGCTTGCAGATGCCAGGTATCGTTTTCCGTGATGTATATGCGTTTATTTCTTCAGCTGTGAGACGTATGCGTCGATTACCGCTACGGCGACGATATTCACCACGTCGCGCACGCTGGAGTCGAAGTCGGTGAAGTGGATAGGCTTGTTAAGTCCCATCTGTATCGGACCGATAACCTCAGTATCTGGCGAGAAGCCCTTGATAAGCTTATACGCAGAGTTTGCTGCTGAGAGGTTGGTGAAGATCATAGAGTTCACCTGCTCGCCATGGAGACGCAGGAAAGGATATTTCTCGTCGCGACGCTCGTGGTCGAGAGCCATCTCGACAGACATCTCTCCGTCAATCTTCAGGTCAGGACATTCCTCCTGCATCTCTGCCACCACATCACGCATGAGGCGTGGTGAGCCTTCCTTGTCTACGCCGAAGTTAGAATATGATATCATGGCTATCTTCGGCTCGTCATTGAAGAAACGTATGGAGTCAGCAGTGAGTCTTGCGATATCCTTCAGTGTCTCTTTGTCCGGGTTACGGTTTATGAGAGTATCGGCGATATAGTATGTTCCTCGCTTGGAGTTAAGGATATGCACCGTTCCGAAATGGTTATACGGAGGACGTATTCCGATGACCTCCTTCGCTACCTTTATAGTGTTCGAGAACTTGGTGTAGACACCTGTTATGAATGCGTCGGCCTCACCCGTCTCGACCATCATCATGCCGAAGTAGTTACGCTCGAACATCTTGTCGTTAGCCTCTTCATAAGTATATCCGTCGCGGCGGCATTTCTCGGCGAGTATGGCGGCGTAACGCTCACGGCGTGACATCTCACGGTCGTGACGCAGGTTTACTATCTCTATTCCTGTAAGGTCGAGGTCGAGCTCGCGGGCTTTCTTCTCGATCATCTCGTCGTTGCCGAGGAGTATCGGCTGGCATATCCCCTCCTGCTTCGCCTGTACGGCAGCCTTGATCATGGTAGGGTGCAGACCTTCAGCAAAGACGACACGCTTCGGGTGTTTGCGTGCCGTGTCATAGAGCGACTGTGTCACGCTTGTCTCATGACCCATGCGGAGGCGCAGGTTACGCTTGTATTCGTCCCAATCGGTTATCACGGCACGTGCCACGCCAGAGTCTATGGCAGCCTTTGCCACTGCTGCAGAGACCTCGGTGATGAGACGCGGGTCGACAGGCTTCGGTATGAAATACGCCGGTCCGAAGGTCAGGTTGTTCACCTTATACACGTCGTTTACGACATCCGGAACAGGCTGCTTGGCGAGGTCGGCTATGGCACGCACTGCTGCGAGCTTCATCTCCTCGTTTATAGCCTTGGCATGAACGTCCAGCGCCCCGCGGAAGATATATGGGAAGCCTATGACGTTGTTTATCTGGTTAGGATAGTCGGAACGTCCTGTAGACATCAGCACGTCAGGACGGCTTGCCATGGCGTCTTCGTAGGTTATCTCCGGAGCAGGGTTGGCAAGTGCGAAGACGATAGGCTGCTCTGCCATAGAGCGTATCATATCCTGACTTACCACATTACCTTTTGACAGTCCGAGGAAGACGTCAGCACCACGCATGGCCTCTTCGAGAGTGTGTACGTCACGGCGGTCTGTAGCGAAGAGCTTCTTCTCCGGCGTGAGGTTCTCACGGTCGGAGGTTATCACGCCCTTTGAGTCGAGCATTATGATGTTCTCCTTACGTGCTCCGAGGGCGACGTAAAGCTTGGTACATGATATTGCCGCAGCACCAGCACCGTTGACGACGATTTTCACGTCCTCAATCTTCTTGCCGTTAACCTCCAGGGCGTTGATGAGTCCGGCGGAAGAGATTATCGCCGTTCCGTGCTGGTCGTCGTGCATTACAGGAATGTCGAGTGTGCGCTTCAGGCGCTCCTCGATGTAGAAACACTGCGGAGCCTTGATGTCCTCAAGGTTTATGCCTCCGAATGTCGGTGCTATCTTTTCTACAGCCTCACAGAATTTCTCCGGGTCTTTCTCTGCCACCTCAATGTCGAACACGTCTATTCCGCCGTATATCTTGAACAGCAGGCCCTTACCCTCCATGACGGGCTTTCCGGACATTGCGCCGATGTCGCCGAGTCCGAGCACAGCCGTTCCGTTAGAGATTACCGCCACGAGGTTTCCCTTGTCCGTATAACGGTATGCCGCGTCGGGGTTGTCCTGTATCTCAAGACATGGATAAGCCACTCCCGGCGAATAAGCTAACGAGAGGTCTGTCTGTGTACGATAGGCTTTGGTAGGAACTACCTCTATCTTGCCTGGCCTGCCTGTCTCGTGATATTCGAGGGCGGCCTCCTTTGTAATGTGTACCATAGATTTTCGTGTATAAAAAATTCGAGTGTGTTATATCTTTTTACCTTATGTTTGGGTATAAATCGCCACCTGTTTACCATATCATGGGTGTCATGCCGTATTTTCCTCGCAGGCAAGCCTGTTACGCGCCCCCTACGTACCCCCGAAAACGACTGCAAAGTAACTAAAAAAAAACGAGACAACCAAAGAATAAACATTTTTTATTGTAAAATAAGAAAAAAAACATACAAACATTTTGGCTCTATAAAGAAAATTTTATAATTTTGCGGTGCAATAAGGCGTGTCCTGCGGCAAAGAGAGTGCATAGCCTTTGTTTATGTGCTTTTATGTCGCCACCTTAAAAGATGCCAAAGACAATTTTGTTGTTACATTAACTATAAAAAAACATGGTAAATTACAAAGACCTTGGCCTCGTGAACACCCGCGACATGTTCAAGAAGGCCGTTGATGGCGGTTACGCTATCCCAGCATTCAACTTTAACACAATGGAGCAGATGCAGGCTATCGTGCAGGCTGCAGTAGAGACAAAGTCACCTGTCATCATGCAGGTTTCAAAGGGTGCGCGTAAATATGCCAGCGCAACAATACTCCGCTACATGGCAGAGGGTGCTGTAGCTTACGCTAAGGAACTCGGTTGCGAGAACCCACAGATTGTGCTCCACCTCGACCACGGCGACAGCTTCGAGACATGTAAGGACTGTATCGACTCTGGCTTCTCTTCTGTCATGATTGACGGTTCTCACCTTCCTTTCGAGGAGAACATCGCAGTGACGAAGAAGGTTGTAGAGTACGCTCACCAGTTTGACGTTACCGTAGAGGCTGAGCTCGGTGTCCTCGCAGGTGTTGAGGATGAGGTAAGCGCAGCAGAGTCACACTATACAAAGCCTGAGGAGGTTGTAGAGTTCGCTACACGCACAGGCTGCGACTCTCTCGCCATCTCTATCGGCACATCACACGGAGCATACAAGTTCACTCCAGAGCAGTGTACACGCAACGCTGAGGGTAAGCTCGTTCCTCCTCCACTCGCATTCGATGTCCTGAAGGCTATCGAAGAGCAGCTCCCTGGCTTCCCTATCGTGCTCCACGGTTCGTCTTCCGTACCACAGGAAGAAGTGGACATCATCAACCAGTACGGCGGCAAGCTTCCTGACGCTATCGGCATACCTGAGGAGCAGCTCCGCGAGGCTGCCAAGTCTGCTGTATGCAAGATAAACATCGACTCTGACTCTCGTCTCGCCATGACTGCTGCTGTTCGCAAGCACCTCGCTGAGAACCCAAGCCATTTCGACCCACGTCAGTATCTTACACCTGCACGTGAGAGCATGAAGAAGATGTACATCCACAAGATCATGAACGTTCTCGGCTCTAACGACAAGCTCTAAGAGAAGGAACGGCCATCGGGTGGGGACGATAATGGCAGCATTATCAACACCTGAATAACAAAGAGGCGTGACGGATATTCTCTCCATCACGCCTCTTTTTGTGTCCTGTCGGTTCTGGTTGGAAGCCAGTAGTTGAGTAACCGTGGGGAAATGCGCCAGCATCTGCCTACGGATTACAGCAGTCCCATACTTATCTTGCAGCAATAGCCTCGATCTCTACAGCGGCACCTTTTGGCAATGCTGCCACGGCGAATGCGCTGCGAGCCGGATAAGGAGCAGCGAAGAACTCAGCGTAAACCTCGTTGACAGCAGCAAAATCCTTTATGTCGGCAAGGAGCACGGTGACTTTGCAAACGTTCTGCATACTGAGCCCTGCCTCAGCAAGGATATTCCTCATATTTGTCAGCGACTGACGTGCCTGAGCCTGCACGCCTCCTTCCGCAAACTCACCTGTTGAAGGGTCGATAGGCAGCTGACCGCTGACAAACACTGTGCCGTTGGCCTCTATGGCCTGGCTGTAAGGACCTATTGCCGCCGGGGCGTTAGATGTTGAAATAGCTTTCATTGTTTTGTCTGTTTTTTTATAATGTGTATTATTGATTAAAGCGTGTCGACTAAGGCATGTTCTATAAAGGTGGGGGCTGTAAAAACACACCCACCTTAAAAACAGGGCCGTCATTTCCCAGCTTATTTCGCATCGAATATCGAGCCTCCTACAAACTCCCGGAGGAGCGAGGTGATAGGTATCTGGTTTATGTCAATAGGCGTGAAACACCTGAGGAACCATATCAGCCGCTCTACGATGTCATACTCTTCAGCGTCGTGAGGCACAGCGAGGAGCATAGGCTCCGCCTTCTGTCGCAGGGCAGCCAGCTCATAGAGCATGGACGTGTCGAAAACGGTGTCTGCGTCTTTCATGAACGGAATGATCCATTTGTCCTCACCACGACGTACGGAAGGCCACTCGGCAATGGTCTGCTGCGGTGAGCGCCCTCGTGTCTGGAAGTCACGTGAGATACGCCGTAAGAGTCTGTTGACTGTCGTAGGCACCCATTTCTCACCGTCGAGGGAGATAGGACTCATCGGTGCGGCATAGATCTTATACTTGTTCTCCTGCGGTATCTGCTCGCTCACCATAGGGTTAAGGGCGTGAATACCCTCAATGACAAGTATCATGTCCTTGTCGAGCCTCAGCCTCTCTCCGTTATACTCCCTCTTCCCCGTCACGAAATTATATGTAGGCAGTTCTATCTCTTTTCCTGCTATCAGTTCGGCGAGGTCGTGGTTGAAGAGTGCGAGGTCAACGGAGTATATCGTCTCATAGTCCGGCTTGCCATTTTCGTCGAGCGGGGTGTCTGCGCGGTTGACATACCAGTTGTCCATAGAGAGCGCGACAGGGTGTTTGTGGCAAGTCATAAGCTGGATGCACAGACGCTTGCTTGTTGACGTCTTGCCGCTTGACGACGGTCCGGCGAGGAGCACGACCTTCTTCATGTCGTCGGCGGCTATCGTCTCGGCTATCGCCGCCAGCCTTTTCTCCTGCATGGCCTCCGTTACGAGTATCATCTCTGCCGCCAAGCCTTTCTCTATCATTTTGTTTATGAACGGCATGGTGTGCATACGCCTCTCCTCTATCGTGGCGTAGTCGTGTATGGTATATCTTTCGTATGTCATGGCTTGAAAATTATTTGGTTATAATCGATACTGGTGTTTGTCTTTGCATCAAGTAAGATATCCGAGAGTCTTTTCTTCTTTTCACCGGAGGTTTCTTCCCAGTTTCTTTGCTATCATACGGCTCATCTCCTTGAGGTTTTCATATTCCTTCATGAGCGGAGCGAGAGCCTCAGCATTTCCTGTCTCGCGCAGTATCTCTTTGAGCAATTCCGCGAGACGTGTGTCAACAATATCCCTTCGCAACGCCAGGAGGAGATGGTCGATATATTGCAGCAGCGACTCCTCAGTGACTTTCTGCTCCAGACTTTTCGAGAGGACGTAACGGTCGCACCCCATCTCTGTCGCCAGCCGGCAGATGTCATAGTCGGGGTGGCGCGAGAAATACTGTATGGCAGAGAACCCCTCGTCGTGACACCGCTCCACCGTCTCTCCGAGTATTGTGGTGTACAACGTGTCGTGAAGCTCTATGCCGTCACACTGCAGGTTGTAGAAGACATATTCCGCAAGCGTCAGCGACACCTTCTCCCCGTCTTCTGTCTCCACGTCGTTCTTCACTATCCTCTCACCGTAGCGCACCACCGCCCTTACGATGTCGCGTTCTATGCTTTCGTATCTGCCCTTGCCCCTTTCAAGTCCCCTGCCTTGCATTCCGACAATGGTGCTCCCCGGCTTTGAGAAAGCCTCGTCAGGGAGATATTCCGGAGGCATGCTGTTGTCGTCAGGAAAGGCTGCCTGCCGCTGTGCGGAAGGCGTTAAGGAGGTCTGCGTCGCTGACGGCTGCAAGGCAGTGCCCTCACTTGTTGCATTCTGCATTGACGCGTTCTGCATTGACGCGTTCTCCTCTCCCGTCCTTCTTGTGTTCTCTATGCGTCTCCTTCTCTCTTTCTCCTGTCTTGCTTCAGCTATGAAAGCGTTCATACGCGTTGTCAGCGTAGCCTCCGCCATGTTCAGACGTGTGGCGCAGTCCTGCAGATATGCCGCACGCGTTATAGGGTCAGCTACCAACGATATGCTCTTTACTATGGCAGAAATCATCTCTCCACGCTTTACGGGGTCGGAGGTGTTCTGCATCATCGTCTCTATACGGAACTGTATGAAGTCTGTCTGGTGGCTGCGTATATACTCCTTAAACTGCTCCGGTGTGTTCTTACGCGAGAAAGAGTCAGGGTCCTCGCCTTCCGGCAGTATCAGGATCTTTATGTTCATGCCGTTCTCAAGGAGCATGTCCGTTCCCCTCTCTGTAGCCTTCTGTCCTGCTGCGTCGCCGTCGTAGAGGAGTACGATGTTTTTCGTGAACCTGTGCAGCATGCGTATCTGCTGTTGCGACAGTGCCGTTCCGGAGTTTGCCACGACATTCGTTATGCCGCACTGGTGCATGGCGAGGACATCGGTGTAGCCTTCCACCATATACACACAGTTCTCTTTCGATATGTCGCGCTTCGCCTGGTATATGCCGTAAAGTTCGTTAGCCTTATGATATATGGGCGACTCAGGAGAGTTGACATATTTCTGCAATACTCCCTTGGTGGCTTTGTCGAGCTTCCTTCCACCGAACGCCACAACCTTTCCGTTCAGTCCTATCCACGGAAAAATCGCCCTTCCGGCGAAGCGGTCTTCCAACTGTTCCCCGTCGTCTTTTCCTTCCCCCTCTTTGCTGTAGCATAATCCGCTTTTCACCAGATATTCCGCCTTATAGCCTTTCTTCAACGCCTCCCGGGGCATGGCACGGCGGTCGCTGAGTGCAAAGCCGAGACGGAACTTCTCTATTATGTCGTCGCGGAACCCTCGTGAGCGGAAATACTGCATTCCTATAGCCCTTCCGTCGACATCGTTATACAGTATGTCGTGGTAGTATTTTGCTGCCCATTCATTCACGACAAACATCGCCTCGCGCTCGTTCTCCTCTTCTCTCTCGGCGTCTGTCATCTCCCTTTCCCTCACCTCGATATTATATTTCTTGGCGAGCCACCTCAACGCTTCCGCATATGTCATTTGCAGATGCTCCATGATGAAGCCTACAGGAGTACCACCCTTGCCGCAGGTGAAGCAATGGCAATAGTTTCGCGACGGAGAGACGGAGAACGACGGTGTGGTGTCGTCGTGGAACGGACACAGTCCCTTATAGTTCATGCCAGCCTTCTTCAGAGTGACAAACTCTGAAACGACATCAACAATATCGGCTGCTGCCAGAATACGTTCTATGGTGGGACGGTCAATCAAAATGCTGAGAGAAGGTTATGCTCTTTTATATAATAAGGTATAGGCGAAGCTACACATGACTCTCGTTGCAGGGAGCTGTGTGGGGCGTGGTATCATCTGAACAAGCTGAAGTTCACAGAGCCATACGCACGATGCTCAAGAAATCTCGGATGTGAGGAGAAGTCATATTGCTTTCCGTGTTCGAAGACAAAGAGTCCTCCATCGTTGAGGAAGCCCTCCCCTGAGTCTTTTTCTCCCGGTACTATGATGTCGGGTATGTCGGGCAGAGAAGACAAGGCGTATGGAGGGTCGGCAAAGATAAAGTCAAAATGCTGACGGCACGACTTCAGGAAGCGGAAGACATCGCCGCGCACCAAGGCGCAACGCTCGGTCTGCAGCTTCAGCAGACACTGACGTATAAACGCCGCATGATCCCTGTCGCTTTCCACACTCACTACGCTGTCGCAGCCTCTTGACAGCATCTCAAGCGTGATGCTTCCCGTACCGGCAAAGAGGTCGAGCGCCGCAGCACCGTCAAAGTCTATATAGCCCTGCACGACATTGAAGATATTCTCTTTGGCAAAGTCGGTGGTAGGACGCGCCTTGAACGTGTGCGGCACGTCAAAACGCCGTCCCTTATATTGTCCTGTTATGATTCGCATAGGCAGATAAGGTCGTAGGTTACGTTTGGGATTTGCGTTATAGGAGCACGGTTAAACTCCGCAGAGGGGTTTATCACAAAGACATTCTGCACGTATTTCCGCAGTTCTTTCTTCAGCTCGTCCTCAGCAGTTATCTCTCCTGCAAGAAACAGCTCGTCCTTCTTGCCGTCCATGGCAAGTTGCTGCCAGACATAGAGCATGAAATACGCGCTGTCAGCCACCTCGTTGGCTACGAAAGTGTTTACGAAGCGGAAGCGGTTTTTAGAGAAGGCCGCCACGGAGAGATGCCCCTCGTGGAAGAAGGCGTAGAGCTTACGCGTTTGCCCCGCAAGGTTTCTCTGCAGGAGGTGATGCCACACATGTGCCGTAACGGGCGTTATGCGCACATTGTCGAAATGGTCGTTCACCACCATGCGTATGTCTTTGTTTATGGAGAACACCGCCACGCTGTTGAGGTCAGGAATGACATAATGCAACACCACCTCATGGAGCCTGCCCGGGAAGGCGTAGTGGTATTCCTCCGCCATAGTGTTCTCGTCGAACTCCTCAATAGGCACCATCATGACGGGCGTGTCGATTACAACATGCGTCCTGTCGTTGGGCATGGCGAGAATGGCACTGTCCTTGAAAGCCTCTCTGAGGTTTGCCGCCAACGACATGCCGCTTTTGACGATATACGGCTCAAGCATGACCTTCACATTCCTGCGGTTTCCGTCCTGAAGGTCGGTATTCTCTGGCAGTGCGAAGGTCAGCGTCTGTCGTCCTATACGTATTATGGTTCTTGGCTTTGTCATGGAGTGCAAAATTACTGAAAAAAAAATATATTCATGCAATGTTCTCACACATTTTTTGGATAAAAGGGATTTTTTTGATAATTTTGCACTCCATGACAACAATTGAATGGACATATATAATAGGAAAGAGCATGCCTTACAGTCCTACGGAAGGACAGGCGGCTGCCATGACGCGCCTGGGGCAGTTTATGGAGAGCGTAGATATGTCGCGCACGACAGACGACGGCAGACGTAGCGTCATGGTGCTGAGAGGCTCTGCCGGTACGGGAAAGACGACACTTGCCCGTGCTTTCGTAAATGCCGTAAGCTCGACACGTTACAAGGTCGTGCTCCTCGCCCCTACGGGACGTGCCGCCAAGGTGTTCTCCTCTGGAAGCGGACGCACCGCCTTCACCATACACCGTAAGATCTACCGCCAGCAGTCTTACCTCTCCGAACGTTTCGTGCTCAACGACAACCTGCACAAAGACACGCTGTTCATCGTCGATGAAGCGTCGATGATCAACGCCACCATGCAGGGTGGTGCAGAGACCTTCGGCAGTGGCAACCTCCTCGACGACCTCATACGCTATGTCTTCTCCGGCAGGCATTGCTCGCTCGTTCTCGTCGGCGACACGGCACAGCTGCCGCCGGTGGGGTGTGACAATGCTCCCGCCCTACTCTCCTCCTATCTTTCCGGCTATGGCATGGAGGTTTTCGACTACGACCTTCTGGAAGTCATGCGACAGTCGCAAGGCTCTGGCATTCTCACCAACGCCGTGGCTCTGAGGTCGTTACTTCTGAATGACACCATTAGCGGGCTGCCGAAGATGCGCTTCTCGGGCTTTGCCGACATCTCCGTATGTCACGGCTCTGACCTCATAGAACAACTGGCGTACAGCTACAGTCACGCAGGAACGGACGAGACGATAGTCATAACACGGAGCAACAAAAGGGCAAACATTTATAATATGGGCATTCGCAACCAGGTGCTGGGATGTGAAGAAGAGCTGTCTGTCAACGATCAGATCATGATTGTCAAGAACAATTACTACTGGACGGAACACTCTTCCTCCTCTAACACACTCACGCAGAAGGGCTTCCACTCTCACATGCTCTCTCAGCAGGACTCTTCCTCCGACACTCCGGCGTTCCTTGCCAATGGCGACAGGGGTGTGATACGGCGTGTACGCAACCACCGCAGCCTTTACGGTTTTCATTTCGCTGATGCGCTTATAGAGTTTCCGGACTACGACGGCTACGAACTCACCGCGACACTCCTTCTCGACACCCTCCACGGTGAAGCTCCTGCCCTGACCTCGGAAGAACATTCCGCACTCTTTTCTGCCGTCATGGAGGACTATGCCGATATTCCGACGAAAGCCGAACGTTACAAACGCCTGCGCAATGACGTTTATTTCAACGCCTTGCAGATAAAATACGCCTACGCCGTGACATGCCATAAGGCGCAGGGCGGACAATGGGAGCATGTATATGTCGACCAAGGCTATATCACCGAGGACATGCTCTCTCCGTCGTACATTCACTGGCTCTACACGGCGTTCACCCGTGCAACGAAGCACCTGTACCTCGTAAACTGGCCCAAGGAGCAAGTCTGCGGGGAGGACTGAACCATGAGATGAGAGAACTGAGATTAGAGCTGTCTTTCCCTCATAGGCTCTGTCACAGTTGTTTCATGGCTTTGTCACAACTGTTTCATGGCTTTGCCACAACTGTTTCATGCCCATGAAACAACTGTGACAAAACAAAGGCGAGGACAGGGCGAACTATTCTAAAAAAAAGACAGAAACTTGCCATGGAAACATAATGAGTCAAGAGGAGGAAAAAAACAGAGAGGAGGGAGGAAAGGAGATGACTTTGCAAACGTTTACATTCGCATATCGTAAAAATATGTCTACTCTTTTGGCTGAGTAAGATAATAATTACTAATTTTGCAAGCAAGAATCTAACTTGCTATTATTCCGTCGCTAAAAAGCGACTCCAACAGACCTAAGAACTACAGAAACCGTCTTAAGGCGCGTTCTATTATTCGGCTTAACAGAAACCAATACGCTATCATATATGAAAAAAATCTTCACACTCATCATCTCTTTTATATGCGCCCTTGCTGTCAATGCGCAAGGCTGGCCCGACAACTACGGCGGCGTAATGCTGCAGGGGTTCTATTGGGACTCGTTCAACGAGACGAAATGGACGACACTCGAAAAGCAGGCTCCGGAGTTAGGCAATTATTTCTCTCTCGTTTGGATTCCACAGTCTGGATATTGCGGAGGAGGGAAGTCTATGGGCTACAATCCGTTGTATTATTTCAACCAGAACTCCTCATTCGGTACGGAGGCCGAGCTGCGCTCGCTGATAAAGACGTTCAAAGACAACGGCATAGGCACCATTGCCGACGTGGTGGTGAACCATAGGGGCAACGTCTCTAACTGGGTGGACTTCCCGAAAGAGACATACAAAGGCGAGACATACGAGATGCTCTCGACAGACATCTGCCTCAACGACGACGGAGGAGCGGCAAAGAAATGGGCTGATGCCAACGGATACAGTCTTTCGACAAGAAACGACAGCGGCGAGGACTGGAGCGGGATGCGCGACCTCGACCACTATTCCGACAACGTGCAGCGCTGCGTGAAGGCTTACCTCACCTACCTTCTCAACGACCTGGGTTACTGCGGGTTCCGTTATGACATGGTGAAAGGCTTCAGCCCTGCATTCGTAGGTGTGTACAACAACCACGCCAGAGTGCAGTATTCCGTAGGCGAGCACTGGGGCAGTGCCTCAGAGGCTAAGACATGGATCAACGGCACGACAATGAGCGGAGTGAAGGAGTCGGCGGCTTTCGACTTCCAGTTCCACTACCGCCTCTACGACGCTGTCTCAAAGAAGAACTGGGCTGTGCTGAACGCCAACACTGACCACCTGGTAAAGAGCGGCAGCGAATACAACCGCTACGCCATAACATTCGTGGAAAACCACGACACTCAGTGGCGCAGCTCCTCCGAGACAGGCTCCTGCCCTATCTCGACAAACATCGTGGCGTGCAACGCCTATCTCCTTGCCATGCCGGGTACACCTTGTGTCTTTCTGAAGCATTGGATAACATACAAGAACGAGATAAAGAAAATGATTGAAGCACGCAAGCTCGTTGGCGTGACAAACACCAGCACATACTCCAACGTGGCTGCCGCAAGCGCATATACCGCCATAGCGGTGAACGGAAAAGACGGCAGGCAGCTCCTCGCCGTCATTGGCACGTCACCTCAGGCATACACCGCAACGGGAGGGTTCAAGAAACTCACCGAGGGCGACGGATATATATACTATGTCTCGACGAATACCGACACAAGCGGCTGGGAAGCGATACTGCAACGCATAGCCTCCGAGGATGTCACAGAACCTGAGCAGCCTTTCACCGACCGCGACGTTACGATATACGTAGACAGCAGCCTTCCGACAGGCTGGGCGGCAGGGTCAGTGAACTACTGGGTATGGAGCGACACTGACGGCACAACGCTCACTACGGTGAAGTCATGGCCGGGCGACAAGGTTACGGCAACGGTAGAGAAAGACGGAAAGAAATGGTTCTGGAAGACTTTCCGCGTGACGAAGAGCAACCACCCAATAAACATCGTGCTGTCAACAGGTTCCGGATCACCGCAGACAGTGGACTTCAACGACATCGAGACGGACAAATACCTTGAGGTGGCTGCAGACAAGGTTAGCGGAAAGAACGTCATAACCGACGTAACGTCGCAGCACACTTCCGGCATAACGGACATCACGACAGACGACACTCACGCTGACGCTTTCTACACAGTCAGCGGACAGTATGCCGGCAGCGACATCTCAAGGCTTGCCAAAGGGCTGTATGTCGGGAAAGGGAAGAAATACTTAAAAAACAAATAATCTATACTTATGAGAAAAAAAATATTATCTTGTCTTTTGCTGGCATTGTCACTGACGACATGGGGACAACATGGACAATACGTAGGGGGAGACATCTCTCTTCTCCCCGACTATGAAGCGAGCAAGACGAAATACCTCGACGAGAAAGGGAACGTAATACCAGACCTCATTCCGTGGCTCGTGACAGAATGCGGATGGAACACGTTCCGCGTGAGGCTCTTCGTAAACCCTAAAGAGACGGGGACAGATAAAAGCGGAGTGGTGCAGGACCTGGCATACGTGACAAGCCTCGGAAAACGTATAAAGGACGCTGGAGCACGCTTCATGCTCGACTTCCACTACTCCGACTCGTGGGCAGACCCTTCGAAGCAGGTGCTGCCAGAGGCATGGAAATCATGCGTCACGGCGGAACAGAAAGCTGAGAAGCTATACACATATACCAAAGAGTCGCTGCAACACCTTGTCGCTGCGGGAGCTACACCGGACTTGGTGCAGGTGGGCAACGAGATAACATACGGCAT
Source organism: uncultured bacterium (assembly GCA_945829425.1). GTDB lineage: Bacteria > Bacteroidota > Bacteroidia > Bacteroidales > Bacteroidaceae > Prevotella. The sequence continues at coordinate 17,297 of CALZUQ010000034.1, read as the reverse complement.
GGTGGGCATAAAGGTAATGCCATACACACATAGCGGCGACGACTGGGACGGACTGCTGACCGTACTGAAAAGCGGATGCAAGGCGGTGAGGGAGGTATGCCCGGAGGCGAAGATAATAATACATACGGAACGCTCGGGAGTGCCCGACCAGACGGAATTCTACTATAATAAGGCGGCAGCGCTCGACTACGACGTCATAGGCTTGTCATACTACCCCTTCTATCATGGCAACCTCGCCACATTCCGCACGACGCTCTCCAGGCTTGCAGCAAAATTCCCTGACAAGGAGGTGCAGATCGTAGAGACGGCATACCCAATACAATGGTGGCCCGGCGACGCTACGGTAGACACACGGAGCACATGGCCCGTAAAGGAAGGCTCGTGCGACGGGCAGTACGCTTTCTGCAAAGACCTCATAAACATGCTGAAAGACTATCAGAACGTCAAGGGACTGTTCTGGTGGTTCCCGGAGGAAGCCGGCAACGGCGACAACGCCAACTGGTCGACAGGCGAGGGAGTGGTGATATCAGGCTGGCTGAACAGAGGATTGTGGTGGCCTACGGTATCGGGCAACGGTCACTGGCCGCTACGCTCGTCAGACAGTGGCGTGCTGTGGCTCATGAAGTCTTTCCTCGATCCTTCAGCATCTGGCGTAGGACATATCGCTGCCGACGCTGCTGAAGCCGACGGCATGATATACAACACCCAAGGACAATATCTGGGGAAAGAACTCGACAGACTACCTAAAGGACTATACATTATGAAAAACAAAAAGATACTACGATGAAAATAAAATTCTGCTTACACTACGAATGCTTCGCTGGGGAAGACCTCGCAATCAGCATACTGCAAAACGACGGTACGCCAAAGCAGTACCGCATGCACTCTACGAACAACAGCGACTGGACAGCAATAGTCGACGCCGAACCTACGAAAGGTTCAAACATAGAATACTACTATTCCGTATTCCGCCAGACGGTGGAGCTGCGCCGCGAATGGGCACAGGCTCACCACTTGCTCAAAATACGCGGGAAGAAGACATATACGTGTTATGACAGGTGGAACGACATTCCGGAAGACTCATTCTTATACAGCTCGGCATTCACCGAGACAATAAACCGACGCAAGAAGAAAGCACAGCCGAACCAGGAGTTACGCAGAACCATGACGATAAAGGTTCATGCGCCACAGCTGAGAAGCGGCGAGAGCCTCTATCTCGCCGGAGAAGGCGGAGAACTGGGAGAATGGCGCAGCGACAGGGCTATGCCGCTATACGAAGACAGCGTGAACGTATGGACAGCATCCTTCGACACAAGCACCTTGACAGAGCGGAAGATTGTATTCAAATTCATAATACGTAAAGACAACGGAGACCCGGACATCGTCTGGGAGGAGGGAGGAAACAGAGAAATGGAGGTTGCCGACATCCCTCTTGACGAGGAATATGTCTACGAACTGCCACGCGCGTCGTTTCCCATCACAAACCCACGCTTTGCAGGAACAGCGGTACCGGTCTTCGCCCTGCGCTCAAAAGGCTCGTTCGGTGTCGGCGACTTCGGCGACCTGAAGCGTATGATTGACTGGGTGAAGAAAACCGGGCAGCGCATTCTTCAGATACTGCCTATCAACGACACTACGCTGACACGCACGTGGATAGACTCCTATCCTTACAACAGCATCTCGATATTCGCCCTGCACCCCATGTACTGCGACCTTCGCCAGCTTGAGAAGCCAAAGAACAAAAAGGACATCGAGCGTTTCACCGTAATGCAGCAGGCTGTCAACAACCTTAAGGAGATAGACTACGAACTGGTGAACCTCGGCAAGGAGGAATACCTGAAGATAGTCTTCGAGGAACATGGACACGGCATTCTTCACTCTGACAGTTTCAACAAATGGTTCGAAGAGGAGCAGCAATGGCTCGTGCCATACGCACAATACTGCGTGCTGAGAGACACCTACGGTACTGCGGACTACACACAATGGCCAGACCATAACACCTGGGACGAAAAAGACCGTGCCTCACTGACCAACCCGCGTACTAAAGCCTACAAAAAGGTGGCATTCTATTTCTTCGTGCAGTATGTCCTCGCCACACAGATGAAGGCAGCACACGAATACGCCAAAGAGGCGGGCGTGGTGCTGAAAGGCGACATACCTATCGGTGTGAACAGATATGGATGTGACGCATGGATGGAGCCACGATACTTCAACCTCAACGGGCAGGCGGGAGCACCACCTGACAGCTTCTCCGTAAACGGACAGAACTGGGGCTTCCCGACATATAACTGGGAGGAGATGCTGCGCGACAACGGCGCATGGTGGATACGACGCTTCTCGAACATGGCGAAATACTTCGACGCATACCGCATAGACCATGTCCTCGGATTCTTCCGGATATGGGAGATTCCTATACACTCCGTTCACGGACTCCTCGGTCAGTTCCAGCCGTCGCTCGGCATGACGATAGAGGAGATAGAGCACTACGGACTCCACTGGAACGAGGAGCTGATGCTCAAGCCGTTCATAACCGACTGGGTGATAAACCGCTGGTTCGGAGACAAGGGCAACTACGTGCGCGAGACATATCTCATAAACACTCACGACGACTGCTACGAGCTGAAACCGGAGTTTGACACACAGAGGAAGGTGGAGGCGTTCTTCAAGAAGAAATACAACGGCGACATGTCGAAAATCTCTGCCGACGACGCGGCATTGCGCGACACGCTCTACTCCCTCATAAGCAACGTCCTCTTCCTGCGCGACCATAACGACGCCAACAAGTTCCACCCACGCATCTCAGCACAGTTCGACCCATGCTACGAAACACTGTGGGACACAGACAAACAGGCGTATAACGCACTCTACAACGACTATTTCTACCGTCGCAACAACCATTACTGGTATAACGAAGCGATGAAGAAACTGCCACGCATAGTAAACGCCACAAGTATGCTGGCTTGTGCCGAAGACCTCGGCATGGTGCCTGACTGCGTGGCGTGGGTGATGAACGAACTGCGCATTCTGTCGCTTGAGATACAGAACATGCCGAAGGAGACAAACCTCCGCTTCGGAAACCTGCACCATAACCCTTACCGCTCCGTATGCACCATCTCCAGCCACGACACTGCTACGATGCGTATGTGGTGGGACGAAGACAACGAGCAGACACAGGACTACTACCGTACCGTGCTGCACCGTGGCGACGCAGCACCACACCCTATGCCGGGATGGCTGGCGCGTGACATTATCTTCCGTCACCTCTCATGCCCTTCCATGCTCTGCATTCTGACACTACAGGACTGGCTGGCTACCGACGAGAACCTGCGTCTTGCCGACGCCAACGCCGAGCGTATCAACATTCCTTCCAACCCTCGCCACTACTGGCGATACCGCATGCACCTCAACCTTGAGGACCTCATTGCCAACGACGACTTCAACTACTCTTTGGAAGGATTGATAAAAGAGACATCACGATGAGGCAGGGAAAGGTAATAAGCATAGAATAGAACCAACATAAATTTAACCTAAAACAAAAAAAAAGACGACATCGGGAGGAGACACCCCGAAAAAGACACAACGATGAACAACATTTTTTCAACATCTGTAATAGCTGCATTGGCGATGCTCAGCACAGCAAATGTCACGGCTCAGGAAATGACCTGGAGCCCTACCTCCACACGCTTCGCACTATGGACTCCATCGGCAGAGTCTGTAAAGGTAAACATATACACTGAAGGACAAGGAGGCTCGCCGATACAAACCATCACACTTCAGAAGGAGCACTTCGGCGACCAATGGATTGGTATAGTGCCAGGCAATCAGAAAGGGCGTTTCTATACGTTCCAGGTGAAGCACAACGGAAAATGGCTTGACGAAAACCCTGGCATCTCGGCTGTAGCGGTAGGCGTAAACGGATTACGCGGAGCCATAGTAGACCTTCAGGACACCAATCCGAAGGGATGGGAGAATGACCGTTCACCGTTGTTCAGCGGGCAGAAGGACGCTGTGATTTACGAGATGCACCACCGCGACTTCTCCATTGACCCGGCGTCGGGAATAAAAAACAAAGGGAAGTTCCTCGCTCTGACAGAGCGGGGAACACATAACACAGAAGGCCTCGCGACAGGAATTGACCACCTCAGGGAACTGGGCGTGACACACGTCCATCTGCTACCGTCGTACGACTACGGAAGCATTGACGAGACGACGGGGAACGCCTACGGAGGAGGAAACCGCGTGCCGTCACAGTATAACTGGGGCTACGACCCTGTCAACTACAACACCCCGGAGGGTTCGTACAGTACTGACGCATATACCCCGGAGACACGCATACGTGAGTTCAAGGAAATGGTCATGGCACTTCACAAGGCTGGCATACGAGTTATAATGGACGTAGTGTACAACCACGTCTTCGACCTCGGGAAGAGCAGCTTCGAACGCACCGCACCGGGATATTTCTTCCGCACCAAAGCCGACGGGACACCGGCGGACGCTTCAGGCTGCGGCAACGAGACGGCTTCTGAGCGCGAGAAGTTCCGTGAGTATATGGCAGAGAGCGTGGCATATTGGATGAAGGAATATCATGTCGACGGCTTCCGCTTCGACCTCATGGGCATACACGACATCGAGACAATGAACCTCATAAGGCAAGTGACGCAGGCCATAGACCCTAACGTGGTGTTATACGGCGAGGGATGGGCTGCTGCAGCACCTGTGCTGCCGGCAGAGCAGCTCGCCATGAAGGCAAACACGTCACAGCTGGGCGGCATAGCGGCGTTCTGCGACGAGATACGCGACGGACTGCGTGGCTCATGGAGCGACAACGACGAGGGGGCATTCCTCATTGGCAACGACGGCAACGAAGAGAGCGTGAAGTTCGGTATCGTGGGAGCCATAAACCACCCGGGAGTTGACTACAGCCGCGTGAACTACAGCACGTCGCCATGGGCGGAACAGCCGCAGGAGATGATCAGCTATGTCTCTTGCCACGACGACATGTGTCTCGCCGACCGTGTGAAGACAACGCTGAAGCATAAGGCAGAGAAGACGAAGAATAAGAAACTATACTCTCCGGAAGCTCTCGTACGACTGCAGAAACTGGCAGAGACGACGGTGCTCACGTCACAGGGCGTACCGTTTATATGGTGCGGCGACGAGATTATGCGCGACAAAAAAGGAGTCCACAATTCCTTCTCCTCTCCTGACAGCATAAACATGATACCTTGGACTCTGAAGACAGAGCATAAGGACGTCTTCGACTATGTTTCACAGCTGATAAAGATACGCAAGGCGCACCCTGCCTTCAGAATGGGTGACGCAGAGAAGGTGCGCGAGAACCTCGCCTTCCTGCCCGTAAAACAGTCTAACGTGATAGCATGGAAACTGAACGGAGAGGCGGTAGGAGACACATGGAAAGAGATAATCATAATACTGAACTCTAACGTAAAAGCCATAAAGCAGGCTATACCGGCAGGGACATATACCGTAGTATGCGCCAACGGCAAAGCTGATGGCAACGGCTTGTCACAGGTAAAGGGAAAGACCGTCTCCGTACCGGCACAGTCGGCTGTGATAATGTACAGATAGAAGGCCTCCGGAGGGTGTACCTTAAACAGAAAGAGCCTTGCGGCTGTGGCTTAACCTACCTAAATAATAAGCTCCGTCTTAACCTATGACAAAGTTTGGTCTTAACCTATGACTAAGTTTGGTCTTAACTTATGACTAAGTTTGGTCTTAAGTTAAGGTCAAGGTCAAGGTTAAGGTCAAGGTTAAGGTCAAGGTTAAGGTCAAGGTCAAGGTCAAGGTCAAGGTTATAGTCAACAACAACGACATGCTTAATTAAACAACAAAGAACATGAAACCATTACTATCTGCAATGATGCTGCTCGTCATGCCTTTTATAGCAGCAGCACAGACGGTGAAGAGTCCTGACGGCAATATCGCCGTAACCTTCACCATAGACAACGGACGCCCGACATATTCCGTGGCGTATAAAGACAAAGATGTTGTCAAGCCTTCACACTTAGGACTGCAACTGTCCAAAGGTGGCAAAGACCTTATGGACGGCTTTACAGTACGCGACACAAAGACAGCCTCCTTCAACGACACATGGCAACCGGTATGGGGCGAAGAGGCTGCGATACGCAACAACTACAACGAACTTGCGGTAACACTCGACCAGAAAGCTACAGAGAGGTATATCGTGGTGCGTTTCCGCGTTTACGACGACGGTCTCGGACTGCGTTATGAGTTCCCAAGACAGAAGAACCTCGTCTACTTCACACTGAAAGAAGAGAAGACGGAGTTCGCCATGACGGGTGACCATACCGCATGGTGGATACCGGGAGACTACGACACGCAGGAATACAGCTGGACAAAGTCACGCCTGTCGGAGATACGTGGCTTGATGCCTGCCGTATTGAAAGCTCATGAGGACAACCTCTCCTGGACAACGTTCTCGCCTACCGGCGTGCAGACGACGCTTCAGATGAAGACCGACGACGGACTGTATGTTGCCATACATGAGGCAGCACTCGTAAACTACAGCTGCATGAGCCTCGACCTCGACGACAAGACGATGACCTTCACCTCTCACCTCACACCTGACGCACAGGGCAACAAGGGGAACCTGCAGGCTCCATGCCACTCGCCGTGGCGCACGCTGCGCATCACGGAGAGTGCTACAGGACAGCTGGCAAGCCGTCTGACGCTTAACCTCAACGAGCCTTGCAAGCTCTCCGACACCTCATGGATAAAGCCGGTGAAATACTGCGGCGTATGGTGGGAGATGATTTCAGGCCGTCAGACATGGCAGTACACCGACGACCTGCCTTCCATAAACCTTAACCTCGACGACTACAACAGCGTGAAGCCGAACGGAAAGCACGGCGCGAACAACGAGGAGGTACGCCGATATATCGACTTCGCTGCCGCAAACGGTCTTGACCAGGTACTCGTAGAGGGTTGGAACGTAGGCTGGGAGGACTGGGCAGGCAATATGAAAGACTATGTCTTCGACTTCCAGACCCCTTATCCAGACTTCGACATCAAGGCACTGAACGACTATGCCCACTCAAAGGGCGTAAGGCTTATGATGCACCACGAGACGTCCGGCTCCACACGTAACTACGAGCGTCATCTCTCCGACGCTTTCACCCTCATGAACCGTTACGGATATAATGCGGTGAAGACGGGCTACGTAGGCAACATACTGCCTTACGGCGAGCACCACTACAGCCAGTGGACCGTAAACCACTACCAGTACGTGCTTGAGGAAGCGGCAAAACATCATATCATGGTGAACGGTCACGAAGCCGTACGCCCTACCGGAATATGCCGCACATGGCCCAACCTCGTAGGCAACGAGTCGGCAAAGGGAACAGAATACGAGGCGTTCGGTGCGTCATACCCTGCACATACCACGATACTGCCGTTCACACGACTCCACGGAGGTCCTATGGACTATACTCCCGGCGTGCTGGAGACAGACCTCTCGTGGGCAGGCAACAGCAATAAGCTCAACACGACGCTCGCAGGTCAGCTGGCTCTTTACGTAACACTCTATTCTCCGCTGCAGATGGCTGCCGACACCCCTGAGAACTACGCAAAATATATGGATGCGTTCCAGTTTATACGCGACGTCGCTCTCGACTGGCAGCGTACGGAATATCTTGAGGCAGAGATAGGCGAATACCTCACCATAGCACGCAAAGAAAAGGGCGGAGACAGGTGGTTCATAGGATGTAAGACAAACGAGAACGCTCACAACAGCGTGATATCGCTCAACTTCCTCGACCCTGGCGTGAAGTACACCGCAACGATATACGCCGACGGCAAGAAAGCTTCCTACGACAAGAACCCTAAGGACTATACCGTGACGTCAAGGACAGTGAAAGCAGGAGACAAACTGAAGCTTACGGCAGCACCGGGTGGTGGCTTCGCCGTCTCACTGACACCTATAAAGAAATAAGCAAAGAGGAAATATGAAAAAATACTTTTTTACAGCATTTCTGCTGACCATAGCATGTTTCATGACCGCAGCACCAAAGATAAACATTACAAATATAGAGCCTAAGAACTGGTATGCCGGAATGAACGACACACGGCTGCAAATCGTGCTCACCGGACAGGGGATAGGCGACGCCAAGGTAACGACGGAATATCCTGGCGTGAGCGTCGACTCCATAGTACGCCTCGACTCGCCGAACTATCTCTTCGTTTACCTCGACCTCAAGGACGCCAAAGCTGGCGACATGCCGCTGACCGTAACCCTCGGCAAGAAGAGCAGGACGATAGCATACCCCCTGAAAGAAAGGGAGAAGAAAGGCTATGAACGTATGGGCTTCTCAAAGGCTGACGTGCTCTATATGTTCATGCCTGACCGTTTCGCACAAGGTCACGAAGACAACAGCAAGGTGAAGACACGCTTCCCTTATGTCATTGACCGCAACGCACCGTCGCTGCGACACGGAGGAGACCTGGAAGGCGTACGCCGTCACCTCGACTATTTCACAGACCTCGGCGTAACGGCACTATGGCTCGCACCCGTGCTTGAGAACGACCAGGAGGAGGGCAACGGACAGTCGTGCTACCACGGATACGCCACAACAGACTATTACCGCATCGACCCACGCTTCGGCACAAACGAGGAGTACCGCCGCCTCATTGACGAGGCTCACGGAAAAGGGCTGAAGGTCGTCATGGACATGATCTTCAACCATTGCGGCGACAAACATCCATGGATGACCGACGCGCCGTCGAAGGACTGGTTCAACAATCCGAACTACGGGCTTCAGACGAGTTATAAGCTCACAACGGTCATCGACCCTTACGCCTCGGAGGTAGACCTGGCAGAGACGGTAGACGGGTGGTTCGTACAGAGTATGCCAGACCTCAACCAGCGCAACAGCCACCTCATGACATACCTCATACAGAACTCGCTGTGGTGGATAGAGGAGTTTGACATCGACGGCATACGCATGGACACTTATCCTTATGCCGATGCAAAAGGCATGGCACGCTGGATGAAACGCATCAACGACGAATATCCTAACTACAACGTCGTAGGAGAGTCGTGGGTGACAGAACCGGGATTTACCGCGTCACTGCAGAAAGACAGCCCGCTGAATGAAGAGAATACTTACCTCAACACCGTAATGGACTTCACCTTCTATGACCGAATGAACATGGCAAAGACGGAAGATACCGACGACTGGTGGAAAGGACTGAACAGGATATACAACACCTTTGTATACGACAAGCTCTACGCCAATCCTTCCAACGTCCTCGCCTTCCTCGACAACCATGATACCGACCGCTTCCTCGGAGAGACAAACGACACCCTTGCGCTGAAACAGGGACTGGCATTACTGCTCACCGTAAACAGGATTCCGCAGATATACTACGGAACGGAGATACTCATGAAGGGTACGAAGAAGATTACCGACGGACATGTGCGCAGAGACTTCCCCGGAGGTTTTCCTGGTGACACCCGCAACGCCTTTACCGCCGAGGGGCGCACAAAGGCAGAGAACGCCATGTTTAACTGGCTGAGCAAGCTGCTCCACTGGCGTCAGAACAACGACGTGATAATAAAAGGCAAGCAGACGCAGTTCATTCCGTGGAAGGGTGTCTATGTCATGCACCATGAATATAACGGACGGCATGTACTCGTAATACTCAACGGAAAGTCTGAAGAAGCGGAAATGGAGACGGCACGTTATAAAGAGTGTTTCACGTCGACAGTAACAGCGACCGACGTAACCTCCAAGCGCAGATATACCCTTTCCACCGACAGCAATATCAAGCTGCGCCCGAAGCAGACGCTGATACTGGAGTATTAAGCCGTATGTTGGGGTATAATTAGTGTTTACTTCCCTTTGGACAACGAGTCCAGAGGGAAGTCTTTTTTATATAACCACCAATGCAAAAGCGGCTCGGACAGGGAACATCTTTCTTCGTTCTCGTCCGAGCCTGGGATTGCATCCTGACCAATCTTTGTAAAACCTATTGGCTAAAGCTGATTCTTAACGTGGTTTCTATAATGCTGAAATTTCTATGACATGACTTGTCAATTCGGTTGTAGAGAAGACGTTTAGTCCCACCTTCATAAGATAGTCACCACTGTACGTCTTGCCGTCAGCCTCAGCTGTAGATGCAGCTCCCGGCATAAGGTTTATCTCCTTTATCCTATAACGTTTCTCTGCATCGAGTCCTTGCAGCTTCACGTTACGGAGTATCTCTTTGAAACGTGGATGGAGATCGTAGGCGAAGAGTACACATTTTGTCTTGTCTTCCGAAACATAGCTCACTGCCATATGGTTTCCTTTATATGGTGACACGAGTCGGTATTGTGTGCCGTCGAGAATGGTTGTCTGAAGTCGTTTCCAGTTTGCCACAGCTGTCTGGCAGTACTTTATCTCATCGTTGCTGAGATCTTTAAGTCCGATATCAAAGCCCAGCTTACACATTGAAGCAACATCGGTACGGAACTTGACAGAGGCAGTCTTGTTCCATGACGTTACATGAGCGCACATCGCCTTGCTGGGGAAGAACTGGCTGAACCCCCACTGTATGTAGCATCGCTCTACAGGGTCGGTATTGTCTGAGCACCAGAACTCTGTGAAATATTTCAACGCCTCGTAGTCGCATCGTGCGCCACCGCCAGAGCAGAGCATCATAGGCACGTCAGGATAATTCTCCTTTACCCTCCTCATAACATTATACACCCCACGTACATGGTCTATATACAACTGGCTCTGATGTTTTTTGAGATACGGAGAGTATATGTTCGTTATCGGAGAGTTGCAGTCCCATTTGAAAAAAGCGATGCGGGAGTCTGTCTTCATGATATTTTCCACCACGCCATAGACATAGTCCTGAACCTTCGGGTTAGAGAGGTCGAGAACGAGTTGGTTGCGGTAGTAGTAAGGCTCGCGGTTTGGCAGGGTGATAGCCCAGTCAGGATGTTTCTCAAAAAGTTCAGAGTTGGGGTTTACCATTTCCGGCTCTATCCAGATGCCGAACTTCACTCCCGCCTCCTCGGCAGCGTCACAGAGTGCCGGTATTCCTTTCGGAAGTTTTGCGTGGTTTACGTCCCAGTCTCCAAGTCCTGCATGGTCGTCCTTACGCTCATGTTTGCCGTTGGCAAACCATCCGTCGTCCAGCAGGAACATGTCCACGCCAAGTTTCTTGGCTTCCTTCATAAGGTCGGCAAGGATATCCTGATTGAAGTCGAAGGCTGTATTCTCCCAGTTGTTGAGAAGTGTCATCCTTCCTCCATGTCCGTCTTTCAAGCTCCAGTTACGAGCCCATTGCTGAAGGTTCCTGCTGCCTTTCGAGGTGCCCTCTTCGCTGAGTGTAAAGATAAACTCCGGTGTTCTGAACACCTCGTTAGGATTAAGCTGATAGTTGCTGGCATAAGGGTTTATGCCTGGTATGACACGCAGGTTGTTGACGTTGTCCACCTCGAAGGTGAAGCGGAAGTTTCCCGTCCAGCCGAGAGTTCCCATAAGCACTGTGCCCTGGTCTTCGCATACTTCCTGACCTATGCCTACTTCAAAGAACGGATGGGTATGCATGGCAGCGCGTGAGCCGAGCTTGGTGTCTACGACTTTCTTGCCGAACTGTAACTGCTGCGACGACATCTGTGCCTCGCGAGCCCAGTCACTGCTGAATTCTGTGAGGAAATATCTGTCGGCACCGAAATAGAGCATTGTCGAGGCGTACGCCGAGAGCGTCACGGCTTTCTTCTCGCTGTGTGTTATCTCGCTCCATGTCTTTATGACATTCTCTTTTGTATATGCCACGTAGTGAAGCGTCACGCTGACAGGATAGACCTTGTCGCGAAGAAGGATCGTTGTCTCTGTGCCTCCCTCTACCGTTTTCTGTTCGTGGCTGACATAATAGAGGTAAGTGGTTGGGTTGCCGTCATTATGTACTATGGCAAGAGCCGGCTCGTAGTAGTCTTCATTGCCAGAGCAGCTGTACACCTCCCACCCGCGTTTTGACACGGCACCGTCAGAGGCAGGATATACATTCCACGGGAACTCCTGTATGTCACCCTCGTGTCTCAGTTTCTTTCCGAGGTATGTTTGGTACAGGCGGTCGTTGTCGCCCGTTTGCAGCAAGAGGTCGGTATCTGCTGTCGTGATACGTATGACGGTTTTCGCTGCCTTCGTCAGCGTCAGCGTGAAGCAGCAGAGCAGTAATGATAAGAATATTTTCTTCATGGTTATAATGTTTTTAGGTAGGTGTCGGTATTTTGTCAAGAAACGACCTACATGGTGAATAATCTACTTTTTATTGACTGTCTTTGGGATTTGTTCTCCCCGAATCTGACGTCAGAACCTTATGCTTGCGCTAAATTCAAGGGTGAAGGGACGCAGGTAATGACCACTCATATAAGTACCTGCAAACTGCCCTGCGTCTTCCTTGCTTATCAGTTCCGAACCGTTTATAGTACCTGTGGCACCTGTCTGGTTCAGGAAGTTTACGACGGTGCATCCCAGTTCCAGGTTTTTGTTCACCTTCCAGTTTATGCCTCCGAAAGTTTCCCAGTGACCATTGAAATACAGAGCCTCCTGCAGGTTGGCGTATGTCTTTCCGAAATATCTGAAACTGAGCCAGAAGCGCAACTTGTCGTTAAGCTGGTATGAAGGGTCAAGTTCAAGAAGTGTCTGCGGTATTTCCTTAACAACCATATCGTTGGCGTTGACCCCCATCTGTGTGCCGTCGGCGAAAGTTACTGAAGCGTCATAGTTCTTGTACACTGGTTTCTGCAAGGTGTATAGCAGATGTATGTTTGCGCCCTTGAAAGGCTTTATCTCGGCATTTGTCGTCCATCCCATTGTCTGTATGTCGTATATCAGCAGTACTGTCTTGGCCTCTGACGTTCCTGGTTTTGTCAGGTTCTGTTGGTCAATATTGTTTGACTTGCTTATGTATGTGAACATTGAGGTGACGTCAATCCAGTCGTTTTTATAGAACAGTCCGGCTCTCATCATCGGTATGGTGACACGCTTGTATTGCTCTTCGGTAGGTCCGGTGCCGGCATACTCCGAAATGCGTGGAAAGCGGGTGGCTACCGTAGCATCGGCTGTAGCGCCGAAGTTGTTCCTGATATTGTATGTCAGGCGTGCCGTAGCGGCATAGTTAAGCTTGTTTTTGCTTACGTGGCGTGGCTCTATCAGCGTGCCGTCGCTGTTTGTCCCTCCTATGTAGAACCCGGCATAACGCGGGATGTTTATCTGGTCAGCCGACATATTGTAATATTCCAGCCTTCCTCCGACAAAGACGTTCAGCTTCTCTGTAGCCTGCCAGTCGTCAGTGATGTATGCCGCGAGTTTATTCTCAGAGCCTTTCGTATATTCCGGCGACAGTTCGTTGAAGCCGTAGAACTTTTTCCCTCCTACGGAGAGGATCTCCGGATATTCCTTTACACTGCCATACCACTGCATGGACGAAGAGTGGTAGTCAAGGTTATAATACCATTCGTTCATGCCGAAGCTGACATGGTGGTTGGCAAGTCGCTTGTCCAGCTCTATCGTGGTGAGGAAGTTCTTGACCTTGCCGAAGTGCAGCCAAGTGCGTCTGCCCTCTACCAAGCCACTGTATGGCGTTCCGTCATCGAGCATATATCCGTCGCTTGCCGTCGCGTTCCATATCGAGCTGCCGCCGAAATCTACATAGTTTGCCTCAGGAGCCGTCATGAACTTCGTGTTGAGGTTCAGCTGCCAGTTGCCGGGTAGTTTATAGTCAAACAGCAGCGACACTTCATGCGAACGGTTGTCGATGAGGTCACGAAGGTTCGCACTCTTCATTTTTCCGTCCATGACGTCCATATATTCTATCTCACCAGAGCGCGGACCGTACGACATAGTGCCTATCTTGAAACCATTGACCTCTTCCACCGATCCGTCGCCGACATATCTGAACGGCACGGCGTTCAAGAAGTTGCCGGCATTACGGCTTTCGGCGTATTTGTACAGCAGGGTCAGCTTGCCACGTTTGAAGAGGCGGCTCACTCCGGCATGGTATATGGCAGTACGGTCGCTGTACTCGTCAATCTTGCAGTCAAAGGAGCCCGGGTCGAAGTTTTGGTATACAGAGGCGGTGAAAAGCCAGTTGGGGGATATGCTGCCCCCGACGTTCATATCGATATTGTGCAGTCCGAAGTGATTCGTGCGATAATTTACCACACCTCCGAATTTCTCTTGTCCCAGCTTGCTTTTTGAGTTCACCGTGTATGCAATGTTGCCTGTCTTGATGGCAGACTCCGAAGGGGTCATCAGCCCTACTTCGCCAAGGCTTGCATCGCTGCGCCAATGTGCCGAGAGCTTATGTACTGACGAGGAGTACACTGCGGGCAGACCGTTTTCATATACATTGACATCTTCACTCGGCAGTCCTATCTGTATTTCACGAGGCTTGGTGGCATCGCTGGCGTTAAGCATGACATTACGTTCGCTGCCCTTAGCCTTACGTGTGGCTGTCGTGTCTGTCACCTCCTGAGCTATGGCTGTCGATGCCATGGCTGTGGCGACAATAAACAATAATGTAGTCTTTTTCATTTTTATAGTTATGGTTTTGGTTAAAAAAATTTTTTGACTTTCTCTTACCTGTTGGCCCCGTCTCCTTCCCTCTCTCTCGGAAAAGATGAAGCGGCAGAACCCGTTCGCCTGTTGGCTTCGCCTTCTTCCCTCACGACTCGGTATAATCCGAATAAATTCGGCTTCTCCTCTCGCTGCCCGGTCTGTTGCCTCAGTGCTTCCTACTCGTCGTAAGGCATAGCCAGTGACGAGCTTGACTTTTCGTTTGCAAAATTATTGAAATATTTCGCCTAAATCAAGCCTATGTAACAATTTAGTAAACGCATGGTAGCACGCCTATCGCACATCTTACTGTCTCTCAGAATTTTACAAAACGGTCCTTGAAAGCAAAAGTAAAAGCAAAAGAATGCACCTTTTGCACTTTTTTCGCCACTCATGTCAAAAAAAACACTATTTTCCTTTGATATAACAGAAAAAAACGTAACTTTGCAGGAAAAATATCACTTACTACCACAACACTACATCTATGACACTATTCAGACTACTCTCTTTGGCGGCTGTAGCATTTCTTTTCTCTTGCACAGGAACTAACGACCAACTCTATGAAGAACTGGAGAAACATCTTGCCAGACGTGTCGAAGTGACCAAGGCAAAAGAGAACAGCCTCTTGCAGCAGAAGCGCAGGCTGGCATCGTGTGCCAATGCCGAAACGCGCTATCTTTTATGCGACAGCTTAGTACGGGAGTATCTGCTGTTCAACTCCGACTCCGCATCGCAGTATATCGACGAAAACATCGCTCTCGCACAACAGCTCGGCAACGACACATATCTTAACAAGGCATACATCCTGCAGGCGTATATTCTCGCTACGGCAGGCAATTACAGCAACGCACGCGAGAGCCTTGCCATGGTAGAAAAATCTACACTTGACACGAAAGACCTTACCGACTATTATGAAACCTGGCGATGGCTGTACAACACTTGGGAGGCTTACGTCAGCGACAAGAACCGCTCAAAGCAATATGCGGAAAAAGGCTACGCCTATCTTGACTCGCTATGTGAGACCGTCGACGAGAAAAGTGCCGACGGGCTTTATTTCCTCGCAGAAAGGCAGTTGACGAAGGGTAACCTCAAAGAAGCTGAGACGCTGTACCTCAAGTGCATAGACATGCTGACACCGGAACAACGCCGTTACGCCAGCGCGACATGCGCACTCGCCATGGTTTACGAGATGCAGGGACGGTATGACGACTTCGAACATTATATTATCCTCGCCGCCATTTCCGACAATATCATACCGCTCAAAGAAAACCTCGCCATGCAGATACTGGCGAAATATCTCTCTCAACAGCGGAATGACTATACCCTCGCACAACGTTACCTCATATATTCCGTAGAAGACGCCATATACTACAACGGAAGGCTGCGACTTACCGAGATAGCGAGAAAACTGCCGGACATAGCTCTGGGATACCAAAGCCAGGAGGAGGCGCAGGACAAACAAGAGGCTACAGCAATAGCCGTGGTGGGACTCCTGACACTGGGACTTCTGTGCGTCGCCATATACAGTATGCGCCAAAACAGGGACCTGAAGGCGCAGAGAAGAATGAGGATTGCACTCAACGAGAAACTTAGAGCTACAAACAACCGACGCGAGCAGTATGTCAGCTTATTCATTGAGCTATGTGCAGCATACATCGACAAATACAACAGGTTTCAAAAAACAATAGAACGTAAGATTAAGGCACACCAGACCGACGACCTCCTGCAGTTAGTACATACCAGCCGTATGAAAGATACCGACGCAAAAGAGTTCTTCATGAATTTCGACCGTGCCTTCCTGGACCTCTACCCTCAGTTTGTAGAAGAGTTCAACGCGCTCTTGCAACCGGAGCACCGTATAATACTGAAGAAAGACCAGTTGCTCAACGCCGAATTACGCATCATGGCTTTCCTTCGCCTCGGCATTAAGGACACTACAAATATCGCCACAATGCTGATGTACTCGCCTCAGACCATATACAACTATCGCTCTTCCCTCAAAAGCCACGCCATTGCCAAGGACAGCTTTGAGGATGACGTGACACATCTCTGTGCAGGAGAATAGCGGCTTGCAATGATGTTCGGCCAGCTAAGTAATCGTGAGAGTCTGCGTGCCTTGATTGTCGCTTCTTGGCGATGCTTCCGGTGATGCCCCATTCTGACCCCCCTACATACTACGTCCCTATAGGGACTACGTATTGGGGGGTCGTCAGCATCACCTTCAGCAAAGGAGGCATCTTGGAGGTCGCCGACAGCCTCACACGTGCCATCAATCGCTGCAAGAACTACACGCCATCGCAAGTCGCCGTGATATATGAGTATCTTGGAGAGCCATTAGATAACCCAAAATAGCGCACTATGGCGTACCATGGCGTAGAATTGTCGCAATGACGCATGTCAGATGTAGTACCTTTGCACCGTGATTTGAGAGAGGCGCCTCCGTTCGGTTCTCGATCGATTTCCGTTCGTTCTCCGTTCGTTCTCCGTTCCTCCTTCGTTCCTCCTTCGTTCCAAGTTCGTTCGTCCTTCGTTCCGGAAGCGGGATGTATCGAACAAGTAACGGATCAGGAAACACAAAGGAAGCAAGTCACAACGTTCTTTGATAAACTCGTTGCACAGACCGACTATGACTTCGTCAACCAAACTCTATTCCCTAAAATCCGCAACTATCATCCAATACACGATTAAGGGTAGATTTATGAG
>CALZUQ010000033.1 GCA_945829425.1 uncultured bacterium | reverse complement strand
TAAAAAAAGTTGAATGGATTTATACTTAAACCGTATGGTTAGTTGAATGAACCAGGGGTACCCCTGGGCGCGATTGAATGCTTTGTTAACACGATTTACGCATCACGGCAACAATGCTGCGTCGTGTTGACACTTCGGATCTTCCTCTTATTCACGAGGCATAGATTGAGCAAGTTCATCTCTGCTCTTAACCTTCTTCGATGTTACTTCGTCGGTTTTCAGGGAAAATACGTCACGTTCCCGGGGAAAACAGGACGACGAAAGGAAAAAGGCTGTAACTTTGCAACGTCAAACAAAGGATGCCATAACCTGCAAAAACATTGGTCATAACTTACGACCAAGGCGAGTCATAACTTATGACCGGCGGAAGTCATAAGTTAAGACCGGGAAAAAGGACGGCTCCGGGACGTTGACAAAAGCGAATTAATAGAACCCACCTTTACATTAAAAATATTGCTATAATCAGCGGAAATATGCTTTTTTAACGAAGTTTCCGCTGATTATAACCATGTTTTTATTATATTTGCAGCGGTTTTAAAGAAATGCGGTATGTTGATAGGCAGAAAGAACGAACAGAAGACATTGTTGTCAGAAATGTGATGATGGTGCGTTAACAGTTAACACCTGCACTGTCTTCCCCCCTACCTAAAAAACGTGAGCCCTATATCGTATGACATAGAGCTCATGATGTATAAACGGATTTTTTTCTGTTGTTGTACAGGAATTGTTGTACAGGAATTAATTGAAAGCACCTATAAAACATTTGCGCCAACTTATAAACTCCTTTATTTCTTTCCCGTCCTTTCTCTTGCGGTTTTCAGAATGTTGTCAAGGATGTCTCTTGACACCTTTACTACTGTTCCGTGCTTATGCGTTTCCGGTACTTTTATGCGTTCCGGTATCGGCGTGAATGTGCGGAAATCTGTTGTGGAGACAGCACCGTATTCCTGCGGGTGGTACTGGTCGAAATATATTATCCATTCTTTTCCCACCTTCACACATGCTGGCCCTTCGGAATATGTCCTGCCGAAGGTTACAGACGGTGTAGTGCCTTTTGGTGCGTTGTCGGCAGTATGGAACGGTCCGTGTGGAGAGTCGCTGAAAACACAGAAGAGGTTTGAGAACCCCGGTTTTCTGTTGTCTTTCACTATGAGGACATAGTCTTTCGCAGCCCTTTTCACGAGGAAGCCGTCAATGCTGTTGAAGCCCGGGTCGTAGTATGGTTTCGCCTCAGCAAAGCGTTTGAAGTCCTTCGTCGTGGTGTACCACATGCGGTGGGCGTTGTTTGTGCCCTGGTTGTCGGCTTCTGTACGTTCCCTCGGGTCGATCATCGACGACCAGATGATGAAGAACTCCTTCAGCTCGTCGTCGTAGAATACTTCCGGCGCCCATACGTTGTTTGTCGCTTTCTCCCTCATCACCGGTATCTCGACTTGTCTTGACCAGTGTATGAGGTCTTTGCTGCAGGCATATCCGAAGCCTCGTGAGCCGAACCATTGCGTTGTCCATACGAGGTGGAACGTTCCGTCAGGACCTATGGCAATGGAAGGGTCGCGCAACACCCGCTCTTCAGGCGCGAAAGTGGGCATGACGCTCTCTCCGGTGAACGCATCGACATAACATCCCTCATTGCCTATCTCCGGTGCCATCCATACCCCCGGTATGGTGTCCCACGACAGGCCGTCGTAGCTGTAGAGATACCTCATGCCGTCAGTGGAAGGCTCAGAGAACGACGTGAAGATATATGCGTCCTCTGCCATAGATGTCATTGCGGCACAAACTCCGAAGAACATCATAAAAAGTCTTTTTCTCATAGAATTGATTTTTTCAGTAAACATGTTAGCATCTGCAAATATAATATTTATTCTTTGAAAACCCCACTCCCCGATGTGTTTTAGGTAAAACGATAGGATTATTTAACACTTTCATGATAGTGTTCTAATGTATATAAAAGCCGAAAAACGAGTGATGTAGTTCTTTTTTTCTACGCTAAAATGGTCTTCTGAGAGGTGAAGATGTATTTTTTGGCGTAATTTCTTGCCTTTTCGGGAAAAAGTTAGTACTTTTGCATGCGGTTCCGCATTTTTTTTATAGAGAGCTTTTCTATTGAGCTCATTCTATGCTGCGGTATAGCCATGTGCGTGTTTTTCCGTAACATACGTATCATGAAACAATAACTATATACATACACATATTTTATATTATGAGTTTAAAAATCGTTGTACTTGCCAAGCAGGTACCAGACACAAGAAATGTTGGTCCTGACGCGATGACACCGGAAGGCACTGTAAACCGTGCCGCTCTTCCTGCTGTCTTCAACCCTGATGACCTCAACGCTCTTGAGCAGGCTCTTATCCTTAAGGATAAATTCCCTGGCTCAACAATATCTGTAGTGACAATGGGACTGCCAAAGTCGGCAGAGGTAATACGAGAAGCACTCTTCCGTGGTGCTGACGCAGGATATGTCGTAACAGACCGTCCTTTGGGCGGTGCTGACACCCTTGCCACGAGCTATACCCTCTCGCAGGCGATAAAGAAAATCGGTGACTTTGACATCATTCTCGGAGGCCGTCAGGCCATCGACGGTGACACGGCACAGGTAGGTCCGCAGATAGCCGAGAAGCTGGGTCTTACGCAGGTGACTTACGCTGAGGAGATTCTCTCCCTCGACGAGGAGGGACGCAAGATCGTCATAAAGCGTCATATCGACGGTGGTGTAGAGACCGTAGAGGCTCCGCTGCCTCTCGTCGTTACGGTAAACGGCAGCGCAGCACCATGCCGTCCGCGAAACGCCAAGCGTGTCATGAAATACAAGAACGCTACGGTAGCGGCAGAGCGCACCCCGGAGCAGGCAGAGGCTTTTGCGGCATTGTTGGAGAAAAAGCCATATCTTAACATCACACAGTGGGGAGCAAAGGACATCGACTGCGACCCGCAGCAGATAGGCAAGGCAGGCTCGCCTACCAATGTCAAGGCTGTGAAGAACATCGTCTTCAAGGCAAAGGAGAGCCGCACGTTGACAGGCTCTGACGAAGAAATCAACAGCCTTGTGGCAGAACTTATTAACGATAAGATTATTGGCTAAGGTGGGGCTGCCGTTTCCCACAAACATTTATAATGGGGAGTGACGCTTGACATAGCGGATTGCTCTAACCCACCTAAACTTGATTATCAGTATGAACAGTGTTTTTGTTTATTGCGAAATAGAGGGCACTCAGGTAAAAGATGTCGCTCTCGAACTCCTCACCAAGGGCAGGAAACTCGCCAACACCCTCGGTGTGCAGTTGGAATGTATCATTGCCGGCTCCGGACTTGACGGAGTGGAGAACCAGGTGATGAAATATGGCGTTGACAAGGTGCATGTCTTCGATGCCGAAGGGCTCTTCCCATACACCTCAAACCCACATACAGCACTCGTGGTGAACCTCTTCAAGGAAGAGAAGCCACAGATTTGCCTCCTCGGCGCTACCGTGATAGGCCGTGACCTCGGTCCACGCGTCTCCTCGGCTCTCTTCAGCGGACTGACCGCCGACTGTACGGAGCTGGAAATCGGAAACTTCGACATGAAGGTGAAGAACGAGGCAGGAGAAATCGTTGACAAGCATTATGAGCAGCAGCTCTATCAGATACGTCCTGCCTTCGGCGGAAATATCGTTGCCACAATCGTTAACCCCGAACACCGTCCTCAGATGGCCACCGTACGTGAGGGCGTGATGAAGAAAGAAGTGCTTGACGAGAACTACCGCGGCGAGGTGGTGCGCCATGACGTAGCGAAATATGTCCCTGAGACGGAATATGTCGTGAAGGTCCTCGAACGCCATGTGGAGAGGGCGAAGCATAACCTCAAAGGCTCACCAATCGTTGTATCTGGAGGATACGGAGTAGGTTCAAAGGAAGGTTTCGACCAGCTCTTCGCACTTGCCGAGGTGCTCCATGCCGAGGTGGGCGCAAGCCGTGCCGCAGTCGACGCAGGATGGATAGACCATGACAGACAAATAGGACAAACCGGCGTAACGGTACGTCCGAAGGTATATATCGCCTGTGGCATCTCCGGACAGATACAGCATATCGCGGGAATGCAGGACTCAGGCATCATCATCTCCATAAACAACGATCCCGACGCTCCCATCAACGCCATTGCCGACTACGTCATAAACGGAACGGTTGAGGAGGTTGTGCCGAAGCTGATAAAATATTATAAGGAGAACAACAAGTAGTGTGACGGGGAAGGACCTGTATGCCGCCCCGACAACATAACAAATAACATCTGCAAGGAAAGCAGAATAATCACCATATAGATTATGTCAAACTTTTATACTGACAATCCCGAGATAGGCTTCTATCTCAGACACCCATTGCTAAAGCATATTGTGGAACTCAAGGAGCGTAATTTCGCAGACAAAGACAAGTATGACTATGCTCCGGAGAATTTTGAAGACGCCCTGGACTCTTACGAGCGTGTCCTTGAACTGGCGGGCGACGTTACGGCGAACGTCATAGCACCTAACGCTGAGGCTGTCGACGCTGAGGGACCACACTGTGAGAACGGACGTATGATATACGCCTCAAAGACATACGAAAACCTCGACGCTGTGATAAAGGCAGGACTGAACGGTGTCACCATGCCACGCCGCTACGGAGGACTGAACTTCCCGATGGCTGTCTATTCTGCAATAAACGAAATGATTGCCACGGGAGATACGGGCTTTGAGAACATCTGGTCGCTGCAGGACTGTATTGAGACGCTCTATGAGTTCGGCGACGAAGACCAGCGCCAGCGTTACGTCCCTCGCGTATGCAACGGCGAGACGATGTCCATGGACCTTACAGAGCCTGATGCCGGCTCAGACCTTCAGTCTGTCATGCTCAAGGCGACATACGACGAGAAGGAGGACTGCTGGAGACTGAACGGCTGCAAGCGCTTCATAACCAACGGCGACTCAGACATACACCTCGTACTGGCACGCTCGGAAGAAGGCACGCGCGACGGTCGCGGTCTCTCAATGTTCATTTATGACAAACGTCAGGGCGGTGTTGACGTGAGACGTCTTGAGAACAAGCTCGGCATACACGGCTCTCCAACGTGTGAGCTGGTATATAAGAACGCCAAGGCAGAGCTTTGCGGCTCACGTAAGATGGGACTGATAAAGTATGTCATGGCACTTATGAACGGTGCGCGTCTCGGCATAGCAGGACAGAGCACCGGAGTGAGCCAGATGGCATACAACGAAGCTCTGGCTTACGCCAAAGACCGTAAGCAGTTCGGAAAGGCTATCATACATTTCCCTGCCGTATATGACATGCTCGCCATCATGAAGGCGAAGCTCGATGCCGGACGCTCTCTGCTCTATGCTACAAGCCGTTATGTCGATGTTTATAAGACACTTGAAGACATAGAACGTGAGAGGAAACTTGAAAACGGAAAACTGACCCCGGAAGAGCGTAACGAATGTAAGACATTCTCGAAACTCGCTGACGCCTTCACTCCTATTGCCAAGGGCATGACGTCTGAATATGCCAACCAGAACACTTACGACGGCATTCAGGTACATGGAGGTTCGGGATTCATGCTGGAGTATGCTTGTCAGAGACTATACCGCGACGCACGTATCCTGACAATCTATGAAGGAACGACACAGCTGCAGACCGTTGCGGCAGGACGTTATATCACTAACGGCTTCTACGGACAGGTCATCAAAGACATGCTCGCTGCGGGTGAGGCACCTGTATCAATAGGTTCTGAAGACTGGTGTGCTGAGGAGTTCCTGCCGCTCAAGGAGAAGGTGGCTGCCATGGCTGAGAAATATAACAAGGCGGTGGAATATGTCAACGAAAAGAAGGACGACGAGTACAAGGACTTCGTAATACGTCACCTCTACGAGATGGCTGCCGACATCATCATGGCTCTGCTCCTCATCGGCGACGCATCACGTGCGCCGGAGCTCTTTGCAAAGTCAGCACGTGTCTACACACGTTATATCGGGTCGGAGATAGAGCGTCACTATGACTTCGTGCTCAACTCCACACCTGACGACCTTGCTGACTACAGAAAGTAACAGCAGTATGACAGAGCGTGACTGAAGCAGAAAAACCTGTGACGCTAACATTACAATCATAAAGCCCGGAAAGCGCATCGTGCGTGCTTTCCGGGCTTTCCGTTTCTGCAGATTATGGCGTGCGTCCCCTTTTCCCGCCTTATCTTATCTCTATACTATGCTTGTCGGGGAAGGCTTTCCACCGTTTGCCGTAAGCGTCGTAAGCGTCTGTCACAATGATGAAGACGTCGGGGTTCATGCTCTTTACGGCCGTGGTGACAGCCTCTACCTCCCTCATGCGCACCATCATGAGCAGGGTCACCTTGCCTTCCTGAGAATAGAGCCCTTTGCCCTGCAATACCGTGGCGGTGCGGTCGAGGTGGTTTATTATGAATTCACGCAGCTGCTCGTCGCCGTCTTCCGTCACGATGAACATCAGCTTGTTGTTCTTTGAGCCGGAGGCGATGTACGCCAAAGTACGTGACATGAGGAAGATGCATATCAGTGAGTAGCCGGAGAGCAGCCAGGTATTCTCGGCAGGTTTGTCACACCCTATGCCGAAGCCAATGACGAGGAGACCGAACGACACGACAATGCCGTCGATGGTTATCAAGGCGTTGGAGAACTTCACGCGGAGGTATTTATGCGCAATCATGGCAAGGATGTCCGTGCCGCCGGACGTAGCATGGCTCTTCATGATGAGTCCTGTGCCGAAGCCTATAATCACAGAGCCGAGAATAACGGCAAGGATAAGGTTGTCGCTGAGGTTGAGCATGCCGTTGCATATGCGCTCGGGAGAGAGTTGCTGAAGTGCTTCTTCCGAAGGGTAGACGGAAGAGGAGAGGAGGTTCATGAAACATGGGGTGAGAAGAGTTGCGAAGAGGGTCTTGGCGCCCAGGCCTTTGCCTAACACAAAATATGAGAGCAGCAGCAATGGTATGCTTATCATATAGCTGAACGTTCCCACCTGCAGCTGCGGCATGAGGTTGTGAAGCACAATGCTTGAACCGTACACTCCGCCAGGAACAAACTTATAGGGGTTGATGAAAAAAACAAAGCCTACGCTGACGATGAAACACCCTAAAACAATCATCAGATACTCTGACACTACTTTTCTAACTTTTGCCGTTTCCTTTACCATAACCTGATTTTTTCTTTTTCTTACTACAAAGGTACGGAAAAAATTTATATTATGCAAATTTTATTCTTTTTTTCGACGGTTTATTTGTACCTTTGCATTCTCATAGCTCTCCGGGGTAGGGTTAAAAGA
Source organism: uncultured bacterium (assembly GCA_945829425.1). Lineage (GTDB taxonomy): Bacteria > Bacteroidota > Bacteroidia > Bacteroidales > Bacteroidaceae > Prevotella. The sequence goes on along the minus strand of CALZUQ010000033.1, from coordinate 25,129 downwards.
ACCACCTGTGCCTATGGTAAGCCCGCAAAATAAAGACACCTGCTTATGATACCTACAACAGAATACATAAGGAAAAAATTCGACGAATACAACACACAGATGTTCGGTGGCGTGCTCCGCCCCATACCAGTGCGCCTGAGCCGTGCCAGGACATACATCGGACAGATAAGATATACGCGTCGCAGGACGCTTTTCGGCGCTTGGCGCTATTCCGACTTCGTCTTCACCATAAGCACACGGACAGACCTTCCGGAAAGGGAGGTGGAAGACACCATCATTCACGAGATGATACATTACTGGATATTCTCCGGCAATATGCGTGATGACGCTCCCCATGGCTCACTCTTCCGCAAGAAGATGGCAGAGATAAACGCTATGTATAACAGGAATATCGCCGTGAGCCATAAGCGTACGAAGGAGGAGATGGACAACGACACGGAGAAACGGCAGCACCTGATATGTGTCTCAAGGCTTAGAAACGGAAAGACTGGTGTCACGATAGCTGCAAAGTCGCGCCTCTTCATGCTTTGGGATGCCATGCCACAGTTTCCGGATATATGGGAGTGCCGGTGGGTGGTTTCAACCGACACGTTCTTCAACCGCTTTCCGCGTGCGCTGACTCCGAAGGTTTATCTCGTTGACAATGAAGAACTGAGCCGCCGGCTTGCCGGAGCAAAAGAGCTGGTAAGGGAGGGGGATTGCATTAAGGTCGGCTCAAACTGTTACACTCCGGTGTAAACGGAGCATAATGATGCCCCCTCGCCGTACGTGACAGACACATACGGGAAGAGGTGGCAAAAGTTTCGGCGATGAGTATTGAAAAATCATCAGGAAGTATTCCTTTTACCATAACTTAACTTTTGGACAGTTAAAAACACCGCGAGAAATTTGCGTGTTACATTAAAATGGTGTAACTTTGCAGGATATGAGACGAGTGGAAGAGCCTATAGATGCAACGAGGTGGCTTCCGGAGTTTTTTTATCACATCAAAAAAGATAAGATGAGAATAGACATAATAACCGTCTTGCCACAGATGGTAGAGCCTTTCATGAACGAGAGCATACTTGCCAGGGCACAGAAGAAAGGGTTCGTGGAGATACACATACACAACCTCAGGGACTATACCTTAGACAAATGGAAGAGGGTCGATGACTATCCGTATGGCGGCTTTGCAGGAATGGTGATGCAGATAGAGCCTATCGACCGTTGTATCACCGCCTTGAAGGAGCAACGATGCTATGACGAGGTGATATTCACTTCGCCTGACGGAGAGCAGTTCTCGCAAGGACTGGCTAACGAGCTCTCGCTGATGGAGAACATCATAATACTCTGCGGACATTATAAGGGCATTGACCAAAGGGTGCGCGACCACCTTATAACGCGTGAGATTTCTATCGGGGACTATGTCCTCACTGGCGGTGAACTTCCTGCGGCTGTCATGGCTGACGCTATAGTACGTCTGGTGCCGGGAGTTATTGGCGACGAACAGTCGGCGTTCTCCGACTGTTTTCAGGACAATCTGCTTTCTGCCCCGATATATACGCGTCCGGCAGATTATAAGGGCTGGAAAGTACCGGACATTCTCCTCTCAGGCCATGAGGCAAGAATAAAGGAGTGGGAGTTGGAACAGTCGATGGAGCGTACGCAACGCCTGAGGCCGGACCTACTGGAGGGATGACATTCCGCTGCTGACCGTCCCGGTAGCTGGCAGGGGGCAAAGACCTCTTGTCTTGAATAGGATTATTTATAATTGTTTTATGTTGAATATTTTTTGAGTTAGCTTATTCTGAATTACTGACATCACCTTAAATATTTTTATGGACTTAATAACACGTTTTATAAACTACACGAAGTTTGACACTCAGTCAGACGAAAACTCTGCTTCCGTGCCGAGTGCGGGAGAGAAACATCTTGCCTTCGCCTCATACCTCATGGAGGAACTGGAAGATGAGGGGCTCGACGATGTCGAGATGGACGAGAATGGGTATATATACGCTACACTGCCTTCCAACATCAAGGGAGACGCTCCGGTGATTGGATTCATTGCGCATTACGACACGTCGCCAGACTGTAGCGGTGCAAATGTCAAGGCAAGGATCGTGAAGAACTACGACGGAAAGGATATTGTGCTCTCTGAGGGTATCGTGTCTTCGACGGAGAAGTTCCCGGAACTGCTGCAACATGTCGGTGAGGACATCATCGTGACCGACGGACACACTCTGCTCGGAGCAGACGACAAGGCGGGTATAGCAGAGATAGTGCAGGCTATGGTATGGCTGAAGGAACATCCCGAGGTGAAGCACGGGAAAATACGTATCGCATTTAATCCTGACGAGGAAATAGGCATGGGAGCACACCATTTCGACGTGGAGAAATTCGGATGTCAGTGGGCGTACACCATTGACGGCAGCGACCTCGGTAACTTGGAGTATGAGAACTTCAACGCCGCCTATGCCAAGGTCACCGTGAAAGGTGTCAGCGTTCATCCGGGATTTGCAAAAGGTAAGATGCTCAACGCAAACCTCGTGGCTATGGAGTTTGCGGCAATGCTGCCAGCAGACGAACGGCCCGAGACGACAGAGGGCTATGAAGGGTTCTATCATCTGCTCCACATGGACGGAGGTGTTGAGGAGGCACATCTGCAGTATATCATACGCGACCACGACCGCGACACCTTTGAAGACCGTAAGGTCCTGGTGAAGAAAGTGGCTAAGAAACTCAACGAGAAATACGGCGAGGGAGTGGTTACGGTAGAGGTCGGCGACCAATACTATAACATGAAGGAAAAGATAGACCCTCAGATGCACGTCATAGACATCGTACTGCGTGCTATGATGGAGGTCGGTGTCTCACCAAGCGTAGAGCCTATACGTGGAGGAACAGACGGAGCACAGCTGTCATTCAAGGGATTGCCCTGTCCGAACATCTTCGCCGGAGGTGTCAATTTCCATGGCCCGTATGAGTTTGTCTCTTGCCAGGTTATGGAGAAAGCCATGGAGACAATAATCAAGATATGTGAAATAACGGCAGAATATAACGAATAGTGACTGCCACGGATGGCGCAAAGCTGTTTGTAACTCACAATAAATGAATACTCTTACAACGATGAAGAAACACATCCTTGACCTCAGAGTGGCGAGCGTAAGTCATGTCAGCGAGAAATATGTCATGATACGCCTCACCGCAGACTTCCAGCTCCCGGAAATGATGCCGGGACAATTTGTCGAGATACGTGTCGACAACAGTCCTTCGACATACCTCCGTCGCCCTATATCCATTCATTACGTCGACAAGGAGAGCAACACCCTGTGGCTCCTCGTGGCGAAGGTAGGAGAGGGGACAAAAGCCATGGCGGCTCTTCATGAGGGAGACACGATGAATATCGTAGCACCTCTCGGCAACGGGTTCACCATAGCCGAAGGGAAGACGCTCCTTGTCGGCGGTGGGGTAGGCGTAGCACCGTTGCTGTATGCAGGAAAAGCAATAAGCGACATCGGTGGGGAACCCGTGTTCCTGCTTGGAGCACGCTCTGCAGCAGACCTCTTGGAGTTGGAACGCTTCAAAGGCATCGGACGTGTGTATGTCACTACAGAAGATGCCTCACAGGGTGAGAAAGGCTTTGTCACTAACCATTCTATATGGCATGAAGAGGCGTTCGACCGCATTGCGGTATGCGGACCGAAGCCTATGATGGTTGCCGTAGCGCGACTCGCTCGTGAGCTGCACACGCCTTGCGAGGTGTCGTTAGAGAATATGATGGCGTGTGGGCTTGGAGCATGTCTCTGTTGCGTGGAGAAAACAAAAGACGGTAACGTATGTGTATGCACCGAAGGCCCTGTCTTTGATATTGAAAAACTTAATTGGTGAAAAACGCTATGGCAAAGATAAATGTGAAGATCGGAGCTCTGGAGCTGAAAAACCCGGTAATGACGGCAAGTGGCACCTTCGGCTACGGCATAGAGTATCAGGACCTCGTGCCTCTTGATGAGATAGGAGGGATAATAGTAAAAGGAACGACGCTGAAGCCGCGGCAGGGCAATGACTATCCCCGCATGGCTGAAACATGTGGCGGAATGCTCAACTGCGTAGGGCTGCAGAACAAGGGAGCAGACTATTTCTGCGAGACAATATACCCTAAGATAAAGGATATCGACACTCAGATGATTGTCAATGTCAGTGGCTCTTCGCCAGAGGACTATGCCGAATGTGCAAGAAGGATAGGGGAACTGGAGAATATACGCGCCATAGAGCTGAACATCTCATGCCCTAATGTCCACGACGGAGGAATGGCGTTCGGAGTGACATGCCAGGGAGCAGCCAGTGTGGTCAGTGAGGTAAGAAAGGCGTATGGCAAGACGCTCATCGTAAAGCTTTCGCCAAACGTCACGAGCATCACTGAGATTGCCAAGGCGGTAGAAGCAGAGGGGGCGGACAGCGTGTCGCTGATAAACACCCTTATGGGTACGAGCATAGACATCGAGCGACGACGCTTCAACCTCTCGATAGGAACAGGAGGACTATCAGGACCATGTGTCAAGCCGGTGGCATTGCGTATGGTTTATCAGGTGGCTAAGGCGGTAAATATACCTGTCGTAGGATTGGGCGGAATATCTACGGCGGAAGATGCCATAGAGTTCTTTATGGCTGGAGCTACGGCAATAGAGATCGGTACAGCGAATTTTGTCGACCCTGCCGTTACAAAGAAGGTCAAGGACGGCATATCGTTATGGCTCGACAACCATGGCGTTGCCGACATACATGATATAATAGGTGTATTATAACCCTCAGAAGAAAGGTGGCGTGCCGTGAAGCGTATTGGTATAATAAGTGATACTCACTCCTATTGGGATGACAGGTATCTCATACATTTTGAGGCGTGCGACGAGATATGGCATGCAGGAGATATCTGCGACCCTGCCATAATAGAACGCCTCGGGCAGCCTTTCGGGACAGACAGCGAGGGGCATCAGAAGAGTCGTGTGATACGTGCGGTTTGTGGAAACTGCGACGGGGGCGAGCTGCGCCGTATGTTTCCCGAGACGGCGCGGTGGCTGTGTGAGGGCGTAGACGTGCTTATGAAGCATATCGGAGGGTATCCGGGACGTTATGACCGCTCCGTGATAGGGCAGATATACTCCCGTCCTCCGAAGCTTTTTATCTCGGGACATTCTCATATCCTAAAGGTCATGTACGACAAAACGCTCGGAATACTGCACATCAATCCCGGAGCGGCAGGCATACAAGGGTGGCATAAGGAACGGACTTTGATACGCATGACTATTGACGGAGAGAAAATGTCTGGACTCGAAGTAATAACATTGCACGAAGATAAGCCAATAAAATTATTATAAATGTCACACTATATTATTGAAGTTCACCTATTTGTAATGTTTATGTTCTTAAAATGAAAAGAATGCAAATGAAGAAAGAAAGGTTAGCGACAAGTCGTTTTTTCCTGACACTCGGCATACTGATTTCATTATTCATAATGTCGGCATGTAGACAAATTGACCTGGGAGAAGATGAGGGCAACGGGCAGGATTATGACGACGGATGCGTGGAGGTGAAGGTGAGGATGGGAAACTTCAATATCTCGTCATCACCTATCAGCATGTCGCGTGCCGAAGGAACGGAGTATCCTGAGGGGGTCACGGCAATATCCATTGCCGCTTTCAATGAAAACAACGTCAGGGTAGATAGTGTGAAAGCGATAAAGGACATTAACAACGAGACGTTCAATGCACCGTTGTTACGGCTGCCACCAGGAAATTATACCTTTGTGGCTGTGGCTCATGGTGCGTCGTCAACAGACATCGAGGCGGCTACGATAGAGTCGCCGGAACTGGTACGCCTACATGAGACAAGGATATATGAGACGTTTTCATGTGTCAAAAGCGATGTCTCCGTGATGGGGAGTGCCATGACGATAAACCTCGCCATGGGTAAGAGGAAAAACGCACAATTTGCATTGGAGACACTTGACGTTGTGCCAAATGAGATTGTTTCTGTATGGATAAAGATAAACGCTGAGGCTAACACTACTGTTCCTCTACACCCGGGCTTTAACCCCGCTACGGGAGTGGCAACAGGCAATTGGTTGTATTCCAGGAATTTCAGCGTCCAGCAGGGTGCCGTTGTATATAAAACTTTCGGTATGCTCCTACCGGCGGCTGACTATAACATGAGTGTCAGCATAACTCCTGTAGGTGAGAACAAGACAGAGTACACTCAATTAAAGAAAATCTTTTCTGACGTGACGTTCTCTCAAAACACTTTAGTTCGTGCTGTTGGCTATCTCTTCTCTACAAACACTTCGTTCGAATTCACTTTCGATACTGATTGGGAGCCGGAGAATACTCTTCCTTTCTGACGGAAGAGTGGTCTGGAACGTTGGATTAAGGTGGGAATTAATATGACCCACCTTAAATGAACACACATTAAGTATAAAGAGGTGAAAAATGACTTATGAACACAACCGAAAAACATGCGTACTGCATAATAGCGCATAATGAGCCGGAAATGTTAGAGACACTCGTGAATACGATAGACGATGAGCGTAATGACATTTTCCTTATGATTGACAAAAAGACAGACGTTGGCGTTTTCCGTGACATAAGTCCCAAACGCAGCACACTGTTCCTGACGCGAAGAATAAATGTCAGATGGGGTGACATTAGTCTGGTAAAGGCAGAACTGGAGGTGTTAGGTCTTGCTGCCAAACACGGACCATATAAGGTATATCATCTGCTTTCTGGTGTCGATCTTCCTGTAAAGTCGCAGGATTATATCCATTCTTTTGTCGCTTCTCATCCTGCCATGGAGTTTGTCAATATCTCATACGATGAGACGGATAAGGCTGATGTCATCAACAAGACACGTTATTATCATTTCTTTACGCCTTTCGAACGCCATAAGATTCGTGCCGTAAGCGAGACGTTTAGGTTTATTGACAGACTGCTCTTAAAGGGGCAGAAGATTGTAGGGGTAAGGAGAAAACATGATTATGAACTTGTAAAAGGGCATAATTGGGCGAGCATAACACACCCTTTCTGTGTCTTTCTCCTTTCCCGACAGAAAGACATACTTCGTGACTTCAGGTATGTCCCCTGTGCTGATGAGATATATAAACAGTCGCTGTTGAAGAACAGCACGTTCCGTATGTTTCAAATGGAGACATACGACAGCTCGATGAGGGAGATTGACTGGCAACGTGGCACACCTTATGTCTGGGGTAGTGACAATACCGATGCAGACATTGAAATCTTAAAGACGTCTACAGCTCTCTTCGCAAGAAAATTCTCCATGAAACATGCTGAAATGGTAAGAAAAGTCGTTGCGTCACTTCATGCTGATCCATAAAGGGCCGTTGCCATGGCCTATTGTCAAGTCTTTGGCGTTTGCTATGCCATTGTCTATGACCTCTTTTGCACGTCTTACAGCCTCAGGAAGCGGAAGCCCCAAGGCAAGGTATGCCGCTACACCGCTTGACATGGTGCATCCTGTGCCGTGGAGGTTACGGGTGACGACTTTGGGAGAACAGAAAGAAAACTCCTCGCCATCTGTCGTGAACAGGGTGTCGCACATGATGTTTCCTTCTCCATGCCCCCCCTTCAGCAGCACGGAGGTGTTATGCCGTTGAGAGAGCATCCGTCCCACGGTCTCGTTGTCAATGTCATTGCCTGTTCCTGCCAGGCTTCTTGCCTCAGGTATGTTAGGCGTCACTAATGTGCAGAGCGGGAAAAGCGAGTTCTTGACATATTCTGTACATTCCTCGCTCATTAAGCGTGTGCCGCTGGTGGAAATCATTACAGGGTCGCAAACTATGGGAATTTTCCTGTCCGCCAGTCTTTCCGTTACAATGCGTGAGGCGGAGAGCGACGGTAACATCCCGATCTTCACCGCATCGATGTTGAAGTCAGAGAATACTGCGTCAAGTTGTGCAATAAGCATGTCGTCAGGCACGTCCATCACCTTCGTGACACCCATGGTGTTCTGTGCCGTGAGAGCCGTAGTGACGGTAAGAGCATATTGCCCCAACGCCGTAATTGTTTTCAGGTCTTGTTGTATGCCTGCTCCGGCAGATGTGTCGCTGCCGGCAATAGTGAGGATTATCTTCATCTCCATGCGTCACCAAGTATCATTGCCCCTCCGAATCCCATCTCTTCCACTTTTTTCAGACTCTTGAAGGTTACTCCTCCGAGGGCGTATGTCTTATTGTCTATTATACCCTTTCCGACGGCTTCACGTATCTCTTCTTCCTTAAACGCGGACTTATAACCTTCTTTGGAAACGGAGTCAAATATTGGAGACAGGGAGACATAGCTGCATCTCCCCTTCCATTCTTCCACCTCATGAAGGCTATGACAGCTTCGGCTTATGCTTCCCCGCCAGCCTTCCGGAGGCTGTGGGTTTCGTGAATTGAGATGCACACCGTAAAGCCCATAGCGCACGGCAAGTTCAAAATGGTCGTGCAATACAATACGAGGATAACATTCACAGGGAATAGCCCTCAACAACCATTCCACCCTGTCTGCTTCTGCCTCAGGTTTTCTGATATGTATGATGTCTGCCTTGCCGTCATGAAGCATTGCCGCCATGCGCTCTGCCTCATGATCAAGGAATATAGGCATCGTAAGGATTATTGTCTTGAACATACGTTATAAGCTTACTTCTAATGCCCTGCACCATTATTTTTTCATCATGTCAAAAGAAGCGTCCCAGTCTTTCCAAACAGGTTCTCTTCCAAGTTCTTTAAGCCTGACATTAATCTCTGCTGCGGTACGGTTGTCGGAGACTGCAAACTGTTCCAAGGCTTCAGGATAGGTATAATAACCTCCGGGGTTCACCTTTGACTCCGCAGACATCGTTGTCACTCCGAGTGTCGCCATGTTGTCGCGTATGAACTGTGGCTCTCGGGTAGAGTATGAGATGTCAACATCGTGGTCGAAGATACGCATGGCAAAGGTTACCTGTGCCAGTTCACGGTCGTTTACGAAACAGTTTGGCTGAAAGCCCTCGTTCTGTGCAGGTCTCATACGTGGGAAGTTCACGGAATATTTCGTTCGCCAGTAATGTTTCTGCAGATAACGCAGATGATAAGCCATCATCGTCACGTCGGTGCGCCATTCCTTCTCCAGTCCGAGTAGGGCACCCATGCCAATGGAGTGTACACCGGCTTGCCCCATACGGTCGAAGCCGTTCACTCGCCATTCGAAGTTCGACTTCATGCCTGCCGGGTGATAAAGTTTGTAGTTCTCCCTATGGTATGTCTCCTGAAAGCATATTACGCCGTTCAGTCCGTGGTGCGTCAGCTTCTCGTATTCCTCCGCCTTCAGCGGCATGACCTCAATCTTAATGTTTGAGAAATATCTTTTTGCTATGTCTATGGCTTTTGCGAGGTATGCTACGCCCGCCTTTGCAGGGTTCTCTCCTGTCACGAGAAGGATATTCTCGAATGGCGCCAGCTTCTTTATCGCCTTATATTCGTCCTCTATCTGCTCTGGTGTCAGTATGGTTCGTTTCATAGGGTTCTGTCTGTGAAACCCGCAGTACACGCATGAGTTGGAGCATGAGTTCGTGATATACAGAGGTATGAACATCGACATTGTGCGTCCGAAACGTTCCTCGGTATATTTCCTCGACAGTCGTGCCATAGCTTCAAGATATGGCTCTGCGGCAGGCGAGATGAGTGCCATGAAGTCGTCTACGTCGCAATGGTTCTTTGCCAGGGCGCGTCTGACGTCATGCTCTGTCTTTGCGGCAATCCTCTCCGTTGTCTCCTGCCAGTCTATTTTTAACAATTCGTCTGAAAACATCTGTCTGTTGGGGTGTCTTGTTATTCGTTGATTATGGGGTGTAAGGTGAATGCTATTCGTTATGTGTGCGGTTTTTGGCGCAAGGCTTGAAGGCATACTCCTTCAGTTGCGTTATTTTGGGTTCTTTACCGCATAAGGGACAGTCCGTGTCTTTTCCCACCTCCATCCGGCAGAACGTCATCTCTAAGGTGTCGAACGTCAGCAAGGCGTTGGTCAGCAACGTACCGTTTCGGGTAATGTATTTTATAGTCTCCGTAGCCATCAATGTCCCGCATATTCCGGCTATGCTGCCCAGCACTCCCGTCACGGCGCAGCTCTTTACGTCTGCCAAGGCTGGCGGCTCAGGGAAGAGGCATCTGTAACATGCTGCCCCCGGCACGTGTGTCATCACCTGTCCGGAATATTCTGATATGCCACCCATGCAGAACGCTTTTCCCTCCATGACACATGCGTCGTTTATGAGGTATTTTATGGAAAAATTATCCGTTCCGTCTATTATGAAGTCATAGTCCCTTACCGTTTCGGCTATGTTGTCCTCCGTGAGATACTCCTCATATTTTATTATCTTCACGTCTGGGTTCAACGCCTTGATATGCTCTTCTGCCGAGTCAACCTTTGCTCTCCCAACGTCGTGTGAGGTGTGTATCACCTGTCTTTGCAGGTTTGTCAGCGATACCGTGTCGCCGTCGGCAATGCCCAAGGTCCCTATGCCGGCGGCAGCAAGGTATAGGGCGAGGGGAGAGCCAAGTCCCCCCGCACCTACAATGAGTACCTTCGCGTCAAGCAGACGCCTCTGTCCCTCAGGCCCTATACCTTTTAGCACTATATGGCGGCTGTATCTCCTCTTCTGTTCGTTTGTAAACGTAGTGTCCATCGTCTTTATAGCTTCTGCTCGTTATTTTAACGTGGGGCTATCGCCTTATAGCTTGCGGAGGTCGTGGGTAAGTTTTGCAGCGCAGAAGTTCGGCCCGCACATTGTGCAGTATTCTCCGTCGGTATGTCCCGCTTCCTCAAAGTATTTTAATGCCAGCTCCGGGTCGAGAGAGAGGTGGAACTGGTCGCGCCATCTGAAGTCGAAGCGTGCTTTCGATAGCGCATTGTCGCGTATCTGTGCTCCGGGATGCCCCTTTGCGAGGTCTGCTGCATGTGCTGCTATTTTATATGTCACCACGCCAGTTCTTACATCTTCACGGTTTGGCAGTGCAAGATGTTCCTTAGGAGTCACGTAGCACAGCATCGCTGTTCCAAGCCATGCTATCTGTGCTCCTCCTATGGCACTTGTGATATGGTCGTAGCCCGGTGCGATGTCTGTCACGATAGGGCCGAGGGTGTAGAACGGAGCCTCATGGCAGTGGTCGAGCTGTCGCTCCATATTCTCGCGTATCTTATGCATTGGCACATGTCCCGGTCCCTCGATAAAAGCCTGTACGTTCTTCGCCCATGCCCTTGTCACCAGCTCACCCATGGTGTCCAGTTCTGCAAACTGTGCTGCATCGTTAGCGTCGGCGGTACATCCCGGACGCAGTCCGTCGCCGAGCGACAATGCGACATCATATTGCGCCACAATGTCGCAAATGTCGTCGAAATGCTCGTAAAGGAATGATTCCTTGTCGTGTATGAGACACCATTTGCTCATTATCGAGCCGCCACGGCTTACTATGCCGCAGAGTCGTGTGTCGGCAAGGTGTACGTTCTGCCGACGTATTCCGGCATGTATGGTGAAATAGTCCACGCCCTGCTCACATTGTTCTATAAGTGTGTCCTTAAACACCTCCCATGAGAGGTCTTCCACCCTTCCGTTTACCTTCTCCAATGCCTGGTATATAGGCACTGTGCCTACCGGTACGGGACAGTTTCTCACAATCCATTCGCGTGTCTCGTGGATGTTGTCTCCCGTAGAAAGGTCCATGAGCGTGTCTCCGCCCCATTTACACGACCATACCGCCTTGTCCACCTCCTCTTCTATCGACGATGTTGTGGCGGAGTTGCCGATGTTGGTGTTTATCTTTACGAGGAAGTTACGTCCTATAATCATTGGTTCCGACTCCGGGTGGTTGATGTTTGCAGGCAGCACGGCTCTTCCGCGTGCTATTTCCTCTCTCACGAATTCCGGTGTGATGTGTGTCTTTATTCCAAGCTCCTCGCAGTTCATGTTCTCCCTTATTGCCACATACTCCATTTCCGGTGTTATTATTCCCGCCTTGGCGTAGGCCATCTGCGTTATCGCCTTGCCTTCCTTTGCTCGCCGTGGCAGTTGAATATGTTCAAAGCGAAGACTGTCAAGCGACTTGTCTGCCAGTCGTTGCTTGCCGTATTCGCTTGTCACCTCGCTCAGCTGCTCTGTGTCGTTTCTGCCGAGTATCCATTCTTCACGCATCCGGGGCAGTCCTTTCTTCAGGTCCACCTCGATATCCGGGTCAGAAAACGGCCCGCTCGTGTCATAAATATATACCGGTGCGTTAGGCTCGGTATGTGGCACACCGTTCTTGTCTTTCGTTACGGTAGGTGTGAGGTTTACCTTTGTCATTCCTACCTTTATGTACGGGAATATCTTTCCCGACATATACGCCTTCTCTCTCTTGGCGTAAGCTTTGTTGTCGTTAGGCATAAGAAAAAATGTTTTGAAGGGTCTTGGGTGAGGTGTTTTGTCCCCATTTCATAAAGCCCCGTGTAAAATATTCGTTAGGTTCCTGTAAGTTGCAATACAATGTTGCGTAGCCTTAGAACCAGCCATTTTATGTGGTGCAAGGCGTCAGAGGTTCAGGAACGAGGTCAGTGGAGAACTTGCTTCAGCGCAGTCGCTGACAGTTCCCAACCCTGCCTCATAAGCCCTTCGTCCTGCAATCACAGCCTCCTTGAATGCTGTAGCCATTTCTACTGGGTTTCCTGCTACGGCAATGGCGGTATTTACAAGGCAGCAGTCTGCTCCCATCTCCATGGCTTCCGCCGCATGGCTTGGTGCTCCTATTCCGGCATCTACCACGACAGGTACCGTAGCTTGCTCAATAATTATCTGCAGGAAGTCCTTCATGCGCAGTCCTTTGTTTGTACCTATAGGAGCAGCCAAGGGCATTACTGTTGCTGCTCCCGCCTCCTCTAAATGTTTACACAGCGTAGGGTCTGCCTGACAATATGGCAGCACGACGAAGCCCATTTTCACCAACTGCTCTGTGGCCTTCAGCGTTTCTACTGAGTCCGGAAGCAGATAGCGTGGGTCAGGGTGTATCTCCAGTTTCAGCCAATTGGTGCCGAAAGCCTCACGCGACATCTGTGCTGCGAACACCGCCTCCTCGGCGTTTCTTACCCCCGAGGTGTTTGGCAGCAGCTGTATTCCTGCGTTCTGTGTTATGTGTGTCAGGAGGTCATCGTCCTTGTCGTCCAGTTCCACACGTTTCATGGCTACGGTGACCATCTCCGTAGCGCTTGCCTTTATGGCTTCAGCCATTATGGCGTTGTTGTTGAATTTTCCCGTTCCGAGAAACAGACGGGAATTAAATTCCCTGCCTGCAATAACCAATTTGCTCATAAATATTTCTTTTAGGTGTGTTCTGTTTAGGTGTGTTCTGTTAATTCGTTATGTTATACGTCAATCCGTAAATATTAACCTTTTGATATCAGGAGCCTATACCTTAAGCCCTGTTGTCCGGTTAGAAGTAATAATTGATGTTTCCTCCAAGAGTGTTTTCAGCCGTCTCATTTCAGAAGCTGGGCTTTCCGCTCTCAGTACCGTACCGCTTATTGCTACTCCTGTCACCCCTGTAGCCATTATGTCTGGTATGTCATCTGCCGTTATGCCCCCTATTGCTACAATAGGCAGCGTTATGCCTTCAGCCTTCATCCTTCGTGTCATTTCATAGTACCCCTCCAGTCCCAAGACTGGTGCGAGACCTTTTTTCGTCGTCGTGAAGCGGAAAGGGCCACAGCCAATATAGTCTGCTCCGTCTCTCCAATGGTGTAAAATGTCTTCGAAGGTGTTCGCCGTGCCGCCTATAATAACGTCTTTGCCGAGTATTTTCCTTGCTTCAGATATGGGCATGTCGTTTTTCCCGAGATGAACTCCGTCGGCCCCGATTTCCTTTACGATCATGACATGGTCATCGATGACGAAGGTTGCTCCCGCCTCACGGCACATGCGTTGCGCCACAAGGGCGGTATGGCGTATCTCTTCCTTCTGTGCATCCTTCATGCGAAGTTGTATCCACCGGCATCCGCCTTCAAGAGCCATGCCTATGGAGTCAAGGTAGCTATACTTCTCGTTATAATGTGATATAAACTGTAACACTCTCTATCCTCCGCATGCAGCCTTAATGATTATTATGCTTGCCCCGTCACACAGTGGCGTTGCCGCCCATTCTGCCCTCTGCACCATTTGTGTGCCTATTGCCATTGCCACGCCCTTCTCCGGCAGTGACAGTTCCGCTGCGAGCTCAGCCAGGTTTTGTGCTGCAGTCTCTGTCTCTTTGTTGTTGACTGTAATTCTCATGTGTCTTCTCTTCTTCGAAATAGTTCTAAAAAAAACGGATAACGACGCAAGCGTCATTACCCGAGGGAGAAGGCTTACGGCCTTCCTGTGTTTTCTCTCTTTGTGCTCATTTCCTACGGCAGCGTTATCTGCATCAGGTCAATGGGTATAATCTCAGCCGCCTTGGGCAGGGTTTCTGTTTCTCCGTTACTCCCTTTGCGGCACCCCCGAGTGTATTGGTTGCAAAGATATACTATTTTTCTGTCAACACCAAATTTCTTAACGAAAAATAACTCTCAGGACTTCTTGCGCGTCCTCTTTTTTTTATCCGTATTATATGCCTGTGACATTCAAGTACCGTCTTTATCTTGCTTTTTCTAACGATGAGCGTTTGTCACGCCGATACGAGCGGTAGTCGTCAAGCTCTATCTCCACCTCTGGTTCAGAGAGCGTTGCGGAGTGAGGGAGGAGGAATTTCTGGTATTTTATGTTCAGTCCCCTCTCTAACCACATTTTCTCGTAGTACGTCTGTATGGATAGAATCTCTCGTGTCTTGTCGTCGAGCCCCTCTTCGTGGTAGAGGTCTCTTGTGCGGAAGAGCAGCGGCAGGTTGTTATGGTCAACCATATACGACGTGTATTCGAAGAGGAAGTTTGAGTCAGTCTTGAGGTGTACTATGCCGTTGTCAGTGAGAAACCTGCGGTATCTCTCCATGAAATATGTTGAGGTAAGTCTTTTCCGTGGGTTTTTCATCTGCGGGTCAGAGAATGTCAGCCATATCTCTTGCACCTCATCGACACCGAAGAAACGGTCTATTATCTCTATGCTTGTACGTAGAAAGGCCACGTTCTTCAGGCCTTCTTTAAGAGCCATGGTCGCTCCTGTCCACATTCTTGCGCCCTTTATGTCTACGCCTATGAAGTTCATTTCAGGGAAGAGACGCGCCAGTTCTACGGTGTACTCTCCCTTTCCGCATCCCATTTCAAGTACGATTGGGTTTGTGTTCATGAAAAACTGTTGCCGCCAAAGCCCCTTCATTTCGAAGGGGACATTGTCGACAACAGAATATGGGTATTGGAAGACATTTTCATATCTCTCCATGTCGGCGAATTTCGCCAGTTTTCCTTTTGACATTTATGGTTCAGTGTATATGGTGGGTTTCTGCTTTTGTTCTGAACTGACTGTATGTAGGTACCTGCTTATATTGTCTGCTCTTCTATTACTCCGACATTCATCTCTGCCTTCAGGTCCTCGTAGAACGATGCCCTTGCTGTGTACATATATGGCGTGAGGAGGAAGAAACCGAGACCGAGGGTGAGGTATGACAGGAGAATCCAGCCTATGAAGGAGAGGTCGAGCAGGAACATTTTCATCTTCTTGCCTTTCATCATCTCCATACTTTTCTCTATCGCCTCATTGTTCTTCAGCGAAGGGTCGTCAAGCAGGATATACTCCGTAAGTGCGTAAGAGTATGCCTTTACAATACCCGGTATAATGAGCAGGCAAGTCCATAGGAGGATATATACATACTTGAGTAAGATTGTCGTCCACACACGCCAATTGTAATATGCGAAAAGTTCCTTCAGCGAAACAGTGTTTCCACGCAGTATTCTCAGGAATGCCACCATTATCGCCATGACCATCGGAATGAGGATAAGCATGCTCAGGTTGCTAATCATTTCCCATGCTGATCCGAGAGGAGACAGCATAAACGACGAGCCGACAGAAAGCACTGATGCACAGACCAAATAGCAGAAATAAAGTGCTACACCTGTTCCCCAATTGCCCTCCAAAGCTTTGAGAGCCTCTTTTTTGTACTCACTGATTTTTTTCATTTTCTTTTCTTTATAGGTAGGTTAGAAGTAATCTATGGGTGGGCCTGTTGCTCCCCGGCCTTTATCCTATTACTACACGGGTCCAGCCGTGTTTGTCCTCCTCTATGCCATACTGTATGTTGCGAAGCTTGTTATACAGCATCTCGCATACTGGTCCTGGTTTCTCTCCGAACACATACGACTTTCCTGTCTCTATGTCGTCAATTCGTGAGATAGGAGAAATAACGGCTGCTGTGCCGCATGCTCCCGCCTCGCTGAATGTCTCCAATTCCTCTTCCGGAATCTGTCTGCGTTCTACCTTCATGCCGCAGTCTTCAGCCAACTGCATGAGTGACTTGTTCGTTATCGACGGCAGTATGGATGTTGACTTCGGTGTGACGTATGTGTTGTCTTTTATTCCGAAGAAGTTTGCTGCTCCGCATTCGTCGATATATTTCTTCTCCCTTGCGTCGAGATAGAACTCGCAAGCGTATCCCAGCTTATGCGCCTTGTCGTTGGCGTAGAGTGATGCTGCGTAGTTGCCCCCGACTTTGTAAATGCCTGTTCCGAGAGGTGCGGCTCGGTCGTGGTCACGTATTATGACGTAAGGGTTAGTCGAGAAGCCACCCTTGAAGTATGGTCCTACAGGTGTCACGAAGATGAGGAACATATATTCCGTAGCGGGGTGAACACCTACTTGTGCCGTCAAGCCGACAAGGAGCGGACGTACATACAGCGTCGCTCCACTTTCGTAAGGCGGTATGAATTCCTGATTGAGACGTACCACCTTGTCTACCATTTCGTTGAACATCTCCGTGGAGACTTCAGGCATCATTATGCCGCGGCATGTTGACTGCAGGCGTGCTGCATTCTCTTCAGACCTGAACACCCTGACTTTCCCGTCTGGACACCTGTAAGCCTTCAGTCCCTCGAAAGCCTCCTGGCCGTAATGCAGACATGTCGCAGCCATGTGCATGTTTATATATTCTTCTGAACAGATTTCTATCTCTCCCCATTTTCCGTTGCGGTAGTAGCAGCGTACGTTATAGTTGGTTTTGTGATAGCCAAAACCTAAACCTGACCAATCAAAATCATTCATTTTGAGTATCCTTTAAATGTTTCTTTTTCCTTATTATCTTACGGTATTTCCTAATGATGTTTGCAAAATTACATCAAATTATCTGAATATCCAAAGAAATGAAAGGAAAAATGCTATTTTACGTAAAAAGTGTGCTGTTTTTCCTGTTACGCATCACCTTTTTTACAGTCTTGGCATGTTTTCCTGTTTCCCGTCTGTGGTGTTTTGAAGATGTGGTTATTCGTCAGTCTTATTCTCTCCACCGAGTAAAATCCTCTGTATCTCGTCGTCGGTCTTTGTCAGACGGTTCTTACATAGCGTTATTAGTTTCTGTGCCTTTTTGAGGTTGGCGGTGATGTCGTCGAGATCCATCTGTCCAGACTCCATTTTGCTCACTATTTCTTCAAGCTCGGTAATGGCCTTTTCGTATTTTATCTCGCTCATACGTATGTAATTTTTTTAATATATAAATTTAGGTGTATTCTCCCTGATAGCGTTTCTTACGTGAGGCGTGCCAATCACTGACGTGCCTTCCCTATATCTTCCTTGAGGTCACAGTGCCTTTGGCAAGGCGTGTCTCCATTATCTCTCCATCAGCCATGAGCGAAGCGTCGGAAACGATTTTCCCTCTTACTAACGTCATGGAATATCCGCGTTGCAGAATCTGCTGAGGGTCAAGAGACGCTGTGCGTTGCGTGAGGAGGCTGAGGCGATGACGTTCCCGCTCAGTCTTTTGTCCCATGGCTGTTACGAGGCGTTTCGACAGCATTTCTATTCGGTGACGCTCCCCCTGCGTCGTTTGTCGCATTGCGCTCTCCATGCGCCGTGCTATAAGGTCAATCTTGTTGCTCTCACGGTGTTTCACAAGGGCAAAGATTACCGGTATGCGGTTGTGTAATGTCTCTATGCGCAATCTCTCGCACTCTATTCGCCTTGCCGCTGTCTTCGCCGCACGGTCTGCCATGGTGTCTATTCTCTTCGCTACATCGTCAAGATTAGATATGAGATATGCTGCTGCGGCGGTAGGTGTCTTCACTCTTACGTGAGAGATCATGTCAAGTATGCACTCGTCACGGTCGTGACCTATGCCGGTTATAACGGGCAGCGGGAAGTTTGCCACGTTTTCCGCCAAGGCGAGGTTGTCGAAAGCCGCGAGGTCGCTCGTCGCTCCGCCTCCGCGTATTATCACCACACAGTCATACCGGCTCCCCGTGGTGTATATGCTGTCGAGGGCTGCTATGATGCTTTCCGCTACTTTCTCTCCCTGCATGTATGCCGGGAAAAGTGTCGTCTCGAAGGCGTAGCCTTGCTCGTTGTCGTGAAGCTGACGGCAGAAGTCTCCATAACCTGCCGCACTCTCGCTTGAGATTACCGCGATATGCTGGCAGAAAAGCGGCAGCGACAGGTGGCGCTGCATGTCGAAGACCCCCTCGCTCTTCAGCTGTGCTATTATCTCCAGCCTCCTCCGTGCCATGTCTCCAAGGGTGAATGTAGGGTCTATGCCGGTTATTATCCATGAGAAGCCATAGGCAGTATGGAAGTTTGGGCTTACCTTCAGCAGCACCTTCATGCCAGCCGAGAGTTTCTGGCGTGTCACGCTTTCGAAATGTCTTTTCAGGTATTCCCATTGCGAAGCCCAGCATTTCGCCTGGGCGCGTGCCTTCGGTGTCAGGTCGTCAGCGTCTTTCTCTATCAGTTCAAGGAAAAGATGCCCCCTGCGCTCGTTGGCTTCCGAAATTTCCGCCTCTACCCATAACGCTTTAGGTAGAAAACGCTCTACGACGTCATGTACGAGGCTGTTCAGCTCATAGAGTGTCAGATGTTCCGTCATGGTTGTCCTCTCGTTTCTCGTGTATCTCTTTCTGAAAACTCTCCCAGTCCTGGAAGCCTACAAAGAGCGCAAGCTTGTTGAGCGTCTCTTGCGACGGACGTTCGTTGAGCTTCCTTACAAGTTTCTTCTCTACCTGTGTGAGAAGCAGTTTTATGTCCCGTTTCATGTTGTCTGTTGTCAATTTTTATGCAAAGGTATTCTTTTTATCTGACAAAAGAGACATAATGTCATTTTTTTTTTGTAATTTTGCCGCAAGAAACCATTTTTTTCCATATATAATGAAAGAGTTACAGTTAAAGTACGGATGTAATCCGAACCAGAAACCCTCACGTATTTTCATGAAAGAGGGTGAACTGCCTATTGAGGTGCTCAACGGTCGTCCGGGGTATATCAATTTCCTTGACGCACTGAACTCATGGCAGTTGGTAAAAGAGTTAAAGGCCGCTACAGGGCTTCCTGCGGCAGCGAGCTTCAAACACGTCAGCCCAGCAGGTGCAGCTGTAGGACTGCCTCTCAGCGACACGCTGAAGAAAGTGTATTTCGTAGATGACATAAAGGTGCCCCTGACACCTATTGCGTCAGCTTATGCCGCTGCTCGCGGAGCAGACCGTATGTCGTCTTACGGCGACTTCATCGCGCTTTCCGACACATGTGACGAGGCTACGGCGCTTATCATAAAGCGTGAGGTCTCCGACGGCGTTATAGCACCTGACTTCACCCCGGAGGCTCTTGAGATACTCCGCGAGAAACGCAAGGGTACGTATAACGTCATAAAGATCGACCCTACTTACGTTCCTGAGCCGGTAGAGACAAAGCAATGCTTCGGCATAACGTTTGAGCAGGGACGGAACGAGATAAACCTTGCTGACGACGCTCTCTTCGCTAATATTCCTACAAAGGCGCAGAACTTCACCGAGGCAGCGAAGCGTGACCTCATCATAGCGCTCATCACGCTGAAATACACCCAGTCAAACTCCGTATGCTATGTCAAGGACGGACAAGCCATAGGAATAGGTGCAGGACAGCAGAGCCGCATACATTGTACACGCCTTGCAGGCAACAAGGCGGACATCTGGTGGCTGCGACAGTGTCCGAAGGTCATGAACCTCCCATGGAAGGACGGCATACGACGTGCCGACCGTGACAACACCATCGATGTGTATATTTCCGACGACTACGACGACGTGTTGGCGGAAGGGACATGGCAGATGTTCTTCTCAGAGAAGCCGGAGCCTCTCACACGTGAGGAGAAGAAGGCATGGATAGCCCAAAACACCGGTGTAGCTCTCGGTTCCGATGCGTTCTTCCCCTTCGGCGACAATATCGAGCGCGCACATAAGTCGGGAGTGGAGTATATCGCACAGGCCGGAGGCTCCGTACGCGACGACAACGTCATTGAGACATGCGACAAGTACGGCATAACCATGGCGTTTACCGGCGTGCGCCTTTTCCATCATTAATAAATACGCCTTATCTATGGACGATTTCGACCTCATCCTGCAAAACGGCATAAGCTTTGGCCGTGGCGGGGAACGTAAGAAAGACGATGGCAAGGTGAAGACCAAAGCGAAAAAAAAGAAATATATCACAGGCGCTCACGGCTCCGGCTCTGCCATGCAGAAGGCGAAATACCGCCAGCAGAGGGCGAACCGCAAGCATAAATAAGCGTCGTCAGACAGAGGCAGCCACATGTCTTCGCCTATGTCGTCTGTCAATACGTAGTCTATCGGCTGCATTTAACGAGCTTAAATGCAGCCGATATTATTGTTAAAGAGCATTTGTAGAACCCACCTTAGGGTAAATGTCAAAGGTTAAGGTACAGCCTTTGACCGTAGTCTCTACGCCTCCTCTTCCCAGTTGAGTATAACCTTTCCACACAGTCCTGACTCCATGACGTCGAAGCCTTTCTGGAAATCGTCGATATGGAAATGATGTGTTATGACCGGTGTGAGGTCAAGACCAGAGATGAGCATTTGCTGCATCTTATACCATGTCTCCCACATCTGGCGACCGTAGATGCCTTTTATTGTCAAGGCTTTGAAGATTATCTCACTCCAGTCGACGGTTGTCGTAGGCGGCAGTATTCCGAGCTGTGCTATATGAGAACCGTTATACATGTGTGCCACCATATCACGGAACGCCACTGGCGAGCCCGACATCTCAAGACCTACGTCGAAGCCTGATATTCCCAACTGTTTCATGGCACCTTCTATCGTTTCGCCCTTTGTTGCGTTTACTGTGAATGTGGCACCCATTTTCCTTGCAATGTCGAGCCTGTAGTCGTTGAGGTCAGTTACAATCACGTTTTTTGCTCCGGCATAGCGTGCTATCGCTGTTGCCATAGTGCCTATGAGTCCGGCTCCTGTTATCAGCACGTCCTCTCCAAGCAGTGGGAAGGCAAGTGCTGTGTGCGTTGCGTTGCCGAAGGGGTCCATGATGGCAGCTACGTCGTCAGAGATACGTTTGTCGAGTTTCACGACGTTTGACTCAGGAATGCACAGATACTCAGCAAAGGCTCCGTCGCGGTTGACACCCACGCTGATGCTGTTCTCGCAGATATGTAGTTTTCCGCGTCGGCAGTTACGGCAATGTCCGCAGGCGATATGGCCCTCTCCTGTCACTCTGTCTCCCACCTTGATATTCTGTACACCGGGTCCCACGTCGGCTACCACGCCTACATATTCATGACCGAGAGTCATAGGAGTCTTTACTGTCTTCTGGCTCCATTCGTCCCATTTGTATATATGCAGGTCTGTTCCGCATATAGCTGTCTTGCGTATCTTTATCAGTACATCGTTTACTCCTACTTGCGGTATAGGAACGTCCTGCATCCATATACCTTTCTGTGGTTCTTTCTTGACTAATGCTTTCATAACGATAGTGTTTTCCCAATTACTTTATAACCCCCAGCTCTTTGCCTATCTTTGTGAAGGCGGCTATACATCTGTCCAGATGTTCACGCTCATGGGCAGCAGATATCTGCACACGAATGCGTGCCTGGTCTTTAGGTACGACAGGATAGAAAAATCCCGTGACGTAGATAGCCTCTTCCTGCAGTCGTGATGCCATGACCTGCGACAGCTTGGCGTCGTAGAGCATTACGGCGCATATCGCCGACTGTGTTGGCTTGATGTCAAATCCAGCGGCAAGCATCTTCTCGCGGAAATAATCTGTGTTGGCGTGGAGTTTGTCCTGAAGTTCGTTTGTCTCGTTCATCATTTGGAACATCTTTATTCCTGCAGCAACGACCATAGGAGGGAGAGAGTTGGAGAAGAGGTACGGACGTGAACGCTGGCGCAGCATGTCGATGATTTCCTTACGTCCTGTCGTAAAGCCGCCTACGGCACCTCCGAAGGCCTTTCCCAACGTGCCTGTAATAATCTCTATCTTGCCACGCAGCCCGTATAGTTCTGTTACGCCCCGTCCTGTCTTTCCAACCACTCCGGCAGAGTGTGACTCGTCGACCATGACCATGGCGTTATATTTTTCTGCCAGGTCGTAGATTTTGTCGAGAGGACA
This sequence comes from uncultured bacterium, assembly GCA_945829425.1. Classification (GTDB taxonomy): domain Bacteria; phylum Bacteroidota; class Bacteroidia; order Bacteroidales; family Bacteroidaceae; genus Prevotella. The sequence continues at coordinate 2,610 of CALZUQ010000033.1, read as the reverse complement.
GACGTTGCCGTCCATGGAGAACACGCCGTCAGTCACTATTATGCGGAAACGGCATTTCTGAGCAACCTTAAGCTGCTCCTCAAGGTCGGCCATGTCGGCATTGGCATATCGGAAGCGCTGTGCTTTGCACAGGCGCACGCCGTCAATTATGGAGGCGTGGTTCAGAGCGTCAGAAATGATAGCATCGTCAGGACCGAGAAGCGGTTCGAAAACTCCGCCGTTAGCATCGAAACATGCAGCATAGAGTATGGTGTCTTCCGTTCCGAAGAAGTCGGCGATAGCCTTCTCCAGCTCTTTATGCCTGTCTTGTGTGCCGCATATGAATCGTACGGATGACATTCCGTAGCCTCTCTCGTCCATGGCCTTTTTCGCCGCCTCTATTAGCGCGGGATGGTTTGCGAGGCCAAGGTAGTTGTTGGCACAGAAGTTAAGCACGGTCTTTCCTGCAACGGTAATCTCCGCCCCCTGAGAAGAGCATATTAGTCGTTCGTTCTTGTAGAGTCCTGCCTCTGCTATAGAAGCAAGTTCTTCTGACAAATGTTTTTGAAAGTCGTTATACATGATATTATTATTAAATTGTTAAGGTAATAAAAGTCAGCTTCAGAAAGACAGGCATGGTTTTCTTGCCAATTGTCATGGTATTGTCGTTGCAAAGGTAGTGTAATTAGCAGAGACGGCAAAACATTTTATATAAAAAAAGATTAAAGCGTCAAGCAAACCATTCTGAAAGCGTATGACAGGTTATGTGAAATGACATTTTGCAGCTTTGCGGTGCTGCTATTAGCCGAAATCTTTGGGTTTGTATGACGTAGAGCCTTTGGAAACAACCTTTTGGCTGTCATTATGTATTCTGCGGTTCGCGGATTCAACTAGCAAGTGCAAATTTACAATAACTTTTCGTAAAAGCGCTCTCTTGGCGTTGAGAATTTGAGTTTTTCTCTTGGTCTTGTATTAATTTTGTGCATAATCTTAGATATTTGTTGATGACTGACGTTCGAGAATGAAGTTACCTTTGGAATGTATTGCCTGATGAGTCCATTAATATTCTCAACGGCTCCTTTCTGCCATGACGAGTACGGATCAGCGAAATACACGTTTGTCCTGATGCTCTTTGCTATCATTTCATGACATGCGAATTCCGTTCCGTTATCCTTTGTGATGGATTTTACGCTGCCTTTGAATGGTGCGAGCAAATGTATCACAGTTCGTGCGAGTTCCTCAGCATTCTTACCCTTGTTCAGTTTCCTCATGAACAGCATATTGGTGCTCCTTTCTGTGAGTGTTACAATTGCTCCATGTCCATCCTTTCCCACTATTGTATCCATTTCAAAGTCTCCAAAGCGCTTGCCGTCAGCTTCGGCAGGTCGTTCACTGATGCTTATACGGTTAGGTATGGATATGCTCTTTCCGCCAACAGGACGCGCCCGATGTTTGAGTCTATGACAGCAGTTCTTGTATAGAGAACCTCCATTACGCTTGTCCTTTCGTATAATGCGGTATATGGTTTCATGCGAGATATGTATCTCTTGCTTAGTAAGATAGCCGGAAATCTGTACGGGAGACCATTGTTCCTCCTTAAGAAGGCGGACAGCTTCGTTCTTCACGGCATCACTGATGCCGTGATTGCCTGGTTTCCTACGTTTACGGTATACAACGTTGCGTTGAGCCGTTTCCCAGTTATAAAGCCCATTATGACCGTTGTTGCGCTTTATTTCGCGTGAAACAGTGGATGGACTTACATTTATTGCCTTGGCGATGTCTTTTTTCTTCGTTCCGTTTTGGAGTAAGATAAATATTGTGTACCTTTGCTCCGAGATCATTTAGTCAAACTTTAGTAAAGTTAAAAAGAAAATCTTAATAAAAACAAATTTTGAATTTATGAGTAATAATATTATTTTCTTGTTTTTTTTATTTCTTGTGGTTGTAATAAATTTTGTCATAGTGTTCTTTATAAGAAAGCATCCCGAGAAAATTTCCGGATTCAAATTGGAGGGTTCTGAAAATGAAATTGTTGAAAAATTAAACTGGGTTAATTTGTTGTGCCGAATGATTGTCATCGGCAACATCTTAACTTTAATTGGTGGAATCGTTGCTGTTTGCTTTGAGAATATCCTGATATTCTCTTTATTGGTGTCTTTACCAGTTCCTCTTGGGATTGTGTACGCATATAGTAAAAAAAATAGATCTAATTACACAGGGAGCAGTAATAAAAATGGTTTAATAGTTACAATTGTTTCTATTTGTGTTTTATTTGAATTATTTGGATTATTGGCAGTTTCCTATCATGGTAATGGTAATTTAGATATTGTTACGAACCAAGATGAATTAGTTATTAACGGATTATATGGCACCAACATATCATATAGAGACATTAAAGAGATTGGACTAAAGAGTAATTTGCCAGAAATAAAGTTTCGCTCTAATGGTTTTGCTGTAGGATATACCAGATTGGGTAATTTCATTACTCAAGATGATTCACATATAATGTTGTTTACTCATTCTGATTCTTGTTTTATACGAATTGTTACGAAAAAAGACGAAGTATATTATTTGAGTTGTCAGGAATCTGATGAAACTGTTAAGGTTTTCAAGGAAATAAAAAAACATTTG